>JAZSHD010000049.1:0-5855 GCA_045533055.1 Victivallaceae bacterium | reverse complement strand
CATATTCTCCTGCGTGATATAGTACCGGATCAACTGTCCGTTGATACGGGCAAAAGAACGCCTGCGGTCGGCACGGAGAATACGGATATTGAGGATTTCCGGTTTCTGGTGCATCTTGTACTGCTTGAACTGTGCCGCTTCGGACTCAAACTGTTTTTGAGCCTCCTGCCGGGCAAATCCAACAAACATAGCGTTAAGCAGTTCCGGATTGTCAAATCCCTGCGGATTCCGCATAAGAAACGCATATACCGCCTGTTTGATCTGGTATTCATACAGCTTTTTCAATGCTTCTTCCGATGAATACTCGGTAATGTGGTAACTGTTTGCCTGATCCATCACAATGAGCCGGTTGTTATCCCGCCACTGATACATCAATAATGGCGTCAGGAATGACAACGGCACATAGAGGATAAAGGCACATTTCAGTACCTCGTGCCAGTTTTTATAAGTCATTGGTTCTCTCCTTTCTTGTTGTCATAGATGGATTTTTCATCATACACCATTCTCAATACCCGCAAGGGATATTCAGATAAACTTCCGGAACGCATCAACCGCAACCCGAGAGTAAACTCAAGTTTCTGGTAGTACGGCATTTTCATATAAATACCATTTCTGTGAAGCGTTCCCCGCACAAAGGCAAGGCATTGATCTTTTTCGGGAGTTCCGGCGATTTCGATTGTTTCAATGACCGGGATCTGCCGGATTTCCTGCTCTTTGAATTCATCCTGACTGTTCCCAATCAGCATCCGCAAAGATTTCTGTGCTGATCTGCCAAAGAGAGCCTCCAATGCCTGTTGGTTGCTGTGTTCTCCATTCCGGGTGAGAAATGCCATCGCAGATTTTCGGGCAATATCTTCTGCCGTTGCCTGACATAAGACATTGCAGCTTTTGCCGCGATAGAGATTGCCTGCCTGATCGCAGATGATGATCCGGTCAGGCATAAGCATATACTCTTTGGTATAGTAAATACCCAGAACAAAACAGACCAGCGTAGCAATGTGAAGCAGACTCCAGAAGATGATCCACTTTTGTTCCATACCGACACTTTGTCCGGGAGAGCGTAAAGAACTCCGGGTACAGGAATTCGGGTTGTTGGGTGTGTGTGATAAATCCCCATACCCGGAGTATTTTTTATGGTTTGTTCTCATTCAAAACCTCACTTCCCGGGCGGCGTATTGGCTGCTGAATCAATTTCAGAAGCAGCATTGTCTGAACTGCCGTTGCCGGAACTTCCGGTATTGATGGCGGTTTTAGCCGCATTTTTTGCCGCTTGTGCCGCCGTTCCGGAGGAAGAACCGGAGGCTCCGGCTGCACCGGCTGCGGGAGCAGCGGCTCCTGCAGTTGCGATCATCGCTCCACCGACAATGGCAGTGTTTACGGCTTTACCGATCATGGATGCAATCAAACCAGCCGGCGAACCGGGTGTACCGCTGCGGAAAAGTTTCATGTAAAGGAACGGTAGAACGATATAAACGATCGCCGCAAGCAGAGCATAAAATATTCCGAAAGCGATATAACCTAAAACAGTACCGATGGGATTGAGCATTGCCTGTCCAGTGCGTGCCATCGTCCAGAATGTTCCGCCTGAACCAAGGCCCAGAGTTGCCCACATATGTTCTGCCAGCCAGATGTTGCAGAGGTCTCCGAAAAGGAAACAAAGCGGCATCAATGCCATACCGATACAAGTGACGATGAAGTTCACTCCCAGATGTTTGGTTTCC
Source organism: Victivallaceae bacterium (assembly GCA_045533055.1). Classification (GTDB taxonomy): domain Bacteria; phylum Verrucomicrobiota; class Lentisphaeria; order Victivallales; family Victivallaceae; genus SIG78. Next base: position 4,134 of record JAZSHD010000049.1, on the reverse strand, counting down.
GGTATCAGCATGGCGGCAAAGAATATGGGTGTCAGACATAACGCTCCATTGTAAAGGCATTTGAATATGAAGTACACAATGTCTCTGATCCCTTTGCCAAGATAAATTCCATTGACATAGAAAATGTTGCACATAGCCGCCTGAATGGAATGCAGGATACTTTCCGGCAGATGAGCGAGTTTTTTCATTACGCTCTGGTTCTGCGTGTTGTTTTTTCCGGCATTGGGTTTCTGTTCAGTCAGCCAGCAGAACATATTTTCCATCGTCATGGATGTTCCCTGGGAATAGGAATATGTGGCATTTTGTACAGCATCACAGATCTTTGGAAATGAAAATATCATTACCAGCACCACCAGCAGAGAACCGATGAACCTTACGCCCATATGCTCGGCAAACTGCGTGTACTGTCTTACGATCGCCAGCAGAAATATGCACAAGGCAATCGCCAGAGCAAAGTAATGGATGCTCGTCATGGTCGTGGAAATAAGCTGCTGAACGCTCGAAGCTGACGTCAGATCAACTCCTGTTCCACCCAGACGGATCGTTGTATTGACACTTGCAAGCAGAAACATCATCAGAACGCCCTGCAGTTATCAAAGATGTCGTTGATACGATCACGGGAATCCCTCTGCTTCGTATAGGAACTCCCCCGTTGTACGGCATCATTTTCAAGTGTCTGGAAAACTGCGGCTTCCTGAGCTTTATTCATCTCGGAAACGCCGCTTTGCTCCAACTGCTTTGCCGCAGTCCGGTTCAAGGCGGAAATGTTACTGTTTACTCTGCCCAACTCTTCGGCAATAAAGATCGTTGCCTGTTCATTGGCATGGAGTATCTGCATCATATCTGCTGTACCGGAAGATACTTTGGCTTCCAATACCTGATCTTTGGTACGGAGTTTGGTGAGCATATTTCTGGCAATTTCATCACTCCGGTCGGCAATCTTTTCCGACGATTGGGCATAGGTCTGCATTTCAATTCCCTGATCTGCGGTCTTTTTCAGAATATCATTACCGATGATCCTGTCCGCCTGCTTGAGCAAAGCAGAGTTGTAATTGGGATTGGCGGCAGTGGAAGTCTGATTCATTGTGGTGTTGAGCAGAGTGGAAAGCTGCTGAAGATTCTGCAAATCCGAAAATCCGCAGGAAAGAAATGTCTTGAGATTCCGGGCATTACCCACATTGGTATCGATCCAGTTATGGGTATCAACTGCCTGATTGTAAATCTTGATACATTCTTCGTATTGCTTCACGCACTCTTCATAGATTTTAACCTGTTCGGCAAAGTCCTCTTTTCCCTGCTGGATCAAGGTGGACATATTAGCTTTTTGTACGGTTTGAAAGGCACTGTCCATCGTTTTCTGCAAGGTGGCAAGAACATTGTTGGTGGCATCAAAAACTGCGTATGCCGCAAAACTTTGCAGCGGCAGCAATAAACTTGATGCTGTCAAAACAAGGGCAAAAAATTGTTTTTTCATTATAAACCTCCGTCAATAGTGTGACCGAATTGTTTAAGTTCATCTTCAATCCCCCGTCCGATACTGCGGGCAATGGTATGCTCGTTTCTCAGATTGCGGGATTTTTCCTTCAGCTCTCTTTCGAGGATCCCGAGCCGTTCCGGCGGGATCGAGGCAAGAAGTTTATCCGCCTCTGCTGCCGTAAGATTCTCCCATTTGGAATAATTCTGAATGAACGGGTTGGGATCGAGCCATTTTTTATCGACTGCCAGTCGCAGCAGATCTTTCTGTCTTTCCGTTGCTGGCGCATCCGGCACGAGAACTGGCATTCCCGATTGATGTTTTTCTTCTTTTTGCCCATGGATACGATGCTCTTTTCTGAAAGATTTCCTTTTCTTTTTCATTTTCTGACCTCGGTTACCGGCATTAAAACCGAACCGGGAGTACGCTTGGTTCCATCATGGGGATAATCTGCCGGAATCTGATAGTAAATCACCTGACTGTCCGGCTGATTTTTCGCTTCATGGAGAGTCTGAATGTTCCAATAAAGCGATTTTGTGGCATTGGACTGCCCCAGTTCATAGCCGCTTCGGAACTCTTCTTTTTTCTCTTTTTTGATGTTCTGAGTGGTAAACATTCCCACCAGCCAGCCGATCAGACCGCCACCGGCAGTTGCCGCCAACCGGGTGCCTTCATCTTCGTTTTCTGCGGCGAATGCTCCCAGCGTAGCCCCGCCGATGGCAAGTCCGGGAGCCACCAGTTCCGAGGTGGAAAGTTCTCCGACTGAACTGCATCCGGTCATACCCAGCGTTACACCCGCAAGGGTGATACAGCAGATCGTTTTTCTCCAATGCTTCATTTATCCGTTCTCCTTTGGGTTGATTAAAAGTCAAGGGCGGTATCCTGGCTTGTTCTCAAATCCCGGTCATCCTCAAGAGTATCTTTGTTGGTTCCGGAATAGTTGTAATTGCTGTTGTTTCCGGTGGAAGATGAACTGTACCCGGAATAGGCACTGGTCGCCAGAGTCACAATGTTGTCCCGCATAGACATTTTTAGTGGTCTTGACTCCGGCTTTATTGACAATAGAAACCTTTTTGCAATTCTCAATGGCGGCGACTTTGTTGAATTCCGGATCTTCCGTACAAAAGCGGTGCATAGTACGGTTTGACAACACATCGTAATGGGCAACATGATCTTCATACTGCCATTTCAGTTGAGTCCGGAGTTGTTCGATAAAGGCATCTGTTGCATTGAAATCAAGTTGAGCTGCAATCAAGCGGTTCAAAGTTTCTTTGATTGCCACAAAAGAGGTGATCTTTTTGATTTCTTTTGCTGAAAGATCTTCTCCTTTGCGGTCTTTCATCCGTCTGCCTTCACCATCAATAACCTGATAAACTCCGTGTTGTGTGCAGAAAATCGTGTATTCTTTTGCATCAAGTGGAGCATCTACAGTTTCAGGAATTTCGCCGATATTGAAAGTTTTATTTTTTGGGGTGTCGATAACAACATTGCCGAAAAGATCGGTTTCAGGAGATGAACTCTTTTCAATGGCTGATTCAACAACGGTATTTTTCTTTTCTGACAGGATTCCTGCAAAGTATTCTTCAAGACTTTTTTCTCCCGGCAAAACGGTGGTGGTATCGGTTTTGCCATACATTTTACCAGTTTTGGACAGTATTCCAAAGATATGCTCCGGATGTTTGGCAAAATAAGAGTTGATTTCAACAGTTCCGGTATTATCGGATGTTTCAACAGTTTTCAGATTTCCGGAGAGGTCTTCGGTAAAACCTTTTTTGATGATCAGAATGTCGGCAACAACTTCGGTTCCGGCAAAGGTATTCTTCGGCAACCGGTAGGCTTCAACAACTCCGGCTTTCTGCATCAGAATATTGGCCATTGAACCGGGCTGCTCCATTGTCGAACTGGAAGTTAAAACTACCAGATGCCCGCCGTCTTTCAGCAAATCCAGAGCTTTAGCAATAAAATAATTGTGCAGATTCCAACTGTTGTAACTGCGGAATTGCGGGTCATACGGAGCAAAACGACCAAAGGGAACATTACCTATGACCAGATCAAAATTATCGGAGAGTTTCACTTTTTCCAGAGAATTGATGTGGATCGTCGATTCCGGATAAAGGCGTTTTGCGATAGTGCCGGAGATCTTGTCAATCTCAACACCCGTAAACTGATAGCCTTTCTGCATGGGTGCATATCCGATAAAATTACCGGTTCCACAACCAAGTTCAGCGACTTTTCCGGTTTTGACACCAAGTTTCTGTCGGGCAAGAGTCCACATGAAGTCAATGATATTTTCCGGCGTGTAGTAGCTATCCAGCATAGAACTTTCAGCAGTTTCATATTCTTCTTTGGTCAGAAGTTCTTTGAGTTCGGCAAAATGAGGATCATCTTCCATAAAAACATCGGTCAAGCCGCCCCAGCCGGTAAAACGGGATAAAGTGATTTGCTCATCATATTTCAATGGGCGTTCTTCAGAGAGTGATTTCAAAAGTCTGATTGCTTTCAAGTTTGCCGCAATCCGTTCACTTTTCGCGGTCGGGAGCGGATATTTGCCGTCATAGACAAAGTTTTTCGGCACGATAACAGGCTCAGCTTTGATGGGCTGTTCCTGGCTCTGCATTGCGGCAAAAGTGAATAAATCCAGTTGTATTCCATTCATTGTC
>JAZSHD010000266.1:0-4003 GCA_045533055.1 Victivallaceae bacterium | reverse complement strand
TACAAAAGTTGATCATAAAGATTTTTACTGACCTACCCGTATTGGGCACAGAGCCTTTTTTTTAACATTAAAAAAAGTTGTTTTTTTCTGAAAAAATGCTGCATACTGTAAAAAAAATACAAAATGAGTTGAAAATTTTGTAAAACAGTGTATATTATTAGCTTGATATTTTAACGCACTTCATTCATTGAGAAAGGATAAAACGATGAAGACCTATAACTTCAGTGCAGGTCCGGCTATGTTGCCGGAGGATGTAATGAAAATCGCCCAGGCTGAATTTTGCAACTTCAAGGATTCCGGCAGCGGTCTTGTGGAACTTTCTCACCGCGGCAAGCAGTTCACCGAAGTCATCGAACGGGCAGTAGCCAATGTCAAAGAACTTATGAAGATCAGCGATGATTACTCCGTAATGTTCATTCAGGGCGGTGCCAGCATGCAGTTTGCCATGCTCGCCATGAATTTGTTGGGCGACAAAGTTGCCGACTATGCCGATACCGGCGTGTGGAGTAACAAGGCTTACAAAGAAGCCGCCAATCTGGGCAAGGCCCGCATCGTCTGCTCCAGCAAAGAAGATAAATATGCTTACATTCCGGATTTCACCAAGTGGGAAGCCACTCCGGCTGATGCGGCTTATCTGCACATTACCAGCAACAACACTGTTGCCGGTACCCAGTATCGGGTGTTCCCCAAAGTTGACAAGAATGTGCCGCTGATCGCTGATATGTCCAGCGATATCATGTCTCGCGAAGTCAATGTCAACGATTTCGGCATGATCTACGCCGGTGCCCAGAAGAACCTTGGCCCCAGCGGTATGGCAGTAGTCATTATGCGTAACGATTTGCTTGAACGCACTCCGGCCAATCTGCCCACCATGCTCAAGTATTCGACTTACAGCGAAAACAATTCGCTTTACAACACCCCGCCGACCTTTGCCATTTACCTGTTGGCACTGGTTACTGACTGGATCAAAGCCCAGGGCGGTATTGCTGCTATCGAAAAGATCAACGATGCCAAGGCTGCCAAACTTTATGACTTCCTTGACAGCAGCAGCTATTACAGCACCCCGGTTCAGAAAGAAAGCCGTTCCCGCATGAATGTGGTCTGGCGTCTGCCCAGCGAAGAGCTGGATGCCCAGTTCGTCAAGGAAGCCACCGCTGCCGGTTTGACCCAGCTCAAAGGTCACCGTATCGTCGGCGGCTGCCGTGCCAGCATCTACAACGCTATGCCCATGGCTGGCGTGGATGCTCTGATCGACTTTATGAAAGACTTTGAAAAGCGTAACGGCTGATCAATTTGAGCTTGACTCATCAAAAGGGGGTGTTGCAAAACTTTGCAAAAGGTTGCAATGCCTCCGTTTTTTTGCATAAAATTTTATTTGCTGTCGAAAAAAATCAGCAAGCTTGATTTTATATAAAAGCAGTGAATTTTATTGCAGATAAAACATTGTATCTTTCTTATATAAATTAAGTTGGAAAATGGGGTTCCACCGTCGCCCAAGGCTATGGCGGGACAAGGTGGGGAAAAGAACCTTTTTTCAAAAAGGTTTTTTCCCCACAAAACAGGTTTGCACCACGCCTTTTTGTTTGCGATCATCGGGAGTAGGTTATGTTGAAAAATCTTTTAAGGCCGGCAATGATTTTTGTGCCGCTGGGGTTGGGGATGTTTTTTCCGCAGGCGGCGTGTACCAGTTTTCTGATCCGCTGGCTTTTGATGATAATGCTGCTGATGGTGTTTCTCGGGTTGAACATCCGGGATATGAAGTTGCGGAAATCCCATTTTATCGTATTGTTGGTAAATTTAGTTATCGGGGTAAGCTGTTACTTTGCAGTAAAATATCTCACCGGCAATGATACTCTTGCCCAGGCGGCGTTCTTTGTGGGCATAACACCCACGGCGACGGCGGCGGCGGTAGTTATGGGGTTTCTCAACGGCAATGTGGGGTATGTGCTGACCGCATTTGTAGTTACCAACTTGGGGATCGCCTGTGTTTTGCCGCCTTTGATGGGGATGGTATGCGGCGATACATCGTGGAGCTTTATGCTGCGGGTGCTGGAGTCGCTGGCATTTTTGCTGGTGATCCCTTATGTTGTTTCCCGGGTAATACTGAAAATCCGTCCGGAAGCAAGAGAGTGGCCCAAAAAGGTGCGTACCGCAACCTTTTCGCTCTGGTCGGTCACGCTCTTTATCATTGCCACACAGGCGGCGGAGTTCTTTCAGAAAAACCCGGATGTATCGCTGTTGATCGTGGGGGAGATCGCTTTGATCGCATTGCTGATTTGTGCGGCAAACTTTGCCATCGGTTACTTTGTGGGCGAGAAAGGTCTTAAACACGAGTCCAGCCAGAGTCTGGGGCAGAAGAATACCACGCTGACTATTTATCTGGCGTTGGTCTACGCCGGGCCTTTGGTCGCCATGGGAGTAATAAGTTATGTATTGTGGCACAACAGCTACAATGCCATACAATTTTTCTTTCATGACAGAAAAAAGAATAAACTTGCTGAAAACAACCAATAATGAGGTGAATTTATGAAAAAGATGTTATTGCCGGCACTCTTGCTGTGCTGTGTGTGGGGCAGCGTATCGGCAGCCGAAGTCAAGGATATAGCTTATTACGATAAAGATTTTCCGGTAACCGGCGATGTGAAATATTTGCGTGAACGCTGCAAACTGGACTTGCGTACTCCCGATGGCGTGAAGAACTTTCCCACTGTTGTCTGGTTCCACGGGGGCGGTCTTGCCCGGGGCAATAAGTTTTACCCGCAGCCGTTGGATTACGAGAGAGTTGCAGTTGCGGCTGTTAATTACCGGCTTTCGGGCAAAGGGGCCTCTTGCCCGGATTATATTTACGATGCTGCTGCCGCTGCAGCGTGGGTCAAAAAACATATCAAAGAGTTTGGCGGCGACCCCAATATGGTTTTTGTAGCCGGGCACTCTGCCGGTGGATATCTGACCGCGATGATCGCTTTGGCAGATAAATATCTGGCAGCTTACGGCGTAAAGCCCAAAGACTTTGCCGGGTTCTTCCCGTTCTCAGGTCAGATGACCACCCATTTTCAGATACTGAAAGAACGCAAGGATAAGGGCGAAAAAGTTCCGGATATTTTGATCGACGAATTTTCCCCTATCGGTAATGCTTCTGCCAACGCTCCGGAAATAACGCTGCTTATGGGCGACCGGAATTGGGATTGGCCCGCAAGACTGGAAGAAAATCTGCTGCTGGAAGCCCGTTTGCGGAGAGTATATAAAGTTAATACAGTCCGCTGCATAGAAATCCCTTCCACGGCTCACGGCTCCATGCGTGCCCCCGGCTGTACTTTGATGTATAACTTCATATTGTACGCTGTACGGATGCACGATAAGGCAAAATCCGCAAAAAACAAGTAAGATTTGTAAATAAAAACTCCTGTTGCCCGAAGCAAACTCCAGCGGCAGGAGTTTCTGCCTGTTACCGTTATATTTGTTACGCTGTTACAAAATATCACCAATGAGATACGGGACAGGCGGATGACTGCCAATATCAGCCAAACTCCTTAAATTTTCTTTGATTTTTTCAATAGATTATCTGATTCTTCTACCGCTATTGGAAAAAGAAAACTTTCAGTTGTATACTATTGCCTTCCGCTTTCTGCTTTGCAGAAATGCTCGCATTTCCTCTTCGGGGTCGAACCACCCTCCGGGTTTGGTTCGTTTTTTGTTGACACAAAAAATGCGGAAATGTTTCCATTTCCGCAAATCTTAAACGATGCAGCAATACAATTTTGCGAAATTGCGTGAGCATCCGCCTCCGCAACGCTGCGGCGTGACAAGCAGGTCGTGTTTTTGCAATGAACGACCGCGGGAGTGTACCTCCGTACACGACCAAGGGAGAGAAGCCGCAAAGGCTCGAGATGTGCCACGATATGAAGCAAAAAAATGGCTCCGGCACCTGGATTCGAACCAGGGACCAAGTGGTTAACAGCCACCTACTCTACCGCTGAGCTATGCCGGAGCATGAATAAATCAT
>JAZSHD010000241.1:0-12202 GCA_045533055.1 Victivallaceae bacterium | reverse complement strand
TACGGGTGGTTTTGACCTGACGCTGGTGTGAAAAGTTGCTGCTGTTGGGCACCGATCGGGTAATTTTTTCTTCAAAAGAGCAGCTGCCGCCGATGACTGCCGCCAACTTTGCCCGGCCGGAAACTCCGGCATTTTTGAACCACCGGGCGGTAACTTGAGAGTAATCGCCGCTGACGGCATCAAGTTTACCCTTACCGGCAACCGATACCTTGTAATGGTGATAGTCGGAATCTTCTTTCAGAGTGACCTTTTGCTGGGCACCGCTTACTGTTTTGCCGGTAAATTCATCCCACAGCCCGGAAAGAACATTGGTGCTGTCGAGCATTACATACACATAAAGCGGATTTGCCGGATCGTTCAGGGTGTTTTGAGCTTCTTCCAGCGAAGAAAAAGCATTTTTGCCGAACTCAAGCTCAATACCGTTGACTTTTTTGCCTTGGGTATTTTTGGCGGTATAGTTTTTCTTGATAAAGATATATTCTGTAAGTGAACTTGCTGCCGTCGGGTCGATAACGGTTATCGCTTGAGAGGTTTCTGCATAATTGCCCGCAGCGTCGGTGGTCTTGGCATACACGGTTTTATTTCCGGTAACTACCACCGGGGCAGTGTAGGGTACCCAATCAATGTTGTTGAACGAATACTCCAAAGTACCTTCGGTTGCCGAAATAATAAAAGTTACCGGTTCGTTGGAGATACCGTTTTCCCGGCTGAAAGATATGACCGGTTTTTCCGGGGCGATCTTATCAATGTTGTTGACAATTTTTTCCACTTCATCTGAAACATTTCCGGCAGCGTCATAGCTGCGGAATTTTACTGAACCGTTTTCTTCAAAAGTGATTCCGCCTTCTGCCGGGTAATCCACCCAGCCGGAATCGTTTTTGTTGTACTGTCGAACCGTGCTGTCATTGCTGAAAACGGCACTGACGATAACATCTTGATTGGTGGGGTTTGTGTCGGAAACCGTGATTTGCGGTTTTTCCGGGGCGATCTTATCAATATTTTCAACCGGATATTCCGCAGTTTGGACTTGATCACCGGCTTCATTGAATCCCCGGAAAGAAACTGTGCAGTTATCGGTTACAGGTACGCCTTCTTGCGGATCGTACACTACCCAGAGGTCATTGCCCAGCGAGTATTCTATACGGACAATATCGTCAGAACATTCTGCAGTCAGCTTTATTTTTTGTGCCGGGGCAGTCGTATCGGCCTGGATTTCCAAATAGGTAGCATTGGTAGTATCATCAACAGGAAGAACAATATTGTTGGAAAAAGAGTCATTCATTGCCTTATCTCCTTCGTAAAATCAAGTTTCTGCACGATATATAGTATACTTCATGTATACTATAACACAACATGTTCGGTTTTTCAACCGGTGAAAACATTTTTTCAGAAGTTTTCCTGCGGGAAAAAGCGACTCTGAATATAAAAAGCGTAAAAAATTGGATTTTATCCTTGCAATATTGGTAATATTGGGCTAATTTATAATCATGTTTGATTACATATTTTAAAAGCAAAACAACCAACTAAAAGGATTTTATTATGAAATATCAGATCAAACCTGCCGCCGGAGCGGTGGATATCAGTTCCGCCTGGGATTCAGCTTGCTGGAAAGATATTGAAGCATTGCGTATTGTCAATGCTCATATCAAGAGCAGTCACCATCACCCCAAAACTGAACTTAAGCTGCAGTACGATGAAAATGGTATCTACGGCTTGTTCAATGTTGACGATCATTATGTCCGCAGTATCCAGACCGGATTTCAGGGTCAGGTCTGCCGGGACAGCTGCGTGGAATTCTTTTTTGAACTGCCCGGAGCCGGTTACTTCAATTTGGAAATGAACTGCGGAGCCGGTATGCTTCTTTATTACATTCGGGATAACTCCAGAGTCAAGGGCGGTTTCAAAGATATGGTCGTGCTGCCCGATGAAGATATGAAAATGCTCAAGAAGTTCCACACCATGCCCGATACTGTTGAGCCGGAACAGGTGGGCGATGTCAACTACCGGGTCGGATTCTTCTTCCCTTATGCTTTGATCCGCAAATATGCCGATATCAAGCAGCCTAAAGCCGGAACCATCTGGCGGATGAACGCTTACAAGTGCGGCGATGCCACCAGTCACCCCCACTGGTTGAGCTGGAATCCGGTGCGGGAACTCAACTTCCACCGCCCGCAGGATTTCGGTGTGCTGGAATTCTGCTGAAAAATAAATCAATAATATCAAACGGCAGGCTGGTTCCTGCCGTTTTTGCATTGTAAAATAAGGATTTCAGCAATGGTACCCGAAAATATTTGTGAACTTGTGGTAGTTCGCCACGGTCAAACCAAATCCAACCGCACCGGCACTTTGCAGGGGCAGTTGGATACTGCTTTGGATGAGCTGGGTATCTTGCAAGCTCAAGCCGTTGCAGGACGGTTGAAAAAGCGGCAGTTCGATAAAGTTTATTCCAGCGATCTCGGGCGGGCGGTGGATACGGCAAAAACCATATTGCAATACCATCCGGAACTAAAGCTGAATACGACCCCGGCACTGCGGGAGTGGGATCTGGGTGATCTGCAGGGGCGTTTACTGAAAGATCTGGCAGAGAAAGAGCCGGAAATAATGAACGCTTTCCGGATAGAAATGCCTGATTTGCAGATACCCGGCGGTGAATCGCTTAAAGAATTTCAGCACCGGGTCAGCACATTTATTGATAGTTTGGCAAAAGAGAATTGTGGCAGAAGATTGCTGTTGGTAAGCCACGGCGGAGCCATCCAGCGGATGCTGCGGCATACTACCGGCAAGATAAATGCACCTAATGTAAGACCTTTCTGCAGTAACGCCAGTATAGCGGTCTTCCGGTGTAAAAACGCTGAAAACTGGCAGCTGGTGACTTGGAATGATACAGCTCATCTGGAAGAACTTGAGCAGAACGACCTGCTGCCGCTGTAAAGATATTTTCCGGGCGGCACAAATATTCTTGCAAATAGCACAAAAATACAATAGAGTGTGCTTGCAAAAATGCAAAAACATAGCATATTAACTCCGAATGTAATAAAATCGGAGTTTTTTTTATGATTGAAAATATATCTTTGCTGCTGCGGAGCGGTGCCAGAAATTTCAGTTTGCCGCTTAACGGCGAAAATGTTGGCGGCTTGAGTGCCGCATTGCAGGAAAAATCGGCGTTCAATGTCAGAGCACTTGCTGTAACTTTGACCAATAACGGCAGTTCGGAGATCACTTTGCTCCGGGCGTATATCCGTGTAATGCTGGAACCCGGACCTTACGAATACTACTTTCAAAGTTCCCGCTGGAGTCAGGAAAATCGGGGTTTTTGGCGTAATCTTGACGATCAGGGGGTAGTTCTCACTCATAAAGAAGGCCGCACTACCGGCGGCAATACACCTTATTGTGCGTTGCGTCAAATCGGCTATCCGCAGACTTGGAGTTTTCATATTGCACCGGTGGGCAACTGGCGTATCCGCATAATACCGCAGTTTTTCAGCAATACCGAACCGCCGGTCGCAGTGGATTTGGGGATGCGTGATGAAGAATTAGCTTATACGCTTGCTCCCGGAGAAAGCTGGACTTTGCCGGAGGTGTTGATCCAGGAAAGCAGTGATTTTGATTCGGCAATGCCCCAACTGCACGATTTTCTTTATTCGGTATATCCGGAACATCTGGCCAAAGAGCTGCCGGTTATTTACAATACATGGTTCGACCGGTTCAATGATTTGGATGTACCGCACTTGCGGGAGGAACTTGCAGCCGCTAAAGAGATCGGCTGCGAAACTTTTGTGGTCGATGCCGGCTGGTTCGGCGAAGGAGAAAGCTGCGGGATAACCGGCGACTGGCGGGAAAAAACCGATGACGCTTTTTATGGAAAAATGCAGGATTTTGCCAATGAAGTACGCTCCGCGGGGCTCAACTTCGGCTTGTGGATGGAAGTGGAACGCTATGAGCCGACTGTGCCCATAGTGAAAAAACATCCGGAGTGGTTCATTGCCACCAACTTGAACAAAAATTTGCGGATCGACTTGGATAACCCGGCGGCGGCAGAGTATTTGCAGAGCGAAATACAGCGGCTCATTGATACTTATGACCTTGAATATATCAAATTTGATATGAACGCCACTTTGGGCTTTGATGACAGCGGCAAAGAGCTGAATTCCTATCAAAGCAAATTTTTGGAGATTATCGACAATATCAAAAGCAATAATCCGGGTGTGATATTGGAAAATTGTTCCAGCGGAGCTTTGCGTTGCGATTTAGCGTGCATGAAACACTTTGATCTGTCGTTTCCCAGCGACAACGCCAATGCTTTTACAATGCTTATGACCATGCGTGGTTTGTGGCGGCGTTTTCTGCCCGGCAGAATATTGCGTTGGTGCGTAATGCGTGAAATCAAAGATCATGTTGCCCAGATGGATGCTGCCAACACAATAATAATGCCGGGCGAAGCGACTTTTGAAGAGTACGAAAGAGCCGATCTGGAGTCATTGCTGATCGGCAACTTTACCGGCGGAGCTTTCGGGTTCTCCGGCGACATAGCCTCGCTTTCGCCAGCCAACCGGCAGCTGGTAAAAAAGTATGTTGATCTCTACAAATCCCGCCGCCATTTTCTCAACAACGCCCGGGGGCTCTGGCTGGTCGATACCGACCGCTTGCAGCAGTTTGAACTGGAACTCAATGGCAATGTTATAATTGTAACAGCTTACCTGGCGTGCGACCAGCATGGTAAACGCCGGGTATACCCGAAAAACCTTTTGCCCGAAGCATTTTATAATATAAACGGTCAGCGGCAAAGGGGCAAAGAGCTTATGCAAAATGGTTTTACCGTGGAGCTGTGTTCGCATCAGCAATATCATTGGCGTTGTGTAATGAGTGTGCTGGATAAAGAGTAAGTCATTTGCATTTTTTGTTAAACGGTGCTATTTTATAGCTCAACGCTAATTGAATTATAAAATTATCCGGGCTGTAGATGTTTGATTCAAAAAATAAAAGATCCAATGCTGAAACTGTGCTGTTAAGCGGTTCCAATTTGCTTGATGACGCAATGTCCCTGCAGCTTTCCATGCTTAAAATTATAGCCTGTATTGCTGTTTTATATATACACTCCTATACTCCGCAATATGAATTTTTCCGGCGATTGTTTGACGCCATGCCGGGGGTAAGACTTGCAGCGGAGATTATTTCAATTTACTTAGCCAGGATTGCAGTGCCAACTTTTTTCTGTGTAAGCGGTTATGTTTATTTTTTGAAGCAGTACGATATCGGGGTCGGCAGTTTTGCTGTCCGCAAAGGTAAAAGTATTCTGCTGCCATTTTTGCTGTGGAACACTCTGGCAATCGGTTATATGTTTGTACTTCAGCAGCTGCCGTTAGTCCGGGGGATGTTTTCTCCGGATAAGCTTATAGAAAACTTTACCGTCAGTCAATGGGTGAACGCTTATATCGGAATAAGCAATACATGGTACCCTTTTTTGTATCCGCTGTGGTTCTTGCCGTATTTATTTGCTGCATTTATGACAGTGCATATTTGCCGCAAATATTTTTACCGGTATGAATGGTTGATCTGGGGCTTGACAATATTGAATTTAACTTGTGATATTTATGTGCCGCTGGTGTTTAAATTGTCAAATTTAAGATGTTTGATCTTACTGCTGCAGGCGGTATCGTTTTTTACATTGGCAGGATTGCTTATAAAATATAAGAAAATCGTTGAGGATCCGGTATTTTTGTTTGTATGCGGTGCATTTTTTATTGCGACTATGCTGATGGCTCTTTACTGCGTTACGCCTCAGATAAACTGGCTGCTGCCATCCCGTTATGCCGGAATGATCTTTCTATTCGGCATTACAGGCAATATTGTAAAACGCTCCGGAAAAATTCAAAAACCGGTGTTATTTCTGGCTGAGTATTCATTCCTTATATACTTGACTCATGAATTTGCCCTTTCAGCCCTGCAATCGCTTGTATATCCTGTACTGCCGTTGAACAGTGCGGTGGTGCTGGGGGTGTATATTTTACTGCCATTGGGGTTGTCCGGAATGTTGATTCTGGGGGGATGGCTGCTGAAAAAGCTGCTGCCCAAACTCTATAAGTTTTTGTTTGTTTTTAGATAAGAATAACGGAGATCGAAAAAAATGATAAAGTCAACAATAGATAAAGATGTATCACTGCAGCTTTCATTGCTTAAACTTGCTGCATGTATCGGGGTGGTGTATATCCATGGTTACATGCTGCATTTCAATTTTTTTACCATAACTCCGGAAAAGCTGCCGGTGGTATATTATGTGCAGACAATATTTTCAAAAATCATAGCTCAAGTTTCGGTACCAATATTTTTATTTGTAAGTGGTTATATTTATGCAAGTAAACAATATTCAGACAATAATTGGCAGTTTTTCTGCCGCAAGGCAAGGTGTATATTGTTTCCGTATCTGCTGTGGAATTCAATAGCGTTATTTTATATTTATCTGATACAGATCCCAGCCTTTGCCCGCGGATATTTTTCCAAGCACCTTATTGTATCTGAATTTGGGGTAAGCGGTTGGCTCAATGCCTATTTCGGACTTTCAAACAGCTGGCTGCCGTTTCTCTATCCGTTATGGTTTTTGCCGTATTTATTTGCTGTTTTTATGGCGGTACATATTTTTCGCCGCTGGCACGACAAACTTTCGTGGTTGCCTTGGCTTTTTATGGCATTGAATGTGGTTGGTGCAGCGTATGTGCCGTTGAACAGTAAACTTATGAATTGCGGCCCATACTTGCGATTTGTTGCCGCTATGACATTTTTTACAATGGGAATGATGGCTGTAAAATACCGGCAGTTTATATTGAAAAAATGTTTTACAGTTATTTGTGCAGCGATTTTTGTTGCTGCTGCGGGACTTGAACTTTTCTCAAAAAGCACAATGATAAAGTATCTTACCCCTGCTATGTATGGTGCTTTGCTGCTGGTCTTTGCTCTGGCTGCCAATGCAGCAGCGTATAAAGAAAAGACTAAAAAAGTGATCCTGTTCCTTTCCGGATTTTCCTTTATGGTTTATTTGACCCATGAGTTTATTTTATCGGTACTTATCAAATTGATCTATCCGGCATTACCGGCGAAAAGCTGGTGTATCCTTTCGGTCTACTTTATGCTGCCCATAGTGCTTGTAAGTGTTCTGATGACCGGCGGCTGGGTGTTGAAAAAGCTGCTGCCGAAACTCTATGATTTTCTGTTCAACGCCCGCTGAAACTGCTTAAAAAAAGGCTTTGTTCCCGATAAAGGTTGATATGGGAGCCTTGGGAAAGAGGGAAAAACCTTTTTGAGGAAAGGTTCTTTCCCTCTTCCCCAACTTGTCACGGCGTAGCCCGCAGGGCGAAGACGGAACCCCATCACCCTTTTCCAAACCTTTTATTGGCATTTATCTATTTGTTACACAAATAGATAAATGCCATTTAAGTTTTGAAAAGATTTTATTCAACATCTTTACTGTTAATCAACCGATATTGGGAACAGAGCCTGCACATTAAAGACAATCAACAGCAAGGGCTGCTGCTGTTCTTAAACAGATTCAGCAGCAGCCCTGTTTTCATTTTGCTCTGATCAATACTTGAAGGGATAGGGATTATTCTTGTCGTAAATAAAGATGGGGTCCACAAACTTGCGGTTGTGTTCGCCGCCCAGCCAGAAGTTTTTGATCTTGCCTTCCAGTTTGCACAGGGCAATGAATGAATAGGCGTTGGTACGCATCTGGGTACAGGTGCGGGGATCATCTTCGGCGGTGTAGGGCATACCTTCAAAGGCACCTTTCAGCAAGGGATCGCTGCTTTCGAGTATCTGCATATCCAAAAGTTTATTGTAGGTGCGTTCGGCGGCGTTGAGCAATACGGGGTCGTTGTAGTATCTGCCCAGCTCGTCAAAGTACATCAAAGCTATGGGCACGGCACTGGTAACATATTTTACGCCGTTGAAGAAGTTGCCGTCTTCCTGCTGATGATTGACCAGCCAGTAGGCGAATTTGCGGGCTTGATCGCGGTATTTTTCATCTTCAAAAATATCCGACGCCGCCATAAGCATCTGATTGCCAAAGTCGTCGTTGAATGCGTGCATATCCAACTCCACGACATCGCTGCGGTGGCGGATGACTTCTTTGTTGTTGAATACGCCGATTTCCCGGATGATGCCGCCATCTTCGTAGAAAAAGTTTTCAATATACAAGTCGGCAATGGGTTTCAACCCCTGATCGATGTACCGGGGATCGTTGGTGAACAAAAACAAGTCGTGGTAGAAAAGCCCGGTACCGGACTGGAAAGAGCCTTTGTTGTAGAAGTTGGTGTTCTCTTTATCCATCATCATTGCCCACATGGGCCAGTTGCCGGACATGGCGTACTTCAAGTGCCAGTCGGCAAACAGCACCGCCCGGTCAAGATATTCGGCTTTGCCGGTGGCTTCGTAGAGCCAGACCAGACACCAGGCGGCGGTGGTGGCATCCCGGGGCAGGCACTCCATGCTCTGGGGGGTGGTTTCCCGGAACATGCCGTAGTGACGCATATCCCGGCTGTCCAGATACTGCAAGCTCATAATATACTGGGCGGCGTGTTCGGCACGCTCCAGATATTCGGCATTGCCGGTACGCTTATACATGGCGATCAAACACGCCATAAATATACCGGTGCACCAGTTGCCGGAATAGAGTTTTTTGCCGGTGCGGGCGTTGTAGTCCCGCAAAGTTCTGCCGGAATTGGCATCCAGCCGGTCGATGATCTGACCGGCGATCATGTTGTCGATCGCCAGAGCAAGGCGTTCAGAAATAAGTTCTTTATTCATAAAATATACTCCTTGTTATGTTCAAACTGTGGGCGGCGGATAATCTTTCGGGTCGGGCAACTCAATAAATTCTGCCATGGGGAACCCTTCCGGGTGTTGGGGCACGGTGCAGCCTTCTTCCAGAAATTTGGGCGACCAGCTGCGTTTTATTGCTTCCCGGGAGGGTGCATAAATGCCTGAAACACTCAACTTGATCTGCTCAAAGGAGTTAACCCCTTTGAAGAAAAGCGAGTAATACGCTTCGCCCCCTTCGGCAGCGGGCAGCGAAAAAAGTCCGGCACTTTCCGGCACTTCGACTTCGGGGTTTTTTCTGATGCCGTGCCCGGCAACGCCGTGGCTGTACCGGGTAATGGGTGCTTCGTAACAACTGCCGAAATCGGCGGCGTAGCGGGATACCCGGGCACGCAGATCCACTTTATCAGGATCATCGGCGGCAATGACTGCATTGATTGTAGTGTTCCGCATACGGTAGGGCAGTTTGAGCTTGAAAATCACTTCCAGACCATCTTCGATCTCTTTCATGATCTTCCACTCAACTTCGGTGGAACCTATGCGGTAGATTTCGCCTACCATGGGCTGAACTTTACTGTTGATCACCAGCTGAGCAGGGAAACGGAACTCTTGAGAGCCATCACTTTGCCGGGTGATCTGGAAGGGCTGTTCGTAAGGCAGTGCAAGGCGTTTTTTGCTCAATACAATAACTTTCACTTCATGGGGAGCAAAGATGATCTTTTCATTGGCTGTATAACGGGCAAAATAGGGGTAAATCCATACCCCGGAACGCTTTTCAGTGTTCCAGCAAAACTCCTGCGGCATGGTGGAAGGATTCCGCAGCATACAAATTGCACTGCCATCGGCTTGCTCGTACCGGAAACCGTAAATTTCTCCGGCATTGGGGTTGCCGCCAATCATTCTGGAACGGCTGCCGTAAAGTTTTTTGCCGTAAGAGCGGGCAAAATCCAGTGTATTACGCAAGATTTCCACAAACCATGGCTCCAATGCTTCTGGTTGAAGCTTCAATGGCAGATAACTGCAGCCACGCATTACAGCAAGCATGGCTATATTGGCAATGGTACCGGGGTCTTCGTGGAATGGATTCCGCAATGCGTGAGGAAATTCGTGATTGTCAATGGCATCCAGCGGGAATGCACTGTTATCCCGGTTGAAGTTGCAGTAATATACTGTATCCCGGTAGGTTGCTGCCGAATCCCGCTGGGTGCGGGCGGGCAGCGTGGAATACTCCGAATCGCCGCTGTCCGAAAGAAAGATGTGGTGAGTGTATTTAAGCCACCACGGACTGGGCCACCAGCCGTAACGCATCATCAAATCCGGATTGACCTTGTTTATGCGTTGGGCAATGCGGATAATTGCATCAATAGATCCTTCCCGGACATGGTCGCGGGTGGGGTATTTTTCTTTGTATTTATCATTGACTGCACAATCGTTATCCCAGTCGAATTTGAAATGCAGTGCCCCGGATTTGGCAAGTTCAACAAACCGGTCGCCAATAATTTTTTCATATTCTTTATTAAGCAAAACGCCGTAGCCGCTGCCGCAATAGCTGCTGCTTTCGCCGGAACCCACATCAAAGCCGGATTTTTCCAGATATTCCGGAGCTATACCCATAGGGCCATTGTGGGAAAGCCACAACCCGATGCGGCTGCCCCGTTTGCGGATGTGTTTTCCAAGATCATCCAAACCTTTCTGACCGCCGAAAGAGGGTTTAGGCTGAAAAATACTCTGACGATCCTGCCAGCCGGCATCCAGTGTGTAAACTGTGGGCTTCAGACCAAGGCGGGAATAAGCATCCACAAAGCTTTTGTAGTTTTCGGGAGCGATCAAATACTCATAGTTGCCAATATAAGGGTCGCTCCAGAAACTGCACAGCGATACCATAGGCGTTTTCCGGGGAGCCAGCCGGATGGAATCCACATAATCCCGGAGGGCGTTTTCCGGATCTTTCGCCCAGCCGATGACAACGGGAGCAAGCTCGATGGTGTTATTTTCGCTCCACACCGGGTGCTGGGTCAGAGCGTATTCGGCACTGTTTGCAGAGATATTTTCCACCGTGGCAAAGGCGGCAGGGTGTTCGATCCCCGCATAGAACTTTTTGCCGATCAAGGGGTAGCCGCAGCCGGGCATCAGGGAGCCGCCGGCTTCTTCGGCCTGGGGTCTGCCGGTGATCAATGTAGTGGCTTTGTAGCCAACACGCTTTAACGCCGGGTCGGCAACTTGCTGCCGGTCAACTTCCACCCAGTCCGGAGTGGGGAGAAGCTTTTCCGAAAAGATTTTTACATATTTGCGGAGCAGATTTTCGTGCACCAATTCGACTTTGACCTGAATGGTCACACCATTTGCAGTGTACTCTCTTGCCAGCTTGCCGATGACTTTGCCTTCGCCGGAAAAGGTGTAGATTTGAGAATTTATACTCAAACGCACCGCCGGGAAGGCAAACTTCTGCGAATTTACAATGAGAGAATTTTTTTCGATCTTCAACATAAACAATATATCCTCAAAAAAAATCCGGGGCAAAGGTTTTACCCCGGGATCTGGTTTACTGAAAAATCAGTCGTTGTCCGGCAGCTCCACTTCCACATCGCAAATTTCAATGGTGCCGGTGGCTTTGGTGCTGTAAAAAATCAGCGAAACAAGTTTTTTGAAATCCGGAGTCTTGACTACACTTTTGTACTCTTTCCACTGGTCGGTAACGGCGATCTTGCGGATGCCGCTGCTTTTGGTCCAGCCTTCGTTGATAAAGATCATTGCCAGATTGGCGGCTTTGAAATCTTTGCCCCGCACCTTGAAACTGACTTCGTATCTGGTGTTGGGTTTAAGCACATTGGTCATAAGCTGCCTTAGGTCGAATTTGCCGTTTTCCGGCAAAGTAAAAGTTATCGAACCGCCGTCAGGAGCCCCGGCGGCAGCGGCTTTGATGGTGCCGCCTTTGCTGACACTTGCTATCCAGCCGACGGGTCTGCCTTTTTTATCGAGCTTTTCAAATTCGCCATTCTGCACGAGGTTATCAGCCATGACCATTGCAGAAAAACCGAACAGAGCCGCCATAAAAATCGAAAATTTTTTCATTTTTCAAACCTTTCTTTGACAATTTTCAGTTGTGTACGACAAACAAGATAATTCAGCAAATTTGATATTGCAATTAAAAAAAAGGCATTATACCGCAAAAAATGCAAAAAAAATCAAATCACATTAGGATAATTGTGCAAAAGAGTGCTTTCGGGAGGGGTAAAATCCCCCTCCCGGCAAAGTGATGTGACCCCAAAAAATTGGACGGATTAATTACATGGAATGGGCTCGGAATTCAACCGGGCTCATTCCGTTTAGCCTTAAAGATACTCTTCCATTGTTGAAATAGCAAATATATTCTTCAAGTTTTTGTTGGAAATCT
>JAZSHD010000192.1:0-15265 GCA_045533055.1 Victivallaceae bacterium | reverse complement strand
CAAGTACCGACCCTTATTGGTTCCAGAGCCAAAAGTTATTGCAGTATTTGCCTCAAAATTGGTTCCAGAGCTTTTGCCATCTGGAAAAATCCCCGGTCGGTGGGGTGGGCTCCATCGACCGTGTTTTCGCTGTAATCACCGGCGTCAAAGAACTCGCTGCCGTCAGCAAAATAGATATTTTTATCGCCGAGAGCTTGTCTTTGCTCCACGATAGTGCGGAATTCCGCTTTCAAGCTGGGCAGCTCCAGAGCATAACGCTTGCCATAAGGTATCTTGCTTAAAACCAGAATGGGTACTGTGGGGTACGCCTTGCGGATAATATCCAGAAAACGGGGTACCCGTTCATTGACTTTTTCTGCCGAAATACTGTTGGCTTCGCTGTCTAAAATAAACAGGGCAGGATTTTTTATTTCAGTAAGAACTTCTGCCACTTCCGGGTGATTCTGTCCGTTGCCGGAAAAACCGAAGTTGAGAAATTCCATTTCCAAAGCCCGGCTCAAGATGTTGGTAAAGGCACTGCCGGGGCGTGAGGCACAGCCGCCCTGGGTGATGCTGGTGCCGTAAATTACAATAGGCTGCTGGCTTTTCAACGGAACCGGCGGCAATATTTTTGAATCCTTTTCCAAGCCGATAAAAACCTCATCCACACCATTATATAACGGAAGATTGATCCGGAAATTCCGCACTTGTTTTTCCGGAACATTAAAAATTTCGTAAGTATATACCAACTCTCCCGGAACCGGCCAGGCAGTATTCCAGAATTCTTCATCCACGCCGGGAGTCCCGCAATAAAGATCACACCCGCTGCGGGCGATTTCCGCCATGGTGACATTGACTTTAGCATCTGTATTTTTAACCGAGATCACAATGCGTCTGCTGTCAGTAGCAAAACGGATCTGTCCGCCGGTCGGACAGCACGACAAAGTCCAAACTGGTGCTGTAACCATTTTTTCAACAGCTTGCGGCAAGCGCTGATAAAGTTTTTCCGAATCGAACCAGTAAAGCCCCTCCACAGAAAATCCGCCTTTGCGGGGATCATAAAATTTAAGATCAGAGCAATCGATCTTTGTGCGTGCCATGTAACGGTCAAGTTTTTCAATATCCATTGATTTACAACTCCTTTACCAAAACAGATTTTTTGCGGAAGACCTGCAATCCGTTTTTCCCATAAAAATAAACAAGATCTTTTACACACGAAGCAAACCATGCGTGTTTTATATTTTTTTGAGCCATTATTTCCAAAAGTCGTGCGATCATCAAAGTACCGATTCCCCTGCCTTTCATGTTGTCTGCCACCCGGAATGGTCCGATCCGGTCAACCATGCCGAAATAGTTGTACTGACAGCAGCCGAGAATTTCATCGCCTTTGCGGACAACGATCATTTCATGGAGTTTATTCTGTTCGGCTTTGCGGCAAATCAGGTGCATCCATTGCGGAGCAGAATGTTCAAGCATTTTTCGTAATGGCAGAAGATCAAACACATCAGCAGTTTTGATCACAATACCATCTTGGGCAAGTTCAGCGATCCGCTGCTGATACTCAAGGGGCATGGAGTAATTTTCCAAGCTCCGCTCCATGGAGTGACTGTATCCGGCAACAGTGTATCCGGAAAGCTCAAAAGCCTCATGTAAAAGCGGATAAACAGACTTATCAATGCCGTTGGGCCAAAGCGTATAACCGGGCAGACCGCAACGGATCCGGGTGCAGCCTTGAGCTGCAAGAAATTTTTCCGCAGCGGCGATAAGCTGCAAAACGGTGTCAAGCTCAAAAGCAACAGGGGGCATAATAAAACCGGTATTCCGGTTCTTTTCCGGCAAAACACTCCAGCAATCAAGAGCTTTTTGGATAGTCATGCCGACAGTCCAGCCAACGATGGCGGCATCATCTTCCAATATAAATATATTTTCCGGCGTAATGTTGGAATTGAGCAATAAATGCTGAACAAAAAAGAGTTCATCTATTTGATCGTGCTGCATTATTTGATTGTATAGTACAAGCAAAGATTGCCAATCGCTGTCGCAAAAAGTCCGAATGTTCATAAAAAACCTTCATAAATAAATTTCAAATTGAATATAAAATAACAGTAAACAAGCAAAAAGCAAATAAAATATTGACCGAAAGAGCTATTCTTAATTTAATGAGCTTGCTTCATAAATAGTGCTTCAGCCGTTCTTCGCTTTGCTGCGCCGTGCCAAGTCTGTAAATGCTGGAAGATAAATGAAGCACGACTTCGTCGTATGAAGCGGCACTGCGTGCCATGAAGCACGGCTGACGCCGTGTGAAGCAAAGCCTTTTTCCGTCTTCGCCTTACGGGCTACGCCGTGACAAGCAGGATTCGACGCGATAGCGAGCCTGAGTAACGGAACCCCCCAGGGGCGAGTAACGGAAGGCAACCTCTTAAAAAAAATCCTTACGGCATGGCGTCAGCCCTGCCGTAGCAAAACAGTAAGAAAAAAGAGTATTCGTAACAAAAAGTTTTGCGAAATAGCGTGAGTCTATGTCGTGTTTTTGCAATGCACGCACGAGGGAGCATACCCCCGTATGTGACCGAGTAAGTAAAGCAGCAAAGGCACGAGATAGACCACGATATGAAGCAAAAAAATGGCAGCCCCGTAAGGATTCGAACCTCAACAAAATGAACCAGAATCACTTGTGCTACCATTACACCACGGGGCTGCATTAGGCGGTCTTATTGATCGCAACATGTTATTTAATATAACACTGTTTTTGCAAAAGGCAAGGATTTTTATTGCGAAAAACTGTTTATTTTCTGAAAAAAACAGATTACCGGGCGTTTTGCCGCTGCAAACATATATTGCCCGTGTATTCCGGGGCGTTACCGTTTTTGGTTTTTGCCCCGGAAACATGCCTTATTGGGCTACGCTTTTGCGGAATCTTGCCAGCGAAAAGGCAAACAGCACCGATCCAATGATAAAGAGCTTCAAAAACGGCTTCCACACCACTTCGATCCCGGCTCCCCGGAACAGGATCGCCTGACAGAACTCTACAAAATGGGTGGTGGGTGCTGCTTGCATAACTTTCTGCACCCATACTGGCATACTTTCCATGGGCGTTGAGCCTCCGGAAAGCATCTGCATAGGCAGCAGCACCAATATCAGAAGCATTCCCAGCTGGGGCATATTTTGTGCCACACATGCCAGGAATATCCCCAGCGAAGTAACTGCAAACAAATGCAGTGCCACCCCGCAGCCGAAGAGCCACACCGAGCCGTTGACCGGCACATGCATCATTTGCATAATCACCACCACCAGCGAAACCAGCGAAGCAATCAAAACCACCAGCAGCATTGACCACACTTTGGAAAACATGATCTCAAAGGCGGTTACCGGCATTACCAGCAAGTGTTCCAAAGTGCCGTTTTCCCGCTCCCGGATCAAAGCCGCTCCGGTCAGGATGATTGCCAGCATGGTTATATTGCTGACTAATTGCATGACGGCTTTGAACCAGCTTTGGGTCAAGTTGGCGTTGTAGCGGTTCCGGACGACCGTTTCTACGGGCAGGGCAGTCGGGGTGCTTGATTTAAGGTAGCTTGTGACTTCTTTATTGATTATCTGCTGGATGTATCCGCCACCGGAAAAGGCCTGCGACATGCGTGTAGCATCGATATTGAGCTGAATGGTGGGCGTTCTGCCGGCAAGCACATCTTTTTCAAACTCGCTGGGGATCACTAATACAAAGGTGTATTTCCCGGCATCCATTGCCGGGTCGATCTCCTCAAGTTTGATTTCGTCAGCGTGGCGGAACATGGGCGGGAAAAATGCGTCAAAGAGTCGTTCCGAAAGCTGGGAGTGATCTTCGTCCACAATGGCGATCGCCGCATTGGTGATCGTATCATTGGTGGCATTGCCGGTTATATAGATACCCAGCGAAAAACTGTAAACGATCAAGATCAGCAGCATGTAGTCCCGGAAGAGTCCACGCAGCTCTTTTACGCCCAGAAAAAATATGTTTTTCAAGGTTTGCATCATCTTATTTTTCCTGTTTTTTCAAAAGCATTACTCCACAGCCGATAACTATGGGGACGGTTATCAAGAGTGCCAGCAGCTCCGGATAAAGCTCCCGGAATCCCAGAGCTTTATTGAAGACTCCCCGGCTGATCAAAAGCATGTAAGTTGTGGGATAGAGTGTACCGATCACCCGCCCCGCA
Organism: Victivallaceae bacterium; assembly: GCA_045533055.1. Taxonomy (GTDB): domain Bacteria; phylum Verrucomicrobiota; class Lentisphaeria; order Victivallales; family Victivallaceae; genus SIG78. The sequence continues at coordinate 11,096 of JAZSHD010000192.1, read as the reverse complement.
CCTTCCTGACTGGTCACCGGGTCGATCATTCCGCAGAACTGCACTGCCGGAAGCATGGTACCCAGCATGGTCATAAATATAACCGCTATCTGACTGCGGGTTACTGACGACGCCAGCAATCCGAAGCCGGTGGAACACATGCTGTAAAGCACCAGCGATATAAGCAGCACCAGCACGCTGCCCTTGACCGGCACATCAAAAATCGTTACCGCCATAGCTATAAGCATCAACGAGCTTAAAATGGAAAACATCACATAGGGCATCTGTTTGCCGAGAAGAAATTCGCTGCGGGTAAGGGGGGTAACATACAAGTTTATGATGGAACCCATCTCCTTTTCCCGCACCACCGCCAACGCTGCCAGAATCGCCGGGATCATCATCAGCAATAATGGTATTACAGCCGGAACCATTGCCGGTAAGCTCAAAACATCGGGGTTGTAGCGGTAGCGGGTCTCTACCGTGCAGCTTGCCGGGCTTGCCGGTACTGCCGCAGCGTGTTCTCTGGCTTGTTCCTGCAGCCATTGATTGTGCAGACTCTTTACATAGCCGTTGACCGTTTCCGCCCGGGAGGGCATGGCACCATCTATAAAAAATGCCACCTGCGGGGATTTGCCCGCTTGCAGGTCTTTGCCGAAATTTGGCGGTATTTCAATGGCCAGACTCAAATCGCCGCTGCGGAGGCGTTTTTCCAGATCATCGTAATCTTTGATGGGCTTTTGCTCAATAAAGTAGCGTGATCCGGCAATGTTGAGAGCGTAATTTCTGCTCAAGCCGCTGCCGTCCCGGTCAAGCACGGCAAAGGATAAATCTTCCACATCCATACTTATACCAAAGCCCATTACCAGCATCAGCAGCAATGCTCCGAAAATCGCCAGCGTTGCCCGTATGGGGTCACGCATAAGCTCCAGACTCTCCCGCCAGCAGCAGCAAAGCACCCGCTGGATGCTGAATTTCGGGTGGTTGCTTTCGGCAAATCTTTTCCACAGAGATTTGCGTTTTTCCGGGGCATCGCCGGCAGGATCGGCACTTTTTTCCAGCGATATTTTTTCTTTGGATGCCGGGTCAGCTTCTTCCAGATAATCAATGAATGCTGCTTCCAGAGTAGGCATGCTGCGTTCTTTTACCAGATTTTGCGGCGTATCGCACGCCAGCGAACGACCGGCGTGCATAAGCGATATGCGGTCGCAGCGTTCGGCTTCGTTCATAAAATGAGTGGTTATAAAGATCGTTACGCCGTCTTTTCTTGAAAGCTCAATGATCATTTCCCAAAACAGATCCCGTGCCACCGGGTCCACGCCGGAAGTCGGTTCGTCCAGAATAAGTATCTGCGGGTGATGGATCACTGCCGCCGCCAGACTCAACCGCTGCTTGATACCCAAAGGCAGGGCTGCCGGTGTATCGTTGGCGTAAGGCATCAGCTGGAAGCGTTCCATCATTTCGTTTACTCTGGCACTGACCTGACTTTCTTTGATGCGGTAAAGTCGTGCATAAAGCATCAGATTCTGGCGGATGGTCAGCTCGTTGTAAAGAGAAAAGAGCTGGGTCATGTAGCCGAGCTTGAGCCTCGTTTCCATGCTTTCAGCATCAATGGGGTTGCCGAAAAGTTCCGCTGTCCCTTCCGTGGGCGTAAGCAATCCCGTCAGCATCCGCATGGTGGTGGTTTTGCCGCAGCCGTTGGAGCCGAGAAAGCCGAAGATCTCCCCTTTGCGGATCTTGAACGACACATGATCCACCGCAGTAAAACTGCCGAAACGCTTGGTCAAACCATCGGCGGCAATGGCAATAACATTGGCATCTTTATCTGATAAGGGCGGCACTGTGAGCTTGGTGTGGCCGGAGCGTTTTTCCGCCGGCAAAAGCTGGATAAACGCATCGTCCAGATTATCGCAATGGGTTTTGGCAAAAATCTCTGCCGGGGTGCCGGTATCAAGAATTTTGCCTTCATCCATAGCTATAAGCCACTCAAACCTTTGAGCTTCATCCATATAGGCAGTTGCCACGATCACGGTCATACCCGGCTGCATGGCACGGACGCTATCCACCAGATCCCAGAACTGCCGCCTTGCCAGCGGGTCGACCCCGGTGGTGGGTTCATCCAGCACCAGCAGATCGGGGTCATGTATCAAGGCACAGCACAAACCCAATTTCTGCTTCATACCCCCGGAGAGCTTACCGGCGGGGCGGTCAAGAAAGTTATACAGCCCCGTACTGCGGGTAAGGTGGTCGATCCGGCGGCGGCGTTCTTCGGCATTATGGCCGAAAAGTTTGCCGAAAAATTGCAGATTTTCTTCAACTGTCAAGGTAAAATAGAGATTTTTACCCAAACCTTGAGGCATGTAGGCTATTTTCGGGCAGACCCGGTCGCGGTGTGCTTTGGAACGCATATCGCCATTGAGAACTTCAATGGTGCCGGTTTCCTGCATGGCTCTGGCTCCGGTTATCAGCGAAAGCATGGTGGATTTGCCCACACCATCGGGGCCGATCAGACCCACCAGTCTGCCGGAGGCTATTTCCAGAGAAAAGTCGTTGAGAGCCAGGGTTTTGCCGTAAGAAAAACTTACATGCTCAAGTTTGACAGCAATTTTCTGTTCAACACTTGACTGATTCATTATTTTGCCGACTTTCTTTCACTTTTAAGCTGGAGAAATTCCGGCCATTTGGCATCGGGGTTGATCTTGACCCACGCTTCGCCGGGCAGTCCGGTTTTGACATAATCAATATATTTTTTCAGCAGTTCCGGGGCGATCTTGGCTTTGACCCGGAACATGAGTTTCTGCCGTTCGATCTTGGTTTCCACGGTTTTGGGCGTGAACTGTGCCACGCTGGAAACAAAGCTGATGGTTGCCGGTATGGGGGTATCGGGTATGGCATCGAGTACGATCCTTGCTTCGGCACCGATCTTGACTTTACCGGCAGTACCTTCAGGCAGGAAGAAGGTCATATATACATCGGTAAGATCGACCAAATTCAGCACTCTGCCTCCGGCATTCAGCACTTCGCCGGGTTCGGCAATGCGGTACTGGATACGACCTTCCAGCGGAGAAGTCAAAAGCGAGTCGTCAATATCGGCCTGTACCCGGTCGATCTGGGCCTTGGCACTCTGGATATTGGCTTCGGCAGCCAGCACTTCGGCTTGAGCGGCCTGCAACGCAGCTTTGGATTCCTGAACATTGGCAGCAGCGGCTGTGTAGTCAGCTTGCGTGGTCAGAAAGTGAGTTTCGTCATTTTCATACATCTGGACAGACAAGGCATTCTTTTTCTTCAGCTCTTTAGCCCGTTCAAAGCGTTTTTTTGCACCGTCAAAGCTGCTGAACTTCTGCTTCAAAGTCGCTTCGGCGGCGGCAAGTTCACTTTGCTTTACGCCCACTTGAGCCTGGGATTGAGCTTTCTGGGCGACCGCCTGCGAATATTTGGCTTTGGCTTGAGCAAGTTCAGCAGTCAGCACATTAAGCTGCATTTGAGCAAGTTTGTCGCCTTTTTTCACATAATCGCCTTCTTTGACATACACGGCATCCAACCGCCCGGAGAGCTTGGAGGCTATGGCTACTTCGGTAGCTTCCAACCGGCCGTTGCCGTGGGCGAATCCCGGCTGATTATATATGGCATTTTCCCGGTAGGATTTGATTCCGTAAAACGCCAAAGCTCCGGCACAGAGGATCAGCATGACAATAATGATTTTTTTCATAAAAAAGGCTCCTTTCGAGTTTGTTTCTGCCACAGCTTATTGTTGGCAATATAACACAACATTTTTGCAAATACAAACTCAAACACTCTCTGGAAGAAATTTTTTTTTAAGTTTTTCTTATGAAAAAAACTATATTTTGCGGAACAATTTTCAAGGAGGAGCAAATTACTTCAGCAATTTAAATTTAAGCAGCCGGATAACTCCCTGCTGCTGTTTGATGATGAATCCCACCAGAAATGCTGCCACTAAAGTACCTTCCCGCACCCCGGTAATATTCCCGAACCGGCAGAGCGAAAAGATGACAGCTGACGCCACAATACCCATATCAAAGCACATCTTTACCGCTCCGTAACCCCGGTGGTAGACTTGCGAAATGGTTTTGATAAGTCCGTCGCCGGGCATCAAAGATATATTTGCCGCCAGAAGACAGATTATGCCGTAAGCTAAAACTGCACAACCGATAATTTCTTCAATGATCCGCAAAAAGTAGTTTTCCGGAATAAAAAATCCGGTCAGGTACATGCCTGTATCAATGAATAAACCGAAAAAGAGCAAAGTAGGCAACTGCAAGAACAAGCTCCAGTCAAACCATCTTCGCAATATAGCCATTTGCACAAAAATAAATACTATGTTGACAATAACAGTCAAAGTGCCTAAAGTCAGAGGTATGGCAAAGATCATTACATAAGGCAAACTGGTTATAGGCGAGGGCCCCAGCCCCGGCCGGGTGCTTAAAGCCACCCCCATACCCGCAATAAATAATCCGGCAAGAAAGAGGCCGATCCGCTTGCCGGGGCTGTAATGGTGACGCATGGTGGAGCCGGAAAAACTGTTACTTTTGCTCTTTACTTGCTTGAGCAGAACAAACCACTATCCCCGAAAGTGCCAGCAAGGCAAGAATGTTGGGCAGCACCATAAGCTGGTTGAACATATCCTGAAGTTCCCAGACCAGATCGTTTTTCATCAAAGTTCCGCAGAATATGGAAAGTACTGCCAGTATGCTGTAAATTATCACTGCTTTGCGGCCGAAAAGATATTCAAAGTTGATCTTGCCGAAATAGTTCCAACTGATGATCGTGGAAAAGGCAAAGAAGAACAAACTTACTGCTACAAAGATGTTCCCGATATTTTCGCTGCTGACACTTGCCACTGCGTGCTGCACTAAATTGGTTTTAGTTAATCCGCTGGCAGCGAGGATCTCTGCATAATTTGCCCCTGTGGCATTTGCCAGTACGCCATTGCCGGTGTAGAGCGTGGATATAACGATCAAGGCGGTCATGGTCAAGACCACCGCTGTATCCACAAAGACCCCCACCATGGCAACCACTCCCTGATCGTGGGGCTTTGCCACATGAGCTGCGGCGTGAGCGTGAGGCGTGGAGCCCATACCCGCTTCGTTGGAAAAGAGTCCACGCTTGACCCCCTGACTGATGGCTGCTTTAAGAGCGTAACCGAAACTGCCGCCGATAAGGGCATCCGGCGAAAAAGCGTATTTGAAGATCAAGCCGAAAGTCTGGGGCAGGTACTCTATACGGATCGCCAATATTATCACCCCGCCGACAAGGTAGATGATCGCCATCAGAGGCACCAGTTTTTCTGTAACGCTGGCAATGCGTTTGATCCCGCCGATAAAGATAAATGTTGCCACCGAAGCAATTATCAACCCCACCACCCAGGTCGGCACATTAAATGCGTTCCGGCAGGTTTCTCCAATGCTGTTGGCTTGCACCATACAGCCCATAAAGCCCAGCGAAATGGTCAATGCTATGGCAAAAAAGATTGCCAGAAATTTACCGAAAGCGTTGGGGTAAGCCTTTTTGATGTAGTATACCGGGCCGCCGTGAAAGACGCCATCAGCATCCTGTATGCGGGTATTTTGAGCCAGCACCGCTTCCGCATAGATCGTTGCCATGCCGAAAAATGCAATGAGCCACATCCAGAAGATCGCTCCGGGGCCGCCGACCAGGATCGCCCCCGAGGCTCCGACGATATTGCCGGTACCCACCTGGGCGGCTACTGCCGTAGCCAAAGCCTGAAAAGAACTCAACCCGTTTTTGCTGTTTTTGCCGTGCAGTGAAAAGTTGCCGAAAGCCTTGCGTAACCCTTCGCCGAAACAGCGAACTTGCACAAATTTTGTACGGATGGAAAAGTAGACCCCGGCACCCACCAGCAAAGTAATAAGTACATAATCCGATAGATAACTGTTGACCAGACCAACGATCCTTAAAAGTTCTTCCATAAAATAGTGATCCCGTAATGTGAAAAAAATGTTCAAAAAAAGACCCGGCAGTAACACTTCCGAGCCTTGAATACCAAAAATGGAGCGAGTGACCGGAGTCGAACCGGCGTGACTGGCTTGGGAAGCCAGGGCATAACCGTTTTGCTACACTCGCTTGGTTTGTTTTACTTAATATAGCATAAGGAACCTGTAAAATCAAGTTTTTTTATCCAAAAACAGCTCTTTTACTTGCATTTTTCTCTGACGAGGTTATATTTAATTGTTTTGACTGTATTTAATCAGAATGTTTTTCCCAAAAAACCTTAAAAAATAAAAGGAAGTTTTATCATGGAACTTATCCACGACAATGCTGCAACCTTTGATGCGTTGCAGGGCAAGACTGTTGCCATCATCGGTTACGGTGCCCAGGGCCGCAATCAGGCTCTCTGTATGCGTGACTGCGGTGTGCAGGTCATCATCGGTATCCGTCCCGGCAAATCTTTTGACGCTGCCACCCGCGATGGTATGCAGGTCATGAGCGTTGCCGAAGCTGCCAAAGCTGCTGACATCATCCACATCCTGCTGCCCGACGAAATGCACGGCACAGTTTACACCAACGAAATCAAAGCCGGTCTGACCGCTGGCAAGGTTCTCTCCTGCTCCCACGGTTTTGCCTATGCTTTTGATGTGATCAATCCTCCTGCTGATGTGGATGTGATCATGGTCGCTCCCAAGAGCCCCGGTACCGAAGTGCGCCGCCGCTTTGTGGAAGGTTTCGGTGTTCCCGGTCTGATCAGCGTGCATCAGAATGTTTCCGGCAATGCCCGCAACATCGCTCTGGGCATGGCCAAGGCTCTGGGGCTGACCCGTGCCGGCGTGCTGGAATGCACCATGAAGCAGGAAGCCTACGAAGACTTGTTCGGCGAACAGAATGTTATCTGCGGCGGTATCGTCGATTTGATGGAATGTGGTTTTGAAACTCTTATCGAAGCCGGTTATCCCGCCGAAATGGCTTACTTTGAATGTGTCCACGAAGCCAAGCTGATCGTTGATTTGATCTACGAAGGCGGTATCCAGAAGATGAATACCGTTATTTCCAACACCGCCGAATGGGGCGAATACAGCAATGGTCCGTTCATCCTGCCTCACGACGAACTCAAGGCCCGCATGAAGGAATCCTTGCGTCGCATCGAACAGGGCGAATTTGCCAAGAAGTGGCTGGAAGAAGCCGGCAACGGTGCTCCAAACCTCATTGCCGCCCGCGAAGCTCTGGCCGCTCACCCGGTCGAAGTCGTCGGCAAGAAGATCCGCAGCATGTTCGAGATCACTCTCAACAAATAAGTTGCGTGTATACAAAAAAAGCAGCGGTCAAAGCGATCGCTGCTTTTTTTATGCCCGGAAAATTGTAAAAAGCCTGTTCTGATATTATATTAGCTCCGATATGATATACCGGAGGTGATGTTTTATGAAAAAGTTCTCTTTCTTACTTATAATATTGTGCATATCCGTAAAGCTGGCTGCACTTGATTTGGCAAAGACTGTCAAACTTGCTGAAAGTGGAAATATTGAAGCCCAATTCAAACTTGGCGAATATTACGGCGATAGCACCCAAAAACATTATGACGCCCAAAAATCCTTTGTCTGGTACAAAAAAGCTGCCGAGCAGGGCGATATTCCTGCCAAACGCCGTTTGGGTAATTGTTATATCATGGGGCGTGGTGTGGCAGAAAATCCGGATAAAGCAGCGGCGTTGTGGAGCGAAGCCGCACAAGCCGGAGATCGGGCGGCGGCATATAATCTGGCAAAATTTTATCACGGCAACGGCGGCCCGGTCAAGCCGGAACTGGGGATGCACTATTTTCAGAAAGCCGCCGATCTGGGCGACTCCGATGCTCAATACGAGTTGGGCGGATGTTACGAAAACGGCTGTAACGGCAAAAAAGATATTGTTAAAGCAGTGCATTGTTACAAAAAGTCTGCATTGCAAGGTAATCCTGAAGGTTGTTGTACCGTGGGGTTATGTTACATATATGGTACAGGTGTTGCCAGGGATCTGGCAAAAGGTATTGAGTGGCTGAAAAAAGGTGCCGCCAAAAACTCCGCAAGAGCCCAATATAATTTAGGTGTTTGCTATTATAATGGCAAAGGCGTAGAAAAAGATCATGCCCAGGCAGTCAAGTGGTATAAGGTCGCCGCCCAAAATAATCACCTGAAAGCCCAATATAATTTGGGCGTTTGCTATTATAATGGTCACGGGGTAAAAAAAGATTATGTTCAAGCAGTCAAGTGGTACACTCTGGCGGCAGAAAAGGGTCATCCTGACGCTCAATTCAATTTGGCATTGTGCTATCAAAAAGGTTGGGGTGTAAAAGCTGATCCGGCAAAAGCGGTGAAGCTTTACCGCAAACTTGCCGGAAATGGCGATGCCGAAGCTATGGACGAATTAGCAAATTGCTATTATGAAGGTAAAGGCGTAAAAAAAGATTTGGCAGAAGCGGTCAAATGGTACAAGCTTGCTGCCGAAAAAGGCTACGCCGGATCGCAATACAGTATGGGGGAAGCCTGCTATTACGGCAAAGGAGCCAAACAGGATTACCTTGCAGCAATGAAGTGGTATAAGCTCGCTGCTGCTCAAGGCTATGCGGCGGCAGAACATTCTATTGCTTATATGTATGAGCATGGTTACGGCGTAAAAAAGGATTTGGCAGAAGCGGTCAAGTGGTATACTCTGGCTGCGGAAAAAGGCTATGCCGAAGCCCAGCACAATTTAGCTGAAATGTTTTATTATGGTACAGGAGTAAAAAAGGACTGCGTGCAGGCGTTCAACTGGTACCATAAAGCCGCTCAACAGGAACACGCCCGGGCACAGTTTATTACCGGTGCATGTTATCATGCTGGCGAAGGTGTAAAAAAAGATATTGCTCAAGCGATCAAATGGTACAAACTGGCAGCCGCTCAAGGTCAGGTCAATGCTCAATACAATTTAGGGTATATGCTTGAAGAAGGCGAAGGTATGGCTCAAAATAAGGTCGAAGCAGTAAACTGGTACCATAAAGCCGCTCAACAGGGACACGCCAAAGCTCAATATGCTCTGGCACTTTGTTATTCTCAAGGTATCGGTACTGCCCGGGATCACGCCAAGGCGTTTGAGTGGTACAAACGGGCAGCCGATCAAGGGCATAAGCTATCTCAAAAAGCGACCGCTTTCAGTTATCTTTTGGGCAGAGGAACTAAATTCAATTTGAAAGCCGCCTGGACTTATTTGAAAAAAAGCTGTCAAAGCGGCAATTCAAAGTAAATTACAAATTCAATTCCACTCTGCCGCCGGATGGCAGTTGGTTATCCGGCAGTTCGTTGCCTTGAGCATCAAATATTTTGCCGTTGAGGGGGATATTGGCTCCTGACATATTCAGTATCGTTACCTTTCCGCAGCATTCCTGTAAAGCTTTTCCGGCAAAAAGCTCATCGGTAAGAATGATCACACTTTCATCGTCCAGAGTTGCTTTGGCGTAAACTGCCACGCCCTGCCTGAATTCAAAACTCCATTTGCCGTGATTTAATACCGATTGGTGTTTTTTGTAGAACGCTATGTAGTTGGCAATAACCTTTTTATGTTCATCGGAAATACTGCTCAACTCCATGGAAAGCATGGGCACCCCGGCTAATGATGCGATCATGTGCCGCCCAACTGCTTCCACACTTTCGGCTCGGTTGAAATAGACCGGGTCGGCGTGGATTGGAATGTTATCGCCCATGTGCAATCTGATTTGCAAACAGCGGTTAAAGTTGTCTATGTAGTCAAAAGGTACATCCCCCGCCCGGAATGCCGTTGCCAGTTCCGCATTGGCCGGTGTGGCATAGTTCTGGCGGAACTCAATGAGGGCGTTGGGTTTATATTTGCGGATCTGCTTTACCAGATTTTCCACATATTTTCTGGCACTGCGGCTGCGGGGGGCGTTTACATCGGGGAGAACAGTATCAAGAAAGTCGATCTTCAAGCCGTCAAGCTGCATACCGGCAAGGATTTTCAAAATATCAGCAGTCACTTCTTCCATAGCAGCCTTATCTTCCGGATCAATAATGCGTTGACCTTCGTGGAGTCCGGTCAGATATTTCTTGACTGAAGCTGCAAGTCGGCTGCGGCGTCCGGCAAAAAACGGTGCCACCCAGAACATATAGTTCAAACCCAGTTTTTGAGCTTCGGTAACGATCTTTTTCATTTCCGGGAGTTTTTGTTCCGAAAGCTGCCAATCGCCGATATCCCGGTACCAGTCCGGCAGTGTTTCCGGAGTGACCCGTTTGCTTTCGCTGAAACACCATCCATCATCTACAATAAATGTGCCAAAGCCAAGACGGGCGGCTTCGGCAGCGTTGTTGCGTAAATATTCGCAAGTTAAAGCGGCGTGTACCGCATACCATGTGCAGTACACACTCTCCCACGCTCCGGCAGGATAGGCGGGGAGTTGCGGCATGATTTTATTGCGGTAAAGCTGCAAAACATCAGCTATGGGCAAATGCGAGTCATCAAAAAATATTTCAAAAGGTTCGGTTTCGGCGGTAACTGCTATGTGGAACACGATTTCGTAACTGCAAAGGGCCTGATTCATTTTTGCTGAACACTGGCAATCGTCAATAACATTGGTCAACCCCACGGCATAAGCTGCATTATAACGGCTGTCAAGAAAAACAAACATGGGGTAAGAAGTGTTTGCGCCGCAGGAAAACTCCGCTTTCCAGGGCAGCCGGGCAGGGGGGAGGCTCAGCATGGAAGGCGTCCAAACCGATATCACATCCACAATGGGGATCAGCGTTTTGATGTAAAGCGAACCTTTACTTTGCTGAAGAATATCGCAAGTTATCGCTGAAAAATCATTGCATAAAAGAATATTTTCAGCATTATAAACAGAAAATTGCATACAAACTCCTTAACCAATCAAGTATTTTGCGTTAATATAATGCGGGATTTTTTTTATGCAAGCCTGATTTCAAATACCTGCCGATAAATTCAAAAATAAAAGGCTCTGTTCCCAATATCGGTTGATTAACAGTAAAGATGTTGAATAAAATCTTTTCAAAACTTAAAGGGCATTTATCTATTTGTGTAACAAATAGATAAATGCAAATAAAAGGTTTGGAAAAGGGTGATGGGGTTTGGGGAAGAGGGAAAGAACCTTTCCTCAAAAAGGTTTTTCC
>JAZSHD010000067.1:0-11777 GCA_045533055.1 Victivallaceae bacterium | reverse complement strand
TACGATCCGACTTCCGGGTATTCTTTGATTTTACGGGTAGATGATTTTCAGGCAGAGTAAATGGATATTTTTGATATAACAAACAACAATATGCGTATAGAGCAGACAAGCCCTGACGCTTTTAAGGCTTACTTTACGCCGCAACCGGATTTTCCGCCGTTTGAGGGGCATTTCCCGGATTTTAAGATCATGCCCGGTGTAGCTCAAATATCTCTGATAACAGCTGCCATGCGTAAGATTTTCGGCGAACAAGTTGAATTGAACTCTATACAAAGAATAAAGTTCACCAACCCAGCATTGCCGGAAGTGGAAATAGTCATTACAGCCCAACTTGCTTTTGCTGAAGATAACAGTTGTACTGTTCAGGCCAGATTAAGCGGCAATGAAAAAGTTATCTCCACAGTAAAACTGCTTTATGGAAATGTTGAAGTATGAGTAAGCGTCGCAACCGATATGAATTTTTTGAGCGTCAGCCGGGTGACCCGGAACCTCTTTGTTCGGTAGTAAAACATAAACTGCAGTTTCACGAAATGGATCCGGCAAATATTGCCTGGCACGGGCAGTATCCGGCTTTTTTTGAAAAGGCTCAAGCGGCGATAGGAGAAATTTGTTCGCTCAATTACCCGGCTCTGCGGTCAATGGGGTTGATCGCACCCATCCGGAAATTTCATGCGGAATACTTTCAGGTGTTGAACTTTGGTGAGGAGTTTACCATAACAGCCAAACTGCTCTGGAGCGACGGAGCCAGAGTCAATATGGAGTATTTGATTTGCAAAGCCGATGGTTCAGTTGCCGGTGCCGGGTACACGGTTCAGCTGTTTATGGATGCAGTTACCGGCGAACCTCTGATCGCCGATCCGGAATTCTGGAGCGATTTCAAACTCCGGTGGAAAAATGGAGAGTTTGAGCAATGAATCTTGCCCCGGACGATGTAGTGATCGTACACTGCGATATATTCAGTGCTTTCGGCAGAGGCGTGGAACCGGCCTGGCGGGCGTTGAAAGAAAACCGCCACGGTTTCCGGCCCTTGCGGGAACGGTTCTTTACTGAATCGCTTGCTGATTATTACGGAGCTATGGCAAGAGAGTTGGACAACATTCCTTCGCCCTCGGAATTTTTGCTGGATTTTGCGGCAAAGAGTGTGGAGTTTTTGCCCAAAGATGAGTGCCGGCTTTATGTGGGCAGCACCGTGGGCGAAATCGAATTTCTGGAAAATAAGCAAAAACAGTGTACTTCCGACTCTTTACTGGAAAAGGCAAAGAAAGTTTTCAATAGCAATACAGCTTGCATTATTTCTGCAGCGTGTGCCGCTTCCAACATGGCGATCGCCCGGGCGGCGGCAGCGGTCAAGGCCCGCAAGAGCTGTTATGCGGTGGTTTATGCTGTGGACTATGTCAATGAATTTACTGCATCGGGATTTTTTACACTTAAAAGTATGACCACGGAAAATTGCTCCAAACCTTACGACAGGTTCCGCAGCGGCTTGCTGCTGGGCGACGGTGCCGGAGTAACCGTGTTGTGCCGGGCGGAAACGGCAGAGAAAAACAAATTGCCCATTCTTGCCAAACTTTCAGCCTGGGGCATGTCTTGCGATGCCGGGCATATAACTGCACCTAATGCCGAAGGGGAATTTCTGGCGGCGGCAGGGCGGAAGATGTTGGGAAATGCCCATTTATCCCCCGATGATATAGGTGCTGTGATCGGTCACGGCACCGGCACGCCTTATAACGATATTATGGAAATAAAGGCGTTGAAAAAACTTTTTGACCGCCCCATACCGCTCTTTTCCACCAAAGGCTCCACCGGGCACACATTGGCTGCTGCCGGACTTATGCAGTTGGCAGCAGCTGTAATGATGCTCAAAGAACAAGTCGTGCCGCCCCAGACTTCGCTGGAAACGCCGGAAGAGGGGGCGGAAAATATGGTTGCACGGGAAGTGCGGCCTTTGCTGAAAAAACGGATAATTTCCATGAATGCCGGATTCGGCGGGCTGAATGGTGCGTTGCTCCTGGAGGCGTGCGAAGCATGAACAAGCGTGCATGGTACATCGCCGGAGCAGTCAAACTGCAAGGTAATAAGCTCTTTTGCCGCAAGCGGGCTTTGGAGCTTTCTGCCGATACTCCGGCAGCGTTGTTAAGCAAACTGCAAGCGGTTCCGGGCGTGGAGGCAACCGACTGCACCAACTTCCGCCGGGGCAGCATAAAAGTCAAAGAGCATTTGCTTGCCGCAACAGCACTGCTTTACGATTCACGGAGCGAATTGAACAGCAAAAGTGCGGTGCTCTGCTGCAGTCGGCTGGGCAGTCATCAGCAGAATCTGGACTATTTTCAGGATTATGTGGAATTCGGTCGCACCACCGGCAGGGGGCACTTGTTTGTGGCGACTATTCCCACGACCCCCATGTGCGAGGCGGCGATCGCCATCGGAGCCCACGGTCCGGCGTATTATCTGGATGTGTTGGACGATTGGGAGCTTTTTTATGAAGATATGGAAATGCTTTTAGATGAAGATCCTGAAATCCCGGCAGTTTTTGCATTTTTTGATTTGCCCGGCGAACTTTATGCTTTGCTTTTCCGGCGGGGCAGCTCAAGCTGTAAAGAAAATATCACTCCAACTGAACTGTTTGACAATACAACAAGAGAAAAGAGCTACTGCTGTGTGATTCCGGTTTACAACAATGCCGGAACCATTGAAAATGTAGCCGGAAGAGCGTTGAAAGTTATTGATGATGTGCTGGTGGTTGATGACGGTTCCACTGACGCTGATTTGCGGGAAAAATTGCATGATTTACCATTGGCAGTCGTCCGGCACGAAGAGAACCGGGGCAAGGGAGCTGCTTTGCTTACAGCACTTGATATTCTTAAAGAACGCAACATCGATTACATGATAACCCTTGATGGCGACGGTCAGCACTTTCCGGAAGATATACCATTGGTGATCCGCAAGCTGGAAGGCTCAAAAGAGGGTACTTTGCTGGTGGGGTGCCGGGATTTCAATGACCCCAATGTGCCGGATTCCAGCCGGTTCGGGCGGGCGTTTTCCAACTTCTGGATGGGGGTGGAAAGCGGTGTAAGTGTGGATGACTGCCAAAGCGGATTCCGGGCATATCCGGTAAAATATGTGCAAAAGATCAACTGTTTTTCCCGCCATTATAATTGGGAAACGGAAATTCTCACCCGCAGTGCGTGGGCAGGGTTGGAAATCGTGAACTTTCCGGTGCAGTCGTATTATCCGGCACGGGAAGAACGCATTTCCCACTTCCGGCCGTTCAAGGATAACTGGCGGATCTCGCTGGTGCATGCCATGCTGATTTTACGCAGGCTTCTGCCGGTACCCGGCAAAAAACTGATCAAAGAACCCAAAACAAACTGGCTGGAATTTTTCCATCCGGGCAAATTTTTCAGGTGGCTGGTGCAGGACGATATTTCTCCCGGTGCTCTGGCGGCGGCCGCTGCTGTGGGGACTTTTCTGGCGGTGCTGCCGCTGCTGGGACTGCATGGCGTGGTGATCCTTTATGCGGCGGTGCGGCTGCATTTGAATAAACTTATGGCATTTAATATCCAGCACTTTTTCATGCCGCCATTTACGCCCTTTTTATGTATCGAGCTGGGCTACTTTCTGCGGCATGGGGTATTCCTTAAAGAATTTACTGCCGAAACGCTTTTCCGTCAGGGGTTGGAACGGATTTGGGAGTGGCTGCTTGGCAGTTTGGTTCTGGCACCGGTTTTTGCCGTGCTTACCGGCAGTATTGTCTATGGAACAGCCGCCTTGTGTTGTAATATCTGCCGCCGCCGGAGGAACTTATGAGCCGGAAAGAGCAGAAGAGTTTAAGCGACAGCCGCGGTAATAGTCTTGGTATAACCATCTTAAAGGGCATGATGTATTTTCCGGGATTGCACTTTACCTGCAATTTTATATGGGTGATAAGTTTCTTTTATGCTCTGTTTGACCGCCGTGGGCGTCAAGCGGCATCCTATTACCTGCGGCACCGTTTTCCGGAAGATGGCAAACTTAAACGCTTTTATCACACATGGAAACTCTTTACCAGTCAGGGCCAGAGCCTTTTGCAGGCGTTTGCCTTGAAAATCGGCAAATGTCAGTTTGAGTTGAGCCATTTTGAACGCTACAAAAGTGTTATAGCCAATGAGTCGCAAGGGGCGATATTTCTCTGCTCCCACTTCGGTTCATGGCAGGGCATGATGGGGATGATCGACCACTTTGACCGGAAAATTTACATCCTTGCCCGCCCCGACCGCAATAATAATGTCAACAAAAATATGGCGGCAACGGAGTTTGAAGATAAGATCGGCTGGATTTCCACTGAAAGCGATATGGGCGGTCTGTTGGAAGCCTACGAAGTGCTGTGTTCCGGCGGAGCATTGTGCATCATGGGCGACCGCAGTATGGAAAATGACGCTGTGGAGGTGGATTTTTTAGGCGGCAAGGCTGCTTTCCCGCTGGCAGCTTTTCAGTTGGCAGCTCAAGCCCAAGTGCCGGTTTTTCCGGTATTTGCGTTCCGCAGAAGTTCCTGCAAAAAAATATCGCTGGATATTATGGAACCCATTTTCCCCGGCGGAGGGATACGACGCCGCAACCGGGTCAATGAACTGAATATATATACTGCAATATTGGAAGATATGGCAGAAAAATACCCGTTTGAGTGTTACATTTTTGAAAATATATGGAGTGTAAATGAAAAAAATTGAACTTATCACCCCATTGATTTCCGGAGTGGGTACGGTTTCCGGTGCCGGATTGAATTGTCAGGAGAGTCTGGAGCGTTTTTACGACCCTGCCAAGCGGCGGCTGCCGGTCAAACCTTCCGACCGCTGCGGTACGACTTTAAGCGACCCGGTCTTTGAATTGGTGGAATTGCCCACCTGTGGAGCCAACCGGAACAATATGCTTGCAAGGCTGGCGGTGGATGAAGCATTGACCAACGCCAGGCTTACCTGCAAAATGCTTAAAACTATGAAAGTCGGGGTATGCGTAGGCACAACCACTGCCGGACAGCTCAACAATATACCTTTATACGCCCAGCTGCGGGAAGGAAATTTCAGCAGAATAAGCGAAGTAGAAGACTATGTAAATTCCAGCCCCGCAGAATTGCTGCGGCATCAGTACGAGCTTGATGGCCCGGCATTGACCGTTTCCAACGCCTGTGCTTCCGGAACCGATGCCGCCGGGATCGCCCAGTATTGGCTTTCGGCAGGCAAGTGCGATCTGGTGCTGGTGGTGGGCGTTGATGAGTTGAACATAATCCCCGTAGCTGGATTCCACGCTTTGGGGGTTGCTTCGGATAAACCTTGTATGCCCTTTGACCGGAACCGCTCCGGTTTGAATTTGGGCGAAGGTGCCGGGTGCTGTATTTTTGAACACCCCGAACACGCCCGCAAGCGTAATTTTGCAGCGGCGTTTGAGTTTTTAGCTTACGGCAATGCCTGCGACGCTTTCCATGCCACCAGCCCCCACCCGGAGGGGAGAGGGTTGGAAACTGCCATACGCTCGGCACTTGAACAAGCCAACCTCCGTGCTGAAGATATAGCTTTTATCAATGCTCACGGCACCTCCACTCACGCCAACGATTTGTGCGAGGGCAGAGTTTTCGACCGGATTTTCGGCAAGGATGTGCCGTACTTATCCACCAAAGGCTGGACAGGTCATACTTTGGGGGCGGCAGGAACATTGGAAATGGCATTTTCGGTTTTGATGCTGCAAGCCGGGAAAATTCCGGCAAGCTGCGGTTTTTGTGAAGCCGATCCGGAGATACCCGGCACGCCTTCCAGCTGCACGATGGAGCTGAAAAATCCGGAATACGCCCTGTCCGATTCGCTGGCATTCGGCGGCAGCAATGCAGCGGCGGTAATCAGAAGGAGAGCATAAAATGTATTTGAAAGGTTGCGGTTTTATATTTGCCAATGAAGAGGGTAAGATCCCCTTGGGTGAACTCAAAGTTATCCGGCAGAACTTTGCACTTGGTGCCCGGACTCCCCGCTTCAATCAAATCTGTGCCGGGGCGGTTTGGGATATGTTTAAAAACGGTGAATTCAACAGCGAAGCTCTTGATCGTGATTGCGGTTTGATCGTTGCCAGCCGTCTGGGGCCGGTGGCGATGGTGTCGAAGTTTCAGGACGAAATTCTGGAATTCCCGGAAGATCAGGTCATGGCGGGCAACTTTGCCAACTCGGTGCATAATGCTCCAGCCGGAGCGTTGACCGTTATGCTGGATATCCGGGGACCGGCATTCAGCGTAATGGGGTTTGAAGATATGCTGCCCCGGGCGTTTGAGCTTGCCGAACTGAATCTGGCAACTCAAGCGGCAAAAGAGCTTTTACTCGTGGCAGGGGAAGAACAGACCATTATCGGCGAAGCAGTGCGGAAAGTGTACGACGATTTGGAAAAAGAGTCAGCGGCAGTCTTTTATCTGACCAGTGACCCTGTGGGCGTGGAAATAGATTTGAATGATACAAAAAACATAAATTCAATGCTTAAATACCGGAAACTCTTATACGGTATTTAAGACAGCCGGGCGGTGCTGTGAAAAAAATCGGGGCTGTTGCAAAACTGTTGATGTAGTTTGCTGACAGCCCCGGTGTTATTTTTAGCCGGAAGAGATTTGATCAGCATAGCCTTTGCCATGTTGATTTGTAGTTGACTTCTTTGTTGAACGATCAGGATAAGTTTTCCAGCAATTTTCTGGCATTGTTGATCATAAAATCCTGATTGTGGCGGCCCCAGCTCATGGTTTTGCCGGCTTCGCGGAAAAAGATCTTGTAAAAGATGGCAAACTCATTTGCCATATCAAAGGTTATGGGTATACCGTAGGCAAAGTCAGTTCCGAACATGAATTTTTCGTAGAATGGCACACCATCCCACGCACCGCACGCAAGGGTGTCGATAAACCATTTGTAGTCGGTCAAAGCACTGATGGTGCAGCGGATATTGGGGTAATACCAGAGGGCGGTGGTCATCTCTTCCGACCACGGCACTCCCGGGTGCCCCGCAATTATGCTTAATTTGGGGAATTCAGCAGCAATGGTGCAAAGCATAGAGGGCTTCATTCGGCCCGGCGAAGAGTATAAGCCGGGAAATGCCAGTTCCGACGAAGGCTTTTTGGCAATGCACCCTACATGGAAATAACAGGGCATGTTGAGTTTTTCGGCTTCTGCATAAAATGGGAAAAAACGGGGATCATCGTAATTGTACAACGGGTCGATGAACTTAAGCCCGGTAAATCCGGAGTCTTTCAACATCCTGATTTGATCGGGGTTCTGTTCGGCACGGCAATAAGCAAAGGGGTGGACAAACTCCGGATAGAGTTTGGCGATTTTTAATACTTCGTCATTGCCGCAATGGCGGGGCGAATTTTTGAAGCACTCGATACTGTGCAGCCAAATGCCTTTGCAGTGACCGCCTTCAAAGAATTTTTCCAGTTCCGCACGGGAGTAATTCCGGGCTAAATGAGTATGAGTGTCGATCCACTCAAAAGGTACAGCCATTTTTAATTTTTCCTTTATATTAAATTGGTTGAAAAGTTGATTGCAAAGCTCCTCAAAAGTCATTATGGCGAAAGCTCTGCTCATTGATTTGTTTTGAAAGGCTTTTGAAATTAGCTTTATTTACTGAATAACTCCACTTCCGACAGCATAAAATTGGCTTTTTGCCACGGCAGTTTCTGTAAGAGTGCTTTGCAGTAAAACTTGGATAGTTCGCCCTTTTCTATGGCCCCAGGAATGGACGAAGCGGCAAATTCCAGCTTGATAAACGACGCTTGGGGGGCATTTTCTGTCAACTGCAAGGTTTTTTGCCGCAGACCGTATTTTATAAAATCCGCTTTCCCGGCTGGGAAAAATCCCACTTGGGTATATTGTTTGCCATTGCTGCTTACTGATACTGTAACATCACGCAAACTGCCGGTGTAAAAGAGTTCCACCCGGTTCAGAATTGCCGGCTTTTTTAGGTCGATTTCTATACTTATTTTGCCGGAAGTTGACCAGCCTGCCACCCGGTCGCATAAGGTGGCTTTCCGGTTGTCTGCATTGCCTTGAGCAAAGGCACGGCGGCGGTCAAAGAGTTTGCCGCGTCTTAACTGTACTGGGCTTATTTCGGCAGGAGCATCGGCGGCGGGTGTGCAGCGGTATACTGCCTGCTTGGAAACTCTTTCATTAGCTGAGTGATCCGCCCGGAAGTTGCGGAAAGATAAATGATTACCGCTTATACATTTGCCGCTGACTTTTGGCAGCTCTTTTATCAGCGTATCAGGGAAGCGGAAACGCCAAATATCCTGATCAAGTTTTATGCCCAAATCGGCAACCAGATCGCGGAAGTATTTTTGCCATTCCGGCAGACTTATCAAAGTCCGTTCCGGAAAAGCTGCTCCGAAAACGATAACGCTGCCTTTGCCCAAGGGAGCTTTTTGTGCTGCGATCCTGCCATCTTTGTATTTGAGCAAAACTTCAGCACCGGCCGTTTGCGGCAGCTCAAAACATGGCGTCCGGAACAAGGGCAGAGTTTTGCTTTTGCCATAGAGTGCTTTATCCTGCTGTTTGCGTTTGCTGCCCGATAACCCCGGCAGCTGATGACGGTTCAAAGCATTGCCCGCAGCATCAAAACTGAATGCTTCCGGATCGGCGATCACCAGCGTACCGCCATTTTTTACATAATCAACCAAAGTTTGCAAGGCGTCAGGGGAACAATATTTTGCATCGGCAACAAAAACAGTTTTGTACTTGTTTATATCCACCAGTTTTTCGGACAAACTCCGTTCGTTGAAATAGCTGAACCACGCCCCTGCTTGCAGCTCCAACAGCGAGTGGAGCATCTGATTTTTGCGGGGTTTGATCCGCATGACAGGGTACGCTCGCAAAGTAGTTACCGGTACAAAAAATCCGCAATCAGCTTCCGGATATTTTAAGGGCGGCAGCTTGGTTATTTCGTCCTGCAAAGCGGTCAAAAGCTGCCAGCGTTCCGGGGCTCCGTAGCGATCCATGCACAAACTGCGGCGGCTGCGTCCGCCCCGGGTGTCAGCCAGATACCAGTGGAACCCGTTGGCACCACCGCGAAAGCCCTGCGAAACCTTTTCCAGCATTTCAAGCGGAGTAAGCGTTGCCCCGTAATTTTCGATATGAAAACATGGCTGCAGCCGTTTGACCGGCGAGAGATCTCTGATATATTTGCTGGTAAAACTGAAATCTGCCACCGCTGCGGATGAATCCGGATAAAGCTGGGCATTGAGTATATCGCAACAGCTTTCATCCAGCAATGTATAGTCATAAAATACCCCGGGGCTGGCTTGCGTATCATCGCTGATAATGTAAACTCCCGGCAGTTCTTTATTGATAATTTTTTTGAAATCTTTGTGCAGCTGTATACATTGATCGGCAAGGTAACTTCGCAAAGCTATCCAGCGGAAAACATTGGTATCGGCGGGGGATTCCGGGGCACCGAATTTACCGTAACCATATTTATTCCGGATCACCTGACAGATTTTATCCAGCTCCGGATAGGTGTTTTTGCCTTTGTGTTCAGCTTGCAGATCAAAAAATCTCCACAGCTGGTGGTCGATGACTTCATCACCAAATGTTATGGCGTACAACTGTTTTTTATACTGCTTGAGTTTTGCTGCGTAAGCAAGAAAACTTTTCTTCACCTCTGGATCCATAAGCAGCGGCTTACCGTCTTTCGCTGCCTTGGGAATACGCTTGGGGGATGTAAAACGCTGACCATCAGCAATAAATTTTGTACCCGCAGGAGTTTTGTTCTGCCAGTTGTAACTGGTGCTTTTAAACATTGAGTCTGCAATGCCGTGGAGCAGCAGCCGATAGCGGACAGCAGTCTGTAATGCTTCGGTTTCTTCCCATGGTATGCCGAATTCAAAAGCTATGGGGAGAAAAACGGGATTGAAACCATGATGCCAGGTCATCGAGCCATCTTTAGCTTTTCCAATCGGCTCATTGCTCCACAACTCTTTGTAGAGCGGTTTTTCGGTGAATTTCACCGGATCGGTGCGGGTTTGCTTTTGGGGGATATTCCACTCCAGGAGGCAGTTGCCGGGAGCGTTGAAACGCAATATGCGGCTTTGGGCGTTGAGCTTGAGTTTGATGGTACCTTGCGGTTTTTTTTGATTCAGAACCGAAAGAGCTTTACTGCCGGAACTGCGATGATCCTGCGATAACTGTTCCAAAGTACCGGTCAATGTTTTTTCGGGTTTTTCGCTTCGCCAGATCAGTTCGCCGTTCCGGAAGCCAACAATAGTAAAAGGTTTTGCCTGATCGATTTTTCCGCTGCGGTAAGTAAGGAAGTGTTCGGCGTGGGCAAGGTTGGCAACATTTGAACCAGTCAAACTGTAAACTTCCTTTTGGCGGGGATTGGTGCGTGCCAAATTTATTCGCCACAATTCAACACCGTTGCTTTTGCAGTTCAATAGATCGTTCAGCGGAATTGCCAGCTCAACACTCCAGAAATCTTTGCCGATAATGGCGTTGGCAGTTATATTGAAGTCATGCAAAGGATTTCTGCCGATGGCATCGTAAACTACTGCATTGGCGTTGACAATGATGTGCCGCTGGATAAAAGTTTCTTTCGGGCTGTTCCACGGATCAAAACGCAGCTCTACGCAGTCATCGCTCCAAACGGCATTGTCCCGTTCTTCCGGAGTACGCCATTGGCACTTGATCTTGGCTGGATTTTTATCGTAACAGATAAACGCAGCATAAAAATTCTGTTCATCTCTGCCGAAATAAACCATGGTTTTATCTGCCGCAGAACGATCGCCGGTTTTTATCAACAGCTTTTTTTCAGCACTTTGCCATTCATCATCAGCAACTTTGCCGTCGATGACCGGTTTTTGGGGCAAAAACGGCAATACCGGTTCGGAGGCCATTGTTACTGCACCCAGTAACAGCGATACTGCTGTTAATAATTTTTTATTGGACATAATCTTGATTCTTTCCATCAATACATTTGACACCGGGTCGTTTGGTCGCCGGCGATCACGCCTTCCAGCTCCAGAGCTTCATCTTTTTTCGGCTGGGGACGCCATTCCACATGACCATCAGCCATGGAAACATGCAACCCTACGCTATGAGGATAAGCCAGTGCTGCAACACTGTTGCCTGCTGTCAACCGGGCACCGCAGTTGAAGGCGGTCAAACTGCCAGCCAATGCTTCGGCAGGGAACGAACCGCTTTTATCGCCATTTTCCACCAGAATAAAGGTGTTGGTGGGATTTTTGACCACAGTCAGATTTTTTCCGCAATAACTTGCAGTGTTGGTTCCTTCAGCAGCCATGCCGCAAAATGAAGAGTTATAACCGAATGAGGTGTAGGCATTGCTGCCGGTATTTTTCTCGCACTCCGGGCAATAAAAAATGTTGTTGCCTTTGCTCCCCTCGGCGGTGTTTGCCAATTCTTTAGGGTCAACTCCGGTATAAGAAAAGATTTTTTCGGTCCAATAAATCTTGGAAGTGCTGAATACACCTTTACCGTTGGTTTTATTCTGGGGCAGCAGATTGTTATTATCATCGGCATAGGCAAACATTGCTTGAGTGATTTGCCGCATGTTGCTGGTGCATAATGCCGCTTTGGCACGCCCCCGGGCTGCCGAAAGAGCGGGCAAAAGCATTGCCGCAAGGATGGCTATGATAGCGATAACTACCAGAAGTTCGATCAGCGTGAACGCTGATCGAGTGAAGATGTGAAGGTGTGAAGAGCAGTTTTGACAACTGTCAAAACTGCGTGAAGTGCGCCCTGCCGGGCGTAAGGATGTGTTGTTTTTAT
>JAZSHD010000265.1:0-20110 GCA_045533055.1 Victivallaceae bacterium | reverse complement strand
AACGATCTATGTCTACATGAGAAGTTACATCCCAGTATTTTCTAACGGCTTCATGAATACTCAAACCGTTATTTAACACATCTAATATAACTCGTAATTTAAAATTTGCACTGTACTCTTGGGGATTTGCTGTTTCTTTTTCCATAAAATATGCACTCCTTTAGCTGTGTCCAACTTTTTGGGTGCATATCACTGGTTACGGAGGGGAAAGCAATCCCCTCCGTGGTTGTGCGGCGGATACGATATTGCTGCCGGTAAAAGTGTGCCGCACAACACTTGCTTTTTGCATTGCTCAAAGATTTGTTTTAAGCAAAAAGCCAAATGAGGGTTTATTAAGCTTTTGTTCAGCCAATCACAACTCGTTCTGTGGTGAAATTTGAGCTTGAACAATATAATACGGGAGTGTTGCAAAATTTTGAGTTTTGCAACACTCCCTTGGGATATGTCCCGACGAAGCATAATTCTTTATGCTTCATCGTGAGGAGTTGTGTGCGAGCCGAATAAATCATGTTTATCAACTGATATTGGGAACAGAGCCATTCAAAAAAATCTGAATAAAACTCCAAAAAGAAATTTGAAAATGTTAAATTACTGTGCTATTATATCTAAAACAGGGTTATTTTAAAGTTTTAAGCTAATAAAAGGGGGGCAATATGGGGTACCACATATCATCCGGCGAAATCAGTACAGGAACCATTTTAGAAAATAACGAAATGCATATCTCCAAGGGCGGGGTGCAGTTTGTTCCGCCAATAGCGGCAGTGCAGTATGTGTATTTGGACTTTGATGGAGAGCTGACCAGCTACCGGGGGGAAATTCTGACGGTAGAGAATGTGGAAGTGCAGCACTCGGAACTGTCGGAAGAGCGGATAAAAAATATCCTGACCGAACTGAACAAGAAATACGCTGCTGAAAACATAATTTTTGTAACCGAAATTCCCCCAGTTGAAGAATACTCCACCATCTACATCGGCAAAACTGAAGCGTTTGAACCCTACGGAAGTTTTGCCGGATTAGCCGAAACCCTCGACGAAAACAACCAAATCAAGACCGACAAAGCCTTCGTAATGCTGAACGCCACCAACAGCAACGAAGAAATAATAAACACCATCAGCCACGAAACCGACCACATAACCGGAAAACTGAACCACGGCGGCGAAGGAATAAACGCTTATGCATTGGTTGTCATTTCTACACAAGTTGTAAATAACTTAGTTTTAAACGATTCATCATTGTATGTATCATATGGAGGCTTTGCAAACAATACTACTATCAATTATCGGGGGAGTGCTTATATTTATCAAGGTGGCATTGCAAATTCAACGATTATCAATTCATATGGTTCTATAAGAATATATGAAAATGGTTTTGCGAGTAAAACTACAGTGAATTTCGGCGGCTATATGGACATAAGATCCGGTGGTGCTAAAGCTGATGATATTATTGTTAAATCCGGTGGTCGATTACTCGTATCAGGAGGAGGCTCTGCAACAAATATCATTGCTGAAGCTGGTGCAAAATTAAATCTGGATGTAATACTAGGGACATATATTCAGGGAGAGTACGCCGGTTCTAAATTTGAAATAAAAGATGCTGTGGTTTCAAATTTTACAATTTCTGGCGATGGAGTACTCGGAATTAGTAGCGGTGCTACAGCAAAAAGTATTCATTTAAATGATGGAAATTTGCATATTTATAAGAATGGAGAGGCATATAATACATCGAACACAGGAGGCATAATTTATGTTAGAGGTGGTATCGCATATGAAACATTTGTCAACTCCGGTTCCATTATGGAGGTTTATAATTACGGAATTGCCAGCAACATTACGCTAACCGAAGGTCATTTAAGATGTTATTACGGTGGAGTTATATATAACGCAATCGTCAATTCTATGGGGATTATGCACAACTCTTCCGGTGGGACAGCCCATGATATTGTTGTCTGTTCTGGCGGCAGTGCTTTTTTTCATTCGGGAGCGACTTTACGAGGCCGCAACTCCTTTGCCGGTTCTGTTGTTATGTCAGGAACAGCCAATGCTGCCGGAGCAACTTTGAACTTTGCCGTTGATCAGCGGAAAACAACAGACGACTATATTATTGATAATCTTGCCCTGATTACCGGCACTCCGACTTATACAGTTACCGTGTCAGCCAATCAGACAACCGGTACTTACAAACTTGCTCAAGGTGCAAGCAGCTTTACCGGAACGATTTCTATCGGTAATGGCACGACTGATTATGGTTCGATCACTGTCAATGGCAGTGCTTTGACCTATGGCGGCAAGAGTTATTCGCTCGTGCAGAGCAGCGGCAATCTTACGCTGAATATTGCCAGCTCCGCCAGTGTTGCTACGAATGTTAAGATTTACAGTTCCGGAACTCTCACCTCCCAAGGAAGCTCTATCGCCAGCACAGTGCTTTCCAGTGGGGGAAACGACAGTATGCATGTTTCCAGCGGTGGCGTGGCGAATGATACGACTGTTAATAAATATAGCGAAATGCACATCTCCAGCGGTGGCGTAGCGAATGATACGACTGTTAATAAATATAGCGAAATGCACATCTCCAGCGGTGGCGTAGCGAACAGCACTACCGTAAATTCCAAGGGCGAAATGTACATCTACAGCGGAGGTGCCGCAAACGGTACTACCGTATATTCCAATGGGTACATAGTTATTCTCAGCGGTGGCAGGGCGAGCAATACCGTTTTATCGGGAGTTCTCAGTTCTGGAGGCAACATGTTCATTTACATCGGCGGCGAGGCGAATAATAACACAGTCAATGCTGGCGGCGATATGAGCATCTCCAGCGGCGGCGTGGCAAATAACACTACGGTTAATGCGTATGGTTACATATACATCGAAAACAATGGTATAGCAAACAGCACTACTGTTAACTCCCTCGGTCATATGGTTATTCGCGGTGGGGTGGTAAACAGTGCAATTATCAAATCCGAGGCATTTATGGATATCTACGGAAATGGGTCAGCAAACAACATTACTGTCCAATCCGGAGGATATATATCCACTGCAAACAGTAATACAATTACTGATTTAACTGTAAATGCCGGCGGCGATCTATGTGGTTTTTCGTTTAATGAAGATAAATATTTTTCACAAATCAAAAACGGGTCTGCTGTAATATCTTCCAATGTTATTATCATCAATAACAGCATGAGTGTAAAAAGTGGTGGCGTGGCGAACTGTGTTTCGATCAATTTTGATGGTTCCATGTACATCTCCAGCGGCGGCGTGGCGAACAGCACTTCAATTACTTCCAATGGGCAAATGTATATTCAAAACGGTGGAGCTGCAAGTCGTACTTCCGTTTTTGCCGGTTATGTTTATGTACAAAATGGCGGGAGGGTAAACAGCACTACACTTGATTACTCCGGGGATATGCATATCCAAAATGGGGGGGGGGTCAGCAACACCACGGTTAATTACAGTGGTTCTATGTTTCTCTCCAGCGGTGGCGTGGCCAGCAATACAACGGTTAACTCCATGGGATCTATGTTCATTTCCAGCGGTGCCGTGGCCAGCAATACAACGGTTAACTCCATGGGATCTATGTTCATTTCCAGCGGCGGTGTGGCGAACAGTACTACTGTCAATTTCAGTGGCTACATGTACATCGAAGATGGCGGCGTAGCGAACAGCACTACTGTAAATTCCAGTGGCTATGTGTTCATCTCCAGCGGTGGTGTGGCGAACAGTATCACGGTCAATTCCTATGGCAGAATGTACATCTCCAGCGGCGGAGAGGCAAACAGCACGACCGTCAATGGCGGCT
The DNA here is from genome assembly GCA_045533055.1 of Victivallaceae bacterium. Lineage (GTDB taxonomy): Bacteria > Verrucomicrobiota > Lentisphaeria > Victivallales > Victivallaceae > SIG78. Next base: position 16,315 of record JAZSHD010000265.1, on the reverse strand, counting down.
ACCTGTACATCTCCAGCGGCGGAGAGGCAAACAACACTACTGTCAATTCAGGGGGCTCCGCACGGCTTTCCTCTGGGGCGACTTTGAAAGGACGTAATACATTGGCAGGAACTGTTATTATGGCAGGAACAGCCAATGCAGCAGGGGCAACTTTGAACTTTGCCGTTGATCAGTGCAAAACCACAGACAGTTACATTATTGACAATCTTTCTCTGATCTCCGGTACTCCAACTTATACCATTACCGTTTCCGCAAGTCAGGATGTCGGCACTTACAAACTCGCGCAGGACGCAAGCAGCTTTACTGGGACGATCACCATCGGCAACGGTTCGACTGACTACGGAACGCTTACAGTGAACGGCAGTGCTTTGACCTATGGCGGAAAAAATTATTCGCTCGTGCAGAGCAGCGGCAATCTTACGCTGAATATTGCCAGCCCCGCCAGTGTTGCTGCGAATGTTAAGATTTACAGTTCCGGAACTCTTACATCCCAAGGCAGCTCTATCGCCGGCGCAGTGCTTTCCAGGTGGGGAAACGACAGTATGCATGTTTCCAGCGGTGGCGTAGCGAACAGCACTACCGTAAATTCCAGTGGCAGGATGAACATCTCCAGCGGCGGCGTGGCCAGCAATACAACGGTTAACGCCATGGGATCTATGTTCATTTCCAGCGGTGCCGTGGCGATTAGAACTACTGTCAATTCTTTTGGTAAAATTTATATCAGCGGAACAGCGAACAGTACCACGCTGGGGGGGAGCTTCAGTTTTGCTTCCATGTATATCTACAATGGTGGTGTTGCCAACAATACTATTGTCAATCAAGGCATTATGCATGTTTCTAACGGCGGTGTGGCGAACAGTACTACCGTTAATGCTCAAGGATATCTTGGGCTTGTCAGCGGTGGTATTGCAAACAGCACAACGGTCAATTCTGCGGCTTGGTTGGAAGTTGCCTTCAATGGCTCAGTCAGCAACACAACGGTCAATTCCGGCGGCAGTATGAATATCTCAAGCGGTGGTGTGGCGAACAGCACTACCGTCAACCACGGTTATATGTCCATCACCCGCGGCGGTGTGGCAAACAGCACTACTGTCAACTCCAGCGGTACCATGATTATCTCCAGCGGTGGAGTAGCGAATGACACCACGGTCAATTCCTGGGGTGACATGTATATATCCTCCGGTGGATCTGCAAATAATATTTCGGCAGGTTATTATGCCGGTATTGATATTTATGGGAACGTAAACGGCATTTTTGCTTCTAGAACCGGATTTTTTAATGTTTACAGTGGAGGAAAAGTGTCGTCTGCGGTGATTTCTCACGGTTACGTTTATGCCAGCAGTGGAGGTTATGTCTATAATGCAACAATAAAAAATTACGGGACTTTATCTGTTGAGCAAGGTGGTTCGGCAGTTACAGCAACTATTGAAAGTAACGGGCGGCTTAGAATCGAAAGCGGAGCATATCTCAATAATGTCAATGTCCTCTCTGGCGGAAATATTAACGGTTTTCAGGTGAAATCCTCTGTCGCAATGAACACAACAGATGGAAGTTTTACATTAAATAATGTTGTTATCAATTCTTCTTGGTCTGGTAATGTTTACGAAAATCAGACAATTAACAATGTAACCGTATCTTTCGGTGGGTGCATCAAATTGTGGGGTGGGACTCTTAAGAATGTTTCGCTTCATTCAGGAGGTGAACTTATGGTTTACTCCAATTCAGTTCTCACCGGAATCAACTCCTTTGCCGGAAACGTTTATATGAGCAGTACATTAATCGCTTCCGGTGCAACCATAAATTTTGCAGTTGATCAGCTGAACACAACAGACGGTTACATCATCGATAATCTTTCGCTGATTTCAGGTGCACCGACTTATACAATCACCGTTTCTGTGACTCAAGAAACAGGTGTGTACAAGCTTGCTGCCGGAGCAGATGAGTTCAACCAGACGATATCTGTCAAAAATACCAGTGGAACCAATTATGGCACTTTAACAGTCGGCCAGAGTTTTACCTACAGTGATAAAACCTATTCGCTTGCTCTCGACAATTCAGATGGACTTGTTCTGCAGATCGGCGACAAGACAGCCAACTATGCAGATCTTACCTTCCACAAGTACAGCAGTTGGAGTGATTCAGTCCTTATTGCGACTGAGCCCCAAGCAGATTCAAATGCCTCGGTCATCTATGATAATCAGAACGTATATTTGAGTGTTGGTGTCGGGAATGCAGGAACAAGTGATGCCGCAGCCAACCTTTCATACGTCTATTTGGATGGACTGCTCGTCAAGATAATGGGCTACGGCAGTTATACCGGGCTGGAACCCGATCAGGCGTTGTATTGGGAAATGGATCTGGGAAAAATATCTGCCGGAGATCATACGTTGAAAATCGTTATCGACGAAGATAACGAGGTGCCAGAAAGCAACGAAAACAACAATATCAGAGAGATTTCTTTCACAGTTAAAACGGCTGCGGACACCACCGCACCGATGATTTCCAATGTCAGTATCGCTCAAGGGGCAAACAACTACACCTTTACGGCAACGATTACCGCCTCTGATAATAAGACCGCCGCAAACGATCTGACTTACCAGATCAAATATGCGGCCACACAATCCGGTTTGACTGGTGCAACAGCGGTTTCCGGAAAGAGTTTCACCATTTCCAATACTGCTGCCGGTAAGACCTATTACTATCAGGTCGGTGTCACAGACGAAGCCGGTAATACTGCTTGGAGTACAGCAAAAAGCTTCTATATTGGAGATAAGACCCTTCCGGTATTGAACGGTACCCCAAATGCAACTTATGCTGATAATTCAATTGCATTTACCTGGAATGCCGCCAGTGACAATGTTGGTGTCGCCGGATACCATCTGACGGTCAATGGCAAAGTGTACGATGTAAAAGGAACCAGTTATACCCTCTCAGGAGTTTCTGCCGGAACCTACACCTATCAGCTTTCAGCTTACGATGCCACCGGGAATGAAACGGCAAAGACCGCCGGTAAATCATTGGTGGTGGAATCCCGCCCCGATCTGATCGTCAACTCTATCAAAGTTTTGAAAGACGGCAGCCCGGTAACGACCGTCTCTACGGAAGATAAGATCACGGTCTATATCAATGTTAAAAACATCGGTGATGCAACTTCAACGGCCAATACAGTAAAAGTTTATTGCGGCGAAGTCTTGTTGAAAGAGGTTTCACTTGCTTCCATCGCAAAAAATGCGACAGCCGTCTGTACTTGCACCATCGAAGCCGGAAGCATGTCCACCGGTGTTCAGGATATTTATGTCCAATTGGATGCCAAAGGAACTGTTACTGAGTATAATGAAGGCAACAACGAAGCTCACTTCTCACTTTTGGTGGAAAACCGTGAACTTTGCGATTTGGTCGTGGGTTCTATTGAACTGGATAAAACAGCCTGCTCAATCTCTGAATCAGCTAAAGTAACCTTTACGATCAAAAATATCGGCCACGTCACCGCCGGAGCGACGAAAGCATATATTTATGACGGAGACACATATCTCGGCAGCGTTAATGTAGCGTCTCTTGCCGCTGGAGCAACGTCAGCCAAATTGAGTTATACCATTCCTGCCGGTACACTTTCTGCCGGGTCCCATTCCATTCGGGTGGTAGCAGACGGAGAAGGATTGGCATTGGAATCCAACACTAACAATAACTCCGCCTCCGCAGCATTGACTGTCGGCGGTGTCGATCTTTCTGTCAGTAAACTCAATCTTTCCAAGACCAGCTGCAATACCGGCGAAAACCTTACCGTCAACTTTACTATCCGCAACAGTGGCATTGATAAATCAGGATCCTTCAAGGTCGGCATTTACGATGGTAATACACTGCTTGGAACCGTGGATATTGCGAATCTTGATGCAGGTCTCTCTGTGGCAAAAACATTTGTTATCTCTGCCGGAAAACTTTCTGCCGGAACACACAATATCCGGGTTTCAGCAGATATCAACAATACTGTTTCTGAAATTGATGAAACCAACAACAGCCGCAGCACCAGTGTCAATGTCAGTTTGCTCGACACTACTGCCCCAACATTCAAGAGTACGACAATTACTCAAGGCTCTGAAAATTATACTTTCACAGTTAATGCCAGTGCGACCGATAACGCAACCGCTGCCGATCAGCTTGTTTACAAGATCCGTTACGCAAAAACGCAAGCCGGACTTGCTTCTGCTCAGGCTCAAAGTTCCATGAGTTTTAATTTGACAGCCGATGATGCCGGAGATACCTGGTACTATCAGGTATCCGCTACAGACAAAGCCGGTAATACGGCATGGAGCGCAGCAAAATCATTTACCGTGGCAGATAAAACCGATCCCGTTTTCGGCAATATCAGCGTCACCACGACAAATATGACCTTGAAACTTACATGGAGCGCTACAGACAATGTAGGAATTTCCACTTACAAGGTTTATTTTGATGATGAACTGAAGGCAACTCAAGCAACGACTTCCTATACATTAAGCAACGTTGCTGAAGGCGTGCACACATATCGGATCGAGGCATTCGATGCGGCAGGGAACATGGTCTCCACAGGCAATACCAGCGTCCGCTTCGATGATATGATCGCTCCGGTAATTGATAATATTTCCATCGCCCAGCTGCAAGGGACTTACAAATTTATCATTACACCCAATGCTTCAGACAATATCACCAGTACTTCAAATCTGACCTACAAAGTACAGTATGCCCTTACACAATCCGGAGTTGCTTCTGCAACAGCCGTTTCCGGATTGCAATTCACACTTGATGCAGCAAATGCCGGAAAGCCGGTGTACTACCGGATCAATGTTGCTGATGAAGCTGGCAACAGTGTTTGGAGCGATATAAAATCAATCAATGTTGCGGACGTCACCAATCCCGGAAATGTTTCTGGTCTCAAGGAAACGATCAACGGCACAAGCGTCACCCTCGACTGGGCGGATTCCACAGATAATGTCGGAGTTACCGGATATTATCTCCGTTACGGCAAAAGTCAGACTCTGACCGGCAACGGGACCAAAGTTACTGCCAGTCAGCAGACTCTTTCCAATCTTTCCGCCGGTAAATATTACTGGCAGCTGAGGGCTGTTGATGCCGCCGGCAATCTGGGTGAATGGTCAACCGTTGATAACTTTACCATCTTCCCTGCAGATCCCTACGAAAATAATAGTACAGCAGCGACAGCTTATAACCTGGGGACATTAAACGGCGAAAAAACATATACGGGTGGAGCGATCGCTTCTGGCAGTGATGCGGATTACTTCAAGTTCACCATTGATTCCAGAGGCACGGCGAATGATTATGTGCAGATCTCCTTTAACAATTTTGTTGGCGATGTAGATTTGTACTTGTACGCCGCAAACGGTTCAACATTGATCAAATCAGCCAATACGTCAACTTCAGGAACAGAAAAGATCTCGTTGGAAGGTTTGACAAAAGGTACATATATCATTAAAGCCGTCGGCAAAAACGGTGCGATGAATACATATACGCTTTCCACCAAAAAGGTGGCAGGATATGATCCGGATATCTATGATGCCAATAGTAATAACAATACCCGGACTGCGGCAACGGTTTTCAATATTGAAACGACTCCGCAAAAAACGATCAGTAATCTGAATCTGCATGAAGCAGGCGATGTGGACTTCTATCAGTTCACTTTGTCCAACATGGGAGTTACCGGAGACAATGTCACCATCAACTTCCAGAACAGCGTTGGCGACCTCGACTTGTTCCTTTATAACGGTGCAGGTTCTCTTGTTCAGAAGTCCGAAGGCAACGGCAACAGCGAAACGCTCAACTTCGGCGGTCTGGCTGCAGGAACCTACTATGTTCAGGTCAAATCTCCCTATGATCATGTCAATGAATATTCACTGAGTTGGAAATTTACTCCCAACAAAGTCGCCGCAGATAAATATGAAGGCAAGGAACCCATTGCCATTACCGAAACCACTGAAATCAAAAATCTGACAATCAGTGCAGCAGATACCGGAGTAACTCAGCAGGATACCTTCAAGATCACTCTTGCGGCAGCGGGCAACAACTCAAGCAAGATCACATTCTCCGACTTCCGCTGTGACTGGAACGGTCTCAAATATACGGTCAAAAACAGTTCCAACACCACCGTCCTTTCCGGAACCGGTGCGGAAATCAGTTTGAACGGTCTTGCAGCCGGAAATTATACTGTCACGGTCGATACGCCTGTTGCCGGAAGTTACGGCGAGTACTCCATATCCGTCAATATGCCGGAAGAAGATGCAAAAACACATGCTGTTCTGGTATATGCCGGCGGAGACAACAATGGTCATAATCGTTATCTTTATGACATCGTCACTATGCAGCAGAGTGTACTGCAGGCAGGAGTTGATGTTTATGTTCTTCTGGATCGTTCTTCAAATCCGGCAGATCAACAAAACTGTTATTTCGTTGACAACAATGGAAAGCAGTTGTTCCCAGACTGGACAGATACCCGTGTTGCAAAAATTTCATACAGCACCAGCAATAAACCTGAAATGTCATGGATTACCTGGGGTGAAATGAATACCGGTGATATCTCAACTTTAGAAAAATTTATTGATTGGGGACAAGACCAGGCTCAGGCAGACAGTTATACACTGGTTGTAAAAGATCACGGATACTATGCGGGTAATGTTTGTTCAGACCACAGTAATAATGGTGACAATTTGTGGGCTACAGAAGTCAGTACTCTGATCTCACAATATGATAATATCGGAGTAACTGTATTCGATGCCTGTCTGATGGGAAGCGAAAGTGTTATTACCGCAATGAGTGGTTCCTGTGATTATGTTGTTGCTTCTGAAGCCAATTCTTATTCCATGAATCAAAATATCCAGTGGGATGTTCTTTTAGAGTCTATTACTGCTGATATGTCTTCTGAAGAAATTGCAAAAGCTTTTGTATCTTCTGTCAATTTGACAAATAAAACTACAGGAAATCGGACCCCGCACTATAACTTTAACGATGAACGTTATTATGCTGGGTTCAATGGAGGAGTGCCTCATACACTTGCGGCATACGATGTTTCTGAAAATTATTTGGCAAATGCGCTTAATGCTTTTGGCGCTGCCTCCTCAGAGTTTACTAACAACGATTGGCATATTTTAGTCAACGCGTTTGCAATGGCTGATTTTTATGCGGGGGATTCTAAAAACCCCAGGTATTACAGTGATTTACGCTTAATCTTGAATTCAATAAAAGGCGGTTCATTTACTCTCAATTCAGCGGTAGAAACACTGTTGCAGGATATTGATGATTTTGTCATCGCAGATATCGCATATCCTTCTGATTTCGGCAGTTCATTTTCTGTGTTTAATCCGATTTTGTCATCCAGTGACAGTGTGTATAGATATGTGGATGGTTACGGATACGGAAAAGACAGTTATGGAAATTTTGTATACATACGGGATAGAAGTCTAGAAGATTGGGCAACATTCATACAAAAAATGGATTCCCAAAGAGGCTATGCCGATTCAATTCAAATGGGTGATAATTTTTCGGACAGTTTTTCATCTATTACAGAAACAGTTATTGCTGACATAGGCATTTTTTCCGGAGCAGGAATTGTGTTCCAAAATATGAATGTTTTGCAGGAAAACTTTTATTCTATAGAAATACCGGCAGAGTCATTAGAAAATGCAAAAATAACTGTCTGTTCAACGACTGGCAATGAAAAATTCACAATATCACTCTATAATGAAGATATGAGCTTGCTCTTGAGTTCAGAAGAATCATTGAGTCTTGCAGGCATAGAAGGAAAAGCGGGAAATTACTACATTGGTATAAATTCTGAAACACCAGCCAGTTTTACGATGAAATTTGAGGCAGACTGGACAACTGGAGTAGACCGTTTAGACTGGGAACAGACAAAGGTCAATGAGAAGTATGCCAATGGAAACGGAAGTGCATCCAAAGCGACTAATCTTGAAGCTGGTTCTTACTCCGGACTTGTTACTTATAAAGGAGATTCCGACTGGTACAGAATCTATACAGAAGACTATAGTAAAAATATCGTCACTGTAACCGGAGATAACATTACCGTAGGTGAATACGACGCAGCGGGCAATTGTATACAGCTTGCAGATTATACTGAAGGAATATATACTCTGAACAATGTTGACGCATGGAATTTTATCGTTGTTGAAGGAACTTCATTAATTGACAATAATGAAGTTGATGTTTACTCCATCGCCATTTCCACCCAGAGCAACGCATTGGCAGTTGTACCGTTTGATTTACAACTGACCGTTGATGCCAATAAGGTCAGTTGGGTATCCGCAGCTGACAGTTTCAATGCCGAATTGAGTAAAGACGGATTTGCAAGCTCTCTTGCCTTAAGTGTTGAGACAACATCCATTTCGACATACGGTATGAGTAGTGGTAATTACCAGTGGCGCGTACAACCTGACGGAAGTTCAGAATGGACTGCAAGCGAAAGCTTTGCTGCCGCAAGCAATACGCAGCCGCAAAAGTATGTCGCAAGTGCAGATGACAGCACAGATGTATTCTTTGCCAATGCCAAAGGTAAATGGTCTTCCGGTTATGCGGCACAACACACAGGTATTTTAGAATATTGGAGCGGCACAAATGAACAGGTAACTCTTACCGGAAAAAACAAACTTGCAGATATCTTCGAAGGTTCAAGTGATGCTAATATTCTGTTATTAACTGACGATGTCAACGGAGATGCTCTGTTCGTGGACGATATTTACACAGCGCTGCCGGGAACAGTTGCTGAACAACAGGCGCGTATTGCCAAGATCGATGAGATCCGCGCCGGAAATGGTGACGATATTGTCGATATGACCAGTCAGCGATTTGCTTATATTGGCGGCGGAGTGACTGTTTTCGGCGGTTCCGGCGATGATGTTATCTGGGCGAACAGCGGCGAAAACACTTTGTTTGGCGATGCGGGCAACGACCGCATTGTGGGGGCTTCCGGCAACGACTGGATCATCGGCGGTTCAGGTGATGATTACATGCACGGCGGTGGCGGCAGTGATACATTTTGCTTCGGCGGCGACTGGGGCAATGATACCGTTGAACAGCTTGTCGATGGCTCTGTGACCTTATGGTTTGAAAGCGGCTCGGGTAATTGGGATGAGTCAACGCTTACTTATACCGTTGGCGAAAACAGTGTAACCGTTTCCGGCGTAACTGCCGATAAGATCGAGCTCAAGTTTGGCGGTATAGATGATGCTCCGGAAGGTGCTTTTGCCGAATTTGCCAGCGAAAAGATCTTTGAGGATAAGAAATCCGGCTCTCTTGCTTGATTACTCGCATGCTCTTGCGGCGGAAAAGTTGAATATTTAACTTTTCCGCCGCTTTTTTGCCTCTGCCGGGGCGTTTCTTGTAAAAGATTCCGGATATATTAAAAAAAAACTTTTTACAATTTTGAAAATATCCGGAGTTGTGCTATATTAACAAATTCATACTGCTTTAGGCTTTTATCGGCAGTGTGTTTCAGTTGAAATTAAACCATTTTAAAACAAATAATTTATAGAAAGAGAGTAAAAAATGGCCAAGCAGACCCTTTCTCAGGCTCTTGAACTGGTGGTGCGTGAAGATGGTGCATTGTGCAGAAATTGCGATTTTACCGTTGCCGCTGACCGCATGAAGTCCGAAACCAGCATCGCCGCTCAGGCATTTGCCAACTATGTGGCTGTTCCCGGTTTCCGCCGCGGCAAAGCCCCCGAAGCAATGATCGTCAAGCGTTTTGAAAACGATCTCAAAGATGAACTCAAACGCCGTTTCATGGCTGCCGCTTTTGAACGCCTCTCCGATGGCGAAAAGCTGGAAGTCGTCTATTGCCGCATGCCCGAAGAAAGTGCTTTGGAACTGGGCAAGGAATACAAATTCACTCTGCGTATCGATCTGGCCCCCCAGATCGCCGACTTTGAATACAAAGGTCTGGAAGTGGATGTGCCCGCCGCTGAAGTTGACGAAAAAGAACTCAACGACCGGGTCGAACAGTATCGCAAGATGTATGCCGAATTTGCTGAAGTCAGCGAACCTGCCGCCAAAGAAGATATGCTCAAAGTCGATTACACCTCTGACTTTGAACTCCCTGAAGATGCTTCTGCCAGCTTGACCCGTCAGGTCAAGGCCGATGCCACTTTCCTGTGGCTGGCTGAACCCGAATACCTTCCCGGCTGCGTTGCCGCTCTTACCGGTGCTGAAGCCGGCAAAGAATACACCTTCGACAGTGTCTATCCCGCCGACTACCGCGAAGCCGCTCTGGCTGGCAAGACCGTCAAGTACACCGTCAAGGTCGCCAATGTGCAGCGCCGCAAGGATCTGACCGACGAAGAACTGGCTGCCAAACTGCGTTTGGATTCCATCGACAAGCTGCGTGAAATGCTCAAGAGCGGTCTGCAGGCCGAAGCTGAAGGCAAACGCCGTGAAGCTGTCCGTACCGCTGTTTACGAAAAGATCTCCGCTGCCGTAGGCGAATTTGAACTGCCCGCCGGTCTGCTGGAAGCCGAAACCGACGAAGCCTTGCAGCGTAAGGCACAGGAAACTGTCAAAAGCGAAGCCGATGCCGAAGAATTCAAGAAGAATTTGGAAGAACACCGTGCCGCCGCCAAGGTCGAAGCCAGTGCCAAACTGCGTCGTGAGCTGGTCTTCCGCAAGATCGCCAAGGCCGAAAACATCACCGTAACTGCTGCTGAAGTCGATCGTGAGATCGAAATGATGAGCCGCTACTATCGCAAAAAGCCCGCTGAACTGCGTTCCATTATGGAAAAGAATGGTGCCATCGAAGCGTTGCAGAGCGAAATACTTAACAACAAAGTCTGGAACTTTGTTGCTGATGCGGTCAAAGCTGACAAGTAATCGATTCTGATTGCACTTTACAGCGTCTTTTCTGAAAAAAGGAAGGACGCTGTTTTTTTTGTGGTTAAAAAATTGAAAATCTCTTTTTCTGTGCTAAATTATACAACTCAAACTTTTTTGCCATACCTTTGAAGGAAGAGATTTTTTTATGAGTGTAAATACCAATATCTCCAGCAGTTTGGAAGATTACCTGGAGGCTATTGCCGATTTGATCGACGCCAACGGTCACGCCCATAGTAAAGAGCTTGCCGACCGTTTGCAGGTGAAAATGCCGTCAGTGACCAATGCTTTGCAGGCATTGGCAGCAAGAGATTTGATCGTATACCGTTCGCACCAGCCGGTGGTTTTGACGGCAGCCGGAGCTCAAACTGCTGCGGTTATCCGCAAAAGACATCAGTGCTTGTGCCGCTTTTTTGAAGAAGTGCTGGTGCTTTCCCACGACGAAGCCGATGCCACAGCTTGCAAGGTGGAACACGATATTGACGAAAATGTTTTGCGGAAACTGGTGGCATTGACCGATGTGTTGGTTGCTGATGAAAGTGCGGCAGCGGTTCGCAGTAAATTAAGTCAGATTTTTGCCGAAATGCCTGCTGAAGCACCGGTGCATGATTTGATTGCCTTGAATGATTTGCAGGAAGAGCAAAGTGGGGTCATTGCTTATGTGAGCAACTCCTTGAAGGGCTCCAAGAAATTTGCGGATATGGGATTGGTTCCCGGTGCAAGGATCTCTTTGGAGGGCAGGGCGCCGCTGGGGGATCTTTTGCGGATAAGATTGCTGGATAGTGTGATCTCGCTGCGGGGCAGCGATGCAGCATACATACTGCTTAAAGATGTGCAGTGATTTGAAAAACAACTCTTTATCGCCGGACAGCCGGAAGTGGAAAATTCTGCTCCGGAGTGCGGCGGTTTTTTTTGCCCTTTTTGCCGCCGTCGAAATCTTCCTCGGAGTGATAATTCAAATATATTGTTTTATCCCCTTGGATTTGCTTAATATTTTCGGCAGCATAATGCTCTGGCGATCCGGCAGCACTGCGTGGCGGATCTATTTTGTGATCGTGACCGCATTGTCGGTAATGCTGGAAATTTTTACTTTGGAGTTACTTGCCATAGTGCCGGAAGAAGCCGGACTGCTGCCCATAGTAATACCGGCAGTGATCGCATTGCAAGCCACTGCCGGAGTGATACTTGTATTATTTCCCTTCAAAAATATAACTGCTGAAAGCTGAAATATTCAGCGGAGCTTTTGCAGGATTTTTTCGCAAAGCTTGTGTTTTTCGCTGTTTACTTTGCTTGATTCCATAACTTTGCGGACAAACTTGGTCAAGGCTTCCGGTAAAGCTCCGGCGGAAAGTCTGGTGGTTGCCGAGAGCATTTTTTCCGCATCAGCATACTTTTCATTGAGCGTAAGAGCAATGGCACAAAGTATTTTTTGGCGGTTGTCGGCTTTTTTGCCGAAGAGCTTCAATATTTCCAGCGATTGCTTGTTCAATATGTAGTATACTGCCTGAACGACAATATATTCCTGATTATCCGGATAGAGCTTTTTTACTTCTGCCAGATACCATGCTGCGGACTGCATATCGCCATTTTGCATAGCTTCAGCGGCGTTGGTCAAAAGGAATTTACAAGTTGCTGTATCCTGCGAACTGAAACTGCGGAGCAGCTCTTCCAGATAGCTGTCTACGGCAATGCCGTTGTTTTTGGCAAGCATGTAAAATTCACCGGCTTCTTTGCGGCGTTTCTCGTCGGCAGAAAGCATAAGTGCAAGCTCGTAAGCGGCTTCGCCATTGCCCGGCTGCTGCTTGAGAACTGCTTTGAAACTCTTTTCGGCATCGCTGTTTTTACCGCTGCGGCTGCAAGCTACTGCTTCGGTCAGGAGGAGCTGGGCACTGACTCTGCCATTGCGTTTTTTCCGCAGATCCCGGAGCAGTTTCAATGCTTCATCATAATTGCGTTTGCCGATGAGCGAGCGGGCACAGCTGTCAACAAGCTTTTCATCGTCGGGAGTGACTTTTCTTGCTTTTTCCAAAAGTTTGTGGGCGTCGTCGAATTTTCCGGCATCCAGATAAAGACTGCCCAATTTCACGGCAGCTTCGGTATTTTCCGGCTCCCGCAACAAAACTTGCCGGTAGCCCCAAACTGCGATCTCATAATTGCCCCGGGCGGCGGCACTGCGGGCATCGGCAAGGAGGGTGTCGATGCGTTCAAGCTCAAAGTTTTCAGCCGGTGTACTGCTGGAATTGCCGGATTTCTGCCGCAAGCGGCGTTTGAGCACAGCTATTTGGTTAAGCAAAGTATTATTTTCTTTTTCATAGCGTTTAAGGCTTTCTTCCAAACCGGGAATCCGGTTAAGTGCTTTTAAAACATCAGAGTTTCCGGCACGGTTGAAGAGGTCAAATTTGGCTTTCAATTCATCGTAAGCCTTTTGCAGCTCTGCCATTTTCTTTAATTCGATTTCGGCTGAATGCTGCTTGGCTTTCAGGTCTATAACCAATGCCCGGGAGCCTTTCATCACTGCTTTAGAGGCTTCCAGATCGGCTTTGAGTTTGTGAAGTTCATCGTTGAGAGTGCGGACTTTTTTCTCGGCATCCAAAAGATTTTTGCGGGCAATGGAGCGTTCTTTATCGCGTTTTTCGCTGTTTACTGCATCGGCATTGAGCCGATCCTGATGGCGTTTTTCCAAAGTGCGGTAACGGTCGGCGTATGCTTTAAGCTCCCGCTCCAGGGCTTCGGTGCGTTGGTTGATCGTCCGCATTTCTTTTTGGGTGACTTGGGCGGAATCTTTTTCTTTATCTATGGTTTGGCGGGCGATTTTAAGCTCGTTATTTCTGACTTTCAGCAAAGCATCCAACTCGGCAAGCTGTTTTTTTAAGTTGGCTATGGAGCCTGCTTGTTCGCTTATTTTGCGGCGGAGTTCCGGCTCGGACTGACTGGCTTTACGCAACTCATCAAGTTCGCCGCGGAGGCGTTTCAGCTCGGCTTCGGCAACTTGAGAGGCATTGGTTTTTTCTGCAGGGTCATCGCTCAAAAGCCGCATAAGCCGGTCAATACGCTGATCTTTGCGTTTGAGTTCGCTCTCCATAGCTTTTAATTTGTCAGCAAGCTCTCTGGTTTCGGGTCGGGCGGCGGCAATGCGGTTCTGCTGCAAAGCTATTTCCCGCTGAAGGCGTTTGCTTTCGTTTTGAGCGTTCTGCAAATCGGAGCGTAATTTCAACACTTCGGTTCTGGAAACAGCGTATTCGCCATCTTTCTGTCTGATAGTTTCTTCCAGCTGCCGGTTGCGTTTGATCGCTTCGTCGTTGGCAAGTTTCAGGGTCATGATCTGATTTTCGTAACGGTTGCGGTCGCCGGTGGCGGTGCGTTCCATGGCGTTTTTGTACTGCACTTCCAGCAGCGAATACTTTTCCTGCAAAAGCCGGTAGTCCCGCAAGATTCCGTCCACATCCCGGGTGCGGGCTTCGCTCTGGCGGAGCTTGAACTGAAGGTTGTCTATTTCCATAAGAGCATTACGCAGTTTCTGACGGTACTGGTCGATTTCGGACTGCATTTCTATATAAAGTCTGCCGGAAGAACTGCCTGCCGGAGCCGCCTGATAATTGTAATTGCCGCCGGCTGCCGGGTAGGCTGTTGCCGGATAATTGCCGGCCGGATAGTTCTGCACGGCAGGCGGTTGCGGATACTGTACCGCTCTTTGATAGCCGGCAGCTGGTGGTGCCGGGGGGCGGCTGACCGTTTGTGCGGGCCGCCGGGCAGGGCGGACGAGTTTTTCCAGAGCTTTTATTTCGTTATCGCACAATCTTATGCGGCCTTCCACCACGGATTTGTTCCATTGCGGAAAGTTGCGGCGGATGGCGTTGAAATAATCCCGGCTGCGGGTGTAGTTTTTCAGAGCTTGTTCAAACTGATTTTTTTCTTTGAAGTCAGCTGCTTTATCGTAAAACTCATACCCCTTACGCCACCCCACCCATGGGGAGCTTTCCAGGGTTTCAGCCATAAGTACAGCAAGGAATATAAATGCTGTAAAAACAATCATAATTTTTTTCATAATTTACACCACCTGAAATTCTTTGAATTTTTCCCGGTAAAAGGCGTTGCAGCTTATGGTCATAACTGCATTGCCTGAATCGTCGTATTTACTTGCCAGCACCGTGGTTTTCCGGTGTGCCAATGCCACCAGATCGCTGCGTACTGGCGGGATCACCAGCTTCATGACTCTGGAGTGTTCGCTTGCCAGCTGCGATATGGCACTTAACAGCAAATCCACCCCTTCGCCGGTTGCCGCCGAAATGAATATGCCGTTGGCAAACAGACTCCGTGCCCGGATCAACGCCAGTTCGTCGTGGGGGCGGTCGATCTTGTTGAATACCACCAATATTTTATCAGTATCGGCACCCAATTCTTTGAGTACCGCTAAAGTCGTATCCCAGTGTTCGTCGATTTCCGGGCTGGAGAGATCCAGCACCAGTATCAGAAAATCCGCCAGCACTGCTTCTTCCAGCGTGGATTTGAACGCTTCCACCAAATCGTGGGGAAGCTTGCGGACAAAACCCACTGTATCGGTCAATAGAACCGTCTGATTATCCGGCAATATGACCTTTCTTGTCATGGGGTCAAGAGTGGCAAAGAGCTTATCTTCTGCCATAACTTCTCTGCCGGAAAGAAGTTTCAAAAGCGAGGATTTCCCCGCATTGGTATAGCCTACGATCGCTCCATGCGGCATATCGTGCCGCTCCCGCTGTTTCCGCTGGGTGGCACGCTGTTTGCGTACTTCGGCTAATTCCTGCTCCAAGCGGGATATACGCATTTTTATCTGCCGTCTGTCCAGCTCGATCTGACTTTCGCCTTCGCCTTTGGCATTGACTGCACCGCCCCGCTGCCGGGAGAGGTGGCTCCATGCCCCAGCCAGCCGCGGCAGCTGATAACGCCAGCGGGCAAGCTCAACTTGCAGCACTGCTTCCCGGGTGTTGGCACGGTCGGCAAAAATATCCAATATCACTTCCTGCCGGTCGATCACGCAGACTTTCCGGCATAATCTTGACCAGTTCCGCTGTTGGGTTGGAGTTATTTCCATATCAAACACCAATACATCGGCATTGAGTTCTTCCAGCATGGAGGCTATCTCTTCAGCTTTGCCCGTACCCACATAGTATTGGGGATGAGCGGGGCCTTTGAGTTTTGCAACAGCTCTGCCTACTGTTTCAATATCCAGATTTTTCAACAATTCGGCAAGCTCGTCCAAATGAGCATGGACATTGGCAGACTCCTCATTAGGCAGCACAGTACCGACAATGAGGGCTCTTTCCACGCGTTTGCGGGCTTCTTCGGCTACTTCGATCACTGAAAAATCCTTTTTACTGTTTGCTTTGTTCCCGATAAAGGTTGATGCAGGAGCCTTGGGGAAGAGGGAAAAACCTTTTCAGGAAAGGTTCTTTCCCTCTTCCCCAAACCCCAT
>JAZSHD010000235.1:0-2483 GCA_045533055.1 Victivallaceae bacterium | reverse complement strand
CTGCAAACCCGAGGTAGCAAGCTGCGAGGTCGAACGGAGTCGAGCGAAGCCTTCCGGCGTTTGAGGACGGTTTTGAGCTCTGCTCAAAATCGCTTAAGGGGGCGGCAGCCCCCGCCGTTAATTAAAATCGTTAGGAACTATGCTGGATGTTGCAGCTCAATGAGCAGGGTGGTCACGGAGGGGAATGCAATCTCCTCCGTGGTTGTGCGGCAGTTAGGATATTGCTGCTGAAAAAAGTACGCCGCACATCACTGCCTGTTTTTATATTGTTCAAAAGGTGTGTTAAGCTGCAAAGCAAACTGCAATAAATTGAGTTGTTTTCAGATGATTACAACTTGTTATATTGAGAATTTTGAGTTTTAATAATATGATGTGGAGCTGTTGCTTAATTTCAAGTTTGGCAATGATCCACTTTTAGTGTTTATTTGTTATTATGGTGAGTAAAATGCTGCAAGATAATGCTGCTGAAAACAGCAGTTTGATGCAGAAAAAGTGGAACTGGTGGCTGCTGGCAACTTCGGTAGTCATCTACTTTTTCGTCAATTTCCAGCGGTCAAGTATTCCTGGTACGATCTTCAACGAGCTGCAAAGCGATTTTCAGGCAACGGCTGCTCAAGTTACCAATATCAGTGCGGTATTTATGTATGTGTATGCAGCAACCCAGCTGGTGGCAGGTTTGGCGGCTGATAAATTCGGCGGCGTGCGGACGATTTTCTGGGGGGCGTTGCTGCTGTGCGTCGGTTCGCTGATTTTCCCTTTATGCAGCAATATGGGGTTGCTTTTGCTGGGACGGGTGCTGGTCGGTTTGGGCTGCGGAGCGATCTATTTAGCTATCGTTAAAGAGATCGACCGGGTCTACCCCGAAAAATTCACTTCGGTATTGGGTACAGTTATCCTGCTGGGCTATGCCGGGAGCATTATCGGCGGCTGGCCCTTGAGTAAAGCGGTGCAATTCATTTCATGGCGTTGGGCGTTTGCGGCGGCAGCGGTGCTGACTTTGATTGGGTATCTGGGATTTATTTACTGCAAAAAGCATGTCGCCATACCCAAAGTCCGGCGGGAAAAATTGTCGCTTTTACCCTTTATTGTGGTGTTGAAAAGCCGCAACTGCCGCTGGCTGCTGATTGCCGGCGGGGTGGGGTATGCTGTCTACTATCTGATGCTGGCAGTGATGGGTAAAAAACTTTTGGAAGATATTTGCAATACTCCGGCAGCCACTGCCGGATTCTGTGTATCCTTAATGGTGATCGTGGCGGCGGGAATGAACTTTCTGGTGGGCTATTTGAGTACCAGATTCGGTAATTTACGCAAACCCTTTTTGTATGCAACACTGGCTGCCAGCGTAGTGGGGGCGGTTATGGGGCTTATCGGACTGAAGCTTCAGGCTGGGACATGGTATTTTGTGATCGTTATGCAGCTTTTTGCGGCATCGGCAGGTTTTTCGCCGGTAAGCAATTCGTTGATGCGGGAATATACCCCTGCTCAATACACCGGCTCCGGAGCCAGCGTGCTGAACTTTGTAGCCTATCTGGCAGTTGCAGTGTGCGGCAATCTGGCGGGGATATTGATGGATGCGTTTTCGGACGGAAAGGTGGTGAAAGCCGGGGTAGTGATCTATCCGGCAAGCAGTTATGCAGCGGTGCTGATTCTGTCGCTCATAATTGGTGTATCCGCACTGCTGGCGGGGTTGATGCTGCCGGAAACTTACGGCAAAAATATTTACAAGCAGGAAAAACTCCAACTTAAAGCCCGGCGGAAGAAACGGAGTGCGTAATGAATTGCCGTATAGAATACACCACATCATACAGCCAGATCGAACTGGTTCACGATAATCTCTACTTATACAACACTAAACTGACCGGGAACAGGTTTGATGAAAGCGTAAAGGCAAAAAAGGTCGATAACGCGGGGGCATTGATCCTGCGTGGTGATAACGATGAATTCCTCGGCGGCATAGTCTGGCACTGGCTGGATAACACTCCTGAAGTGTTTGTGGATTACATGTTTGTAAGTGACAAATTGCGGGGGCAGGGCTGGGGCAGAAAACTTTTCGCCGAATTTGAAAAACAAGTAAAAGCTGAAGGTGCCGAAGTTGCCGGTGTTTCCACCAACTCATTCCAAGCTCCGGAGTTCTACTTGAAAATAGGCTATAAAATAATAAAAGAAGTGCCATCTCCGCAACCATTAGTGCCGGAAAACATACACTACTATTACAGCAAAAAACTGTAAGTAATCCATAATGTCGGATAAGTCTGACCCGTCCGATCTGTCTAACATAAGAAGATGCTGTAACTACCGGAATACTGCTGGAAGAGTTGCCGGGATATATTTTCTAAACTTAAGGCTCTGTTCCCAATACGGGTAGGTCAGTAAAAATCTTTATGATCAACTTTTGTATTGGAACTTTTTTAAAACTTGAATGGCATTTATCTATTTGCAGAGCAAATAGATAAATGCCGGGAAAAGGTTTTCCTCCTTCGCCA
>JAZSHD010000147.1:0-13686 GCA_045533055.1 Victivallaceae bacterium | reverse complement strand
GGCCCTTCATTTCGTCGTTGGGCAGGGGAATGGTTGCCGTGGTGCGTTCGTAAGTGCAATCCGAGGCGTAACGCTGGATGGCGTAGGTCAGGATGCGGTTGGCTTCTTTTTCGGAGCGAACTTTAGCTTCGTCCAGAATGTTGCGAACCAGCAAGCCGGATTCGTTGCGGACTTCGTTCTTGAGTTTTTCCAGCAATATTTCTTTGGCTTCTTCTCTTGCCATACCGGCAATGCGTTCCAATTCATCTATCTGCTTGGAAATGCTGGCGGCAAGTTCAGCTTCCCGGTTGGAGAGCCGTTCCCGCAAAGCGGCAATATCCTGCTGCTGTTTATCCAGATTTTTCTGCTGATCTTCCAGACCCGAAGCACGCTTGTCGAGAGCTTCTTCCCGCTGGGCGAGGCGTTTTTCCTGATTGGACTGCTCCTTACGCCGTTCTTTGAGTTCGGCTTCGGCTTCGTCCCGCATTTTCAATATCTCCGCCCGGGCGGTCACTTTGGCTTCCCGCTGGATGTGTTCTGCTTCCCGCCCCGCTTCGGCTTTGACTTTGGCGGCAATGGCCATTGCCGACTGTTTGGTTATGCTCTGGATGACAAATGCCACCACTGCACCTACTGCGACGCCTCCGGCGCCGATCAAGATCTGTGTAATCATTTTTCAATCTCTTTCTTTGGTTGTTCAATTCCGCTGCTGTTGCCAGACACCATGTCTTTCAAATTGTTGCGGATCAAAATTTATACACTTTATCTTCCGTAACTGCCAACGCCAGACTCTGATCGTGTTCTGCTCTGGGCAGAAGCTCCTCACTGTACTGACACTGGTAGAATACTCCAACTTTCCTGCCCGGATACTCTGCAAGCATCCGGTCGTAAAAACCGCCGCCCCGACCCAGCCGGGTGCCGGTTTTGTCAAATGCCACTGCCGGAACAAGCCAGAGCGATTTTTCGCTCAATACTGCTTTCGGCAGCTCTGCTTTCGGTTCCAACAAACCGAATTTTGCCGGTTCCAGATCGTTCTGAAAACTGTTTATCACCACCGGCTCATAAGATTTTTTTGCCTTGTCGTAACGGACAAGTGCCATTTTTTTGCCCAGAATATGGGCATTTTCCAGCACGCTTCTTACATTGACTTCGTTGCCGTCCGAGGCGTAACCTGCAACCACATCGGCTTCGGCAAACTCCGGCAGTGCCAGCAATCTGGCGGCAATGGCTCCATCCAGCACCAGGTGTTCCACCGGACTCATGTTGGCACGCAAATCCAGAAACTTCTTACGCAGTACATCTTTTTGTGCTTTGAGATCGCTCATTTGTTTTCTGCCTTTTGTTGCTCGCGAAGCAGATCAAAGTATTCCAGACGCTCCTTGATCTTGGCTTCGTAGCCCGCACCTTCCACCCGGTAATACTTTTTGGGCACACTCATATAATCCTGCACGGCATAGCCGCCGGTGTTGTGCACATAAATATAATCTTTACCGTGGTTGTTGGCTTTGCCCCCTGCCGAATGGGGATCACGCAAAGCGTATGGTATGGGCTGGATACGGTTGTTTTTTACATCGCTTAAGGCTTCGTTTATGGCGGTGTACGAAGCGTTGCTCTTGGGGGCGGTCGCCAGGTAAGTCACACCTTGAGCAAGGATTATCCTTGCTTCGGGCAGACCTACAAAGTCAACTGCCTGCATTACCGAGGTCGCCAGCGTGATCGCCCGGGGATCAGCATTGCCGATATCTTCACTGGCAAGGATCACCATTCTCCGGGCAATGAAGCGTATATCTTCACCGGCTTCCAGCATTTTTGCCAGATAGTAGATCGCCGCATCCGGGTCGCTGCCCCGCATACTTTTGATAAACGCACTGGCGGTGTCGTAGTGGGCGTCGTCGTCGTAATTGACGCATTTTTTCTGCACCGATTCCTGCACAGTTTCCAGCGTAACATGGATCGCTCCATCTTCGCTTACGGGTGTGGAGAGCACTGCCATTTCCAAGGCGTTCAGCGAGCGTCTGCCGTCGCCTTCGCATACTTCGGCAATAAAATCCAGTGCTTCAGGAGCGATTTCAACTGTCAGTC
Source organism: Victivallaceae bacterium (assembly GCA_045533055.1). Taxonomy (GTDB): domain Bacteria; phylum Verrucomicrobiota; class Lentisphaeria; order Victivallales; family Victivallaceae; genus SIG78. The sequence goes on along the minus strand of JAZSHD010000147.1, from coordinate 11,625 downwards.
TGCCGAACCCCCGTTCGTCGGTCAGGGCATTGTTCAGCAGTTTTTTGATTTCCTGCTGCGACAGCGGTTCCAGCTGAAAACTCAACGAGCGGCTCATCAACGCATTGACCACATAAAACGATGGGTTGAAGGTGGTTGCCCCGATCAGCCGGACGGCACCGGACTCCACATCCGGCAGCAGAGAATCCTGCTGGGCACGGTTGAAACGGTGGATCTCGTCCACAAAAAGGATGGTGCGTCTGCCGGAGTTGCTTCGTCTTTCTTTGGCCATAGTGATCTCGCGGCGGATATCCGCCACCGTGCTGGTAACACCCGAAAGCCGGATGAATGCAGCATTGGTTGAAAGTGCAATAAGCTCCGCCAGACTGGTCTTGCCCACTCCGGGAAGACCTGAAAGGATTATGGAACTGAAATTATCGGCAGTAATGGCACGACGCAGGAGCTTGCCTTCGCCGAGGATATGGGTCTGACCGCAATATTCTTCCAGCGTACGCGGACGCATCCGTGCCGCCAGAGGCATACGCTCACTGCCGTCAGAAAATTTACTTTTCCCGACAGCAGGTGTTTCGTTGAAGTTGAAACCCAAATCATCCATTTTATATCTTCCGATCAATTAAAAATTCCATAAACAGACCGGAAAACGGCACAAAAGATCAAGCAATACGCTCAAGATTTGCACCTCAAGCCGCAGGGGAGCATACTTGCAGAACCCGGAAAACCCGGACAAAATGAATAATATTGCTGTAAGGACTCATTCAAAAAAACGCCGACCCACAGCATTTGCTGCCGCACCTTTGCAAAGTGCCGCCGCTCACAAAAACCGTCAAACCCTCACGGCTCATAAAATCACCGCTGTCTGACCAAAACTCTGCCTTTGCAGAGAATACCAAAAATTTTCACTTCGCCCGCAGCCTTCCGGCATTATTTGCCATACCCGAAGCGGCGCGGTCTGTTTTATATAATCCGGAAACTGAAAAAAAACTTCAGCCGGTCTTGTATTAATATAATACTATATTGGCATTTGCCAAATACTTTATATATAAAAAGAGAATTTTTTTATATTTTTTCACTAAATATTGTCTAAAGTCATAAATCAAATTTGCAATAAACGGACTTGTGGTATAAATTAGCAAAATTTTATACACGAAAATTGTAATCAGGAAAGTTTCGGAGAGTAGTTTTGAAAGCCCGTTCCGCATTTGAAGAGCGTTTGATCGCCCACTCCGGCGAAAGCATTTTAAAGAATGCCAAACAGCTTTTGAAAAATAACTGCATTGATGGTGCATTCAAGGATATGCACGGGGTTCTTCACGCCGTTTTCAGCGATAAAAACGGTGTGAAAAATCATACCCACCTTGAACTTGGCGAGCGGGTAAAGAGCCAGTGCGACTGTGCCGAAGCCAACGACCGGGGTGCTGAAGCACCCACGCTTTGCAGTCATGCCATAGCTTTGTGGATGTATGCGGGGCTTTTCCGGGTGCCGGAGCAAAGCAGCAATGTCGATACCGAGGAGGCAAACTATCTTGGTTTGAAAAATGTGGGCTTGGAATCTTTGACTGAAGAGTGTATCAGCAATGTTAATGCCGAAGTGATAATCAATGCCGAATCAGCTTTCCCTCATGTGCCCAGCAAGTGGGAAAATGCGGTGCTTTCAGTGCGGCTTCGCAGCGGCAAGCGGGAGTATCTGGGCAATTTGGGCAATCTCCGGCAGCTCTTTTTTGACAAAGTTCTGGCAGTTCAGCTTAAATTCAATGATTTTTCGCTGCTCGACCGGCAGATAATCCGTTTTCTGGCGATCAACGGCGAGGCGGAAAATTCCAATATATTGCTTAATTCGGAACTGACCAGTGAGCTTTTTCATTCGCTGGGCAACTTCCGCAACTTTTTCCGCAACGGCCGTCGGGTCATTATCCACAGCGATTGTGCCGCCGAGGCGGTGGTGCTGGCTAAAACGGTGAAAAATCACCGGGAATATTCGCCGGGTATCGTCTACCGGGGGGCAGCTCTGGAAATCCATTCAGCCAAAGTCATTACCGGTAAATCCGGCTGCTGGGTGGGCAAAAACGGCGAATATTTCTGGCTCCCCAGCGATTGCGAAGTGGGGGTGGTGCGTAACTTTTTCCGTTTGGGCAAATGGACGGGCGAGCACGAGTATTGCAGTGAGTTCCTTAAAAATATGCCCTTCCGGCTGGTCAGGTTTGAAAATGACAACCCGGTGGAAAAACCTGCTGCCATGGTGCTGGGCGGCAATTTGAAAGGCGAAGAACTGGCTCTGGATTTGAGCTTTGTTTACGATAATATGGCGTTTCTTCCGGATGGCGGCAGGCTGGCGGTGGATCGCAGCGGCAACTTCTTTTTGCGGCAGGAAATGGTGGAGCGGGAGCTGGTGAACAACCTTGCCATGCTGAAAGTTTCCGGCAAAGTTGCGGACGGTAAATTTACCATTTCGGGTATGGAAAATATCGGCTTGTTTTTAAGCGATGTTTTGCATGACTGGCTCAAACGCTATAAAAATCTTGCCCTGACCGGCTCGCTTGCCAAACTTGCCAATGGCGGCAATCCGCTGGAAAGTGTTGCTCTGCAATGCGAAGTTTTGCCGGAATTAAGCGAAAAAGGCAACTATATTATCAAGTACAAGTGGCAGAGTGCCAATGGCGGAGAAGCCGCCTGGAGCCAGGTGGCAGATAATGCTTTGCAGCGTCAGAAATTTATCAAAACCGATAATAACCGTCTGGCAGTTATCGAGGGTTTTGAGGATATAATCAAACTCAATAAACTTGTGCAGCTTTTGGATGAAGAACATTTTACTTTTGAGCTGCCCCGCATGAGTATACACTATTTCCGGCATCTGGTACGCCGCTGGCAGGGGGCGGTGCCCGCAGCTTTAAGTGGCAATGGCGACATGCTTTCAGCCGGCGAAGCAACTTTGCTGACCCAGCGGGTTCTGCCTTTGCAGGCAGAGCTGCGCAGCTACCAGCAGGAGGGTGTGGAGTGGATGCGTAAAATGCTGGTCAACGATTTTAATGTGATTTTAGCCGACGAAATGGGTTTGGGCAAAACTTTGCAGGCGTTGGCACTTTTTAACGAAATGCGGAAATATTCGGCAAATCCCTCGCTGGTGATCGCTCCGGCAAGTCTGGTGGAAAACTGGCGGCGGGAGTGCGGCAAATTCCTGCCCGGCTGCAAAGTGGGGCTGCTGTATGGTAATGAACGCAGCGAGGTCGTCAAGGCTATTGATGAATATGATTTACTGATAACTTCTTACACCATGGCACGGCGGGAAGCAGGTAAACTGGCAAAAAAACAATTCGATTTGCTCATATTGGACGAAGCACAGCATATCAAAAATCCCGGTACCGCCAATGCTCACAGCTGTAAGGCGATCAAGGCTTTACATAAAGTGGTGCTGACCGGTACGCCGCTGGAAAATTCGCCGGAAGACCTTTGGAGCATCTTCGATTTTCTGCACCCCGGTTTGCTGGGCAGTTTCAACAGTTTCCGCAAAGAGTATGCCAATATCGGCGAATCGGAATTTCTGCGGCACGATCTGGCGGCAAGGACGGCACCTTTCATCAAACGCCGGGTGAAAAAAGATGTGGCACCGGAATTGCCGCCCCGGGAAGATCTGGCTATGTTCTGCACTATGGACGAAGTGCAGAAAGCTTTTTACGATCAGGTACTTGCCGAAGGCAGAGCCCTTTTGCAGGAGTATTCCAAAGCCAAAAGCAAATCCCCCAAGGGCAATATGCAGATATTGACTACGCTTTTGCGTTTGCGGCAGATCTGCTGTCACCCGCAGCTGTTGGAAGATTCTGGGGAAACGCCTTCAGCTAAATTCGAACTTTTGCAGGAATTGCTTCTGGAACATATCGACAGCGGTCATAAAGTATTGCTGTTCAGTCAGTTTACCAGTATGCTCAAGCTGGTTGAGGAGCATTTGCAGCAAGTTAATATAAGTTACTGTTATCTTGATGGAGCCACCCGCAACCGGCAGGAAGTGGTGGATAAATTCAACGATTCGCCGGATATACCGGTATTTCTGTTGAGTTTGAAAGCCGGCGGCACCGGCTTGAATCTCACCAGTGCCGATACGGTCATCATTTACGACCCCTGGTGGAACCCGGCAACTGAATTGCAGGCAACTGACCGTACCCACCGCATAGGTCAGACCCGGGCGGTTCGGTCGATCAAGCTGCTGGTCAAGGATTCCATTGAAGAAAAAATCCTCGCTTTGCAGGAACGCAAGCAGGAGATTTTTGATCAGGTAGTGGAAAATCCGGCACTTTCCGCAGAAAAATTTACCATCGAAGATCTGAAATTTCTGCTGGGCTGACAGGTTTTACAAGCCGAATACCGGTAATTTCTGCGGCTTGACTGCTGGTTTGATCTGCTGTTGTTTTCTTGCTTCCTGGAGCAGCGGCAACGCTTCATTCATGCCGTTGGCGTAGGCTTGTTCCAGATATGCGGCGGCTTTTTCCGCGTCCGGCGTGGTGCCTTTGCCGTGCAAGAGGCATCGACCCGCTTCCAGCAATCCCCGGGGCTCGTAACGCATGGCAGATTGATTGAACCAGTAAAATGCTCCCTGTAAATCGGCAATGGTGCCGCTGCCTTCGGCAAAACATTTGCCCAGCTCATATTGGGCAGGGGGGTAGTCCTGCTTTGCCGCCTGAAAAAATAATTCAAAAGCCTGCTCTTTATCGACTTTTACTCCGATACCGTTTTTGTGGCAGATGCCTAATTTTGTGAGGGCTTCCGGCACTCCGGCAGCGGCGGCTCCGGTGTAGAGCTCAATGGCTCGCACTACATCTTGCTTTACGCCGTAACTCCCGGCATAATAATAGTTTGCCAATCTGGCAGCAGCCATGGGGACAAAGGTTTTTTGCAATGCTTTTTTATAAAGCTCAAAGGCTTTAGCCGGTTCCGGAGGGGCACCAAAGCCGTTTTCTACGATAAACGCCAATTTTGCCATGGCTTCGGAATCGCCGGGTGCGGAATTTTCCAACAGCAGTTTTGCTCTTTTTTCATCCCGGAATTTGTCGTGGCGGTTCAACAGAAAATCAGCCAATATTACCGGAGCTTTTTTTTCTCCGGCAGTAATCGCCATTTCCAACAGGGCAATGATTTTTTCCGGCTTATCTTGCCGGTGTTTGTTTATCAAATGATTTGCGTAGACCAGATAAGAGGCTTTATAACGCTTATTGAGCAATTTTTCCAGCAGAGCCGCGGCGGTTTTTTCGTCCGGCTCAACCGCTTTGCGGGGAGGGGCGGCGTCGGGCACAGCGGCTATGCCAGTGAGCAGTAATTTTGCATATTCCAGCTGGGCGGGGGGCAGCTCCTGTGCCGCTGCCTGCTGGAAAAATTTCAACGCGGTATGCAGATTTTTTTCCACACCGTATCCGGCAAGGTAACAGCAGCCTATATTGTATTGAGCTTCCGCCAGACCTTGTTGGGCGGCAAGTCCGAACCAGTACGCTGCCCGCACCGGATTGTTGTTCCGGTAAAAAGCAAAACCCGCTTCCAGCCGGGCTTGAGCTTCGCCGTTGCGGGCACGCTCCAGCAGGAGCTGATCGATTCCTGCCGGGGCACTATTTTCTGCTCCGTAAAGGTTTATTCCTGCCAAAAAGCATGGAACAATGATTTTAAGGAGCAGAACGAATTTGTGCATTGATTACTTTTCAGCTTTGAGTTTTTCGATTTCAGCAGTGAGGGCTTCGATCTTGGCTTGAAGTTTTTCCACCTTTTTCGGCAGCATCAAACGGGTCATGAATTCACGCTGACCTTCAGCGGGGGTACCCATAACAATAGAGCCTGCGGGTACGCTCTTGACCACGCCGGAAGTCCCGGCAACCTGCACGCCGTCGCCAATGGTGATATGACCGTTGATACCCACTTTAGCTGCCAGAATAACGCCCCGGCCGATCTGGGCAGAACCGGCAATGCCGCACTGGGCAACGAGAATACTGCTTTCGCCGATCTCCACATTATGGGCGATCATCACCTGATTGTCGATTTTTACATTGTCTTTGATTTTGGTTTTGCCGAAACGGGCACGGTCAACGGTGGTGTTGGCACCGATTTCCACATCGTTGCCGATCTCCACAATACCGGTCTGGGGCACTTTGACCAGGCCCTGCGGTCCGGGAATAAAGCCGAACCCGTCGCCGCCAATGACCACGCCGGGGTGCAGAACCACTTTGTCGCCCAAAACACAACGGAACATAACTACTGCATTGGGGGCAATGTAACAGTTGCGTCCGACTTTAGCTTCCACGCCCACATAAGCACCCGGCAGAATAACAGTGTTGTCGCCGATCTCCGCATTGCGGTCGATCACGGCACAAGCTCCGATATGCACATCTTTGCCGATTTTTGCAGTGGGATCCACCGATGCTGCCGGATGGATTCCGGGAGCGTAAACTACGGGTTCGGGAGCAAAGAATTCCAGAACTTGAGCAAAAGCCAGATCCACATTGTCGCAAACGATAAAAGTTCTGCCGTTGAGGGGTTCGTTTTCCAAATCTTTATTTATAAGGATGACCCCGGCAACGGTGCTTTCCAGCTGGTGCTGATACTTTTTGCTGCCCACAAATGAAACGCTGTCACTGGTGGCATCTTTTACACTGGCAACGCCGGTACAGACTTTATTTTCATCGCCCAGAACTTTTCCGTTGACCATTTCGGCAATGGCGGAAGCACTTAATGATTTCATGATCTCTATTCCTTATATATTAATAGGGTTACTGTTTTTTTTCGTTTGATCCGGCACTTTTTTCCGCGGCCCGGTTCAGCTCGGTAAGCACTTTTTCGGTAATATCCAATGCATCGGCACTGTAAAGTACGATCGCCGCATCGCTGGTGCTTTTGGCAGATTTATCCAGCACCAGCGTGCAGCCTTCCAGCGTGGCACGGCGGCGGATCTCGGAGCGTATCTCTTCGATGACTTTGCTTCGCTGTTCAGCAGCAGATTTCTGAAGAGCCTGGGCTCTCCCGGCGGCGTACTGTTCAAGTTCGGCACGGCGTCGTTTCAGCTCCTGCTCCATGGCTTGCACTTCATTACGCCGCTTTTCCCGTTCCGCCGGAGCCAGTGCCACATTGAGCGACGAATCCAGCTTCTGCCGGTATTCCAGCTCATTTTTCCGCAATATCTCTGCCTGACGGGCTATGTAATTGCGGTAAACTTTGCTCTGTTCGTTGAAATCCTGCTCAATGATTTTGGTGCGGTAGTATTCTCTGAAAAGTCTGGTCAGATCCACCGTGGCAACTTTCAGCGGAGCTGCGGGCAATAACGCCGCAGAACCCAGCAGAAAGAGAATTGCTGTGATTATGGATTTTTTTTCAAGCATGTTTCAACTTTCACATATTGCTGCGTTTGGCGGCAAGTTCAGCTTCGGCACGCTCCAAAACTTCGGCAAGAAACTTCTGCTGATCGTCTGCATTAAGGGCAGCAAAGGCATCCAGCAGGATTTTTTCGTCGCAGGTCAAGCTGACCATATCGTGATGCATTCTGGCTCTGTTGCCGATGACTTTGGGCATTTCGCTGTTGTTGCCTTGCGTGTTCAAATAGGGTTTGATCAACGGGTAAAGCTGGCCCCAGGTATCCTGTTCAATGGATTTGGTCTGCCGGTCAAGATAGCGGCTCAAGAGTTCGATCCTGACCCCCGTGCGGCGTGAAAGTTCGGCTATGGAGCCCAAGCCTTCCACGCAATTTTGTAATGCTTTGGCTACTTCGTCAGTCAATTTCATAATATTTTTTCCTTGATTTATGTTGGCGTATTTGTTATAATATAGCCTGTATTATTGATTTATGCTACTTGAGCATCTCAAAAATTTTCGCAAAACCTTCATTTATCGAATCGGTAGTCAACTGCTGGATAAATTCGTAATCGTCGCCGGAATCGGTCAAATCTTCCGGCAATCGCAGCAGAAAATCCGACGGTGTCGACCGTTCCGATTTGCCGTAACGGAACCGCTCTCTGGCATGGGTTATGACCAAATGACGCTTTGCCCGGGTCAGTGCCACATAAAAGAGCCGCAGTTCTTCATCCAGCGAGTCTTCCTTCAATGCCCGCTCGTTGGGGAAAATATTCCGCTCCATTGCCACCAGAAAGACCAGCGGAAATTCCAAGCCTTTGGAAGCGTGGATTGTGGAAAGCACCACGCCGTCGCCATCATCGGATTTATCATCGGTGCGGTCGTTTTCTTCCAGCAAGGCAAATTTTTCCAGAAACTCCTGCAAAGTGGGCGGTTCCGGCTGTTTGCTTTCATACTGGGCAACGGCGTTGATGAATTCGTCAACATTTTCCCGGCGTTTGGTGGCATCTTCTATATCCTTATACACCTTCTGCAAACCATCCAGAAAGCCCACTTCATAAAGATAAGCTCTGGTTTTGGCTGCCAGATCACCGGGTGCCACAAAGAGATTTCTGTACTTGACCGTGGTATCATAAAGAGCTTGAGCGGCAGCTTTGGCTTTACCGGTGCAGGAACTTATAAATTCTTCTGTGCCGAGAGCGTCCAGCATACTGCGGGCACCGTTCTGCCGCATCTCTTTGAGTTTTTCCACCGCTTTGTTGCCCAGGCCGCGGGGGGGATTGCCCAAGATCCGCAACAGACTCTGATCTTCCCGGGGGTTGGCAATTATCCTCAAATAGCTGACCGCATCTTTGACTTCACTGCGTTGATAAAACTCCTGACCGCCCACCAGATGATAAGGTATATCGGCACTCCGCAACCCCTGTTCCAGCTGGCGTGAGAGGTAGTTGGAGCGGTAGAGTAAGGCACAATCCGAGTATTTATACTCCCGATGTTCGTTGAAAAACTGGTGGATGTATGTGGCAATAAATTCAGCTTCCGACTCCGCATTGTCGCAAGCAGCCACGGTAATAAGTTCACCATCGCCGAAATCGCTCCAGAGGTTTTTCTCTTTGCGGGCATAGCCCCCGGCGATGGCGGCGTTGGCGGCTTTCAATATATTGTTGGTGGAGCGGTAGTTCTGCTCCAGCTTGATCTCCTGCTGCCGTGCCCGTGGAAAGTGATCGGTAAACTTGAGTATGTTCCCGGCATCGGCACCCCGCCACGAATAGATGCTCTGGTCGTCGTCGCCGACCACGCAGAGGTTCTGCTGCTCGCCGGCAAGGAGTTTGACCATTTCAAACTGCACAAGGTTGGTATCCTGATACTCATCTACCAACAGATACTTGTACCGTTCCTGACAACGCTCCCGTACTTCAGGATAATCTCGCAGCAGCCGGTGGGTGTAAAACAGCAAATCGTCAAAATCCAGCATGTTCTGCAACAGCAGCTGGTTTTGGTACTTCATATAGATTTGAGCAAAAATCTCATCCCCCGGCCGTTCCGGAGCTGCGGCTGCTTCGTCCGGCGAAAGCATGGCGTTCTTGCATCTGCTGATATAGGCGGCAGCTTCCGGTATGGGGGCGTCGTCACGGGTAATACCGCAAGCGGCGGCAGCCTGTTTTATCAGCGATTTCTGGTCGGTATCATCAGCAATGGTAAAGTTGGGCAGAAAACCGAACACGCCGATTTCTTTTCGCAAAAGCCTTCCGGCAAAGGCGTGAAAAGTCCCCAGCGTGACCTTACTTGCCGCTTCTTTGCCGCAAAGTTCGCCAAGGCGTTCTTTCATTTCGGCAGCAGCTTTGTTGGTAAAAGTCATGCCGAGGATATTTTCCGGGGCGATACCGGTTGCCAGCATATATGCTATACGGTAAGTAATGACCCGGGTTTTGCCGGTTCCGGCTCCGGCAAGCACCAGCACCGGGCCTTCAATGGTACTGGCTGCCCGGCGCTGTTCCGGATTCAATCCGGCAAGGATCTCGTCAGGACGCATGCAGTCTTATCCTTACGCATCCATGGTGGCAATATCAAGTTCGCCATCTTTCCAGACTGCACAAGCGGCAGTTACCGGATTGGTGAAATCTTCAAATACACCGCCATTGATAACATACTGACAGGCTTCGGCAGCGTTGACGGCCGAGAATTTGTCATCAGTAAAGCAGTCGCAGGGGAAGTTGCATTCGTAGGTGGAAATGTAGAAAAGCTGACCGGGCTGCAGCTGGAACTCACGCACCAGCAGAGCATTTTTCCGGACAATACCCAGATAACCGGTAGTGTCGCCATTGCCGATAGCAGCCACGATGCGGGGGGTATCCAGCTGATCTTTTTCGTAATCCATGGCCAGCAGACCCATGGCAAATGCGTCACGCAGGGGCATACCCATAGCGATTTTTTCAATAATGGGGTCAGTCTGGCTGCCGTTGGAAGTCAAAACATATTTACCGGCTGCACGCAAACAATTATATGCAATATAGGGGTTCTTACGCAGATCGCCTTCAAAACCGGCTTTGGGAACAATGGCGATCCCCTGATTGGTTTTGATAGCCTCCCGGTTGGGGAAACTGCGGCTGGAAACGCGATACATAGCACTGGCATTACCTTCTTTAGTAAGACCGATGGCGACAATTCTTCCGAGATACATACAATGAACCTTTCCTTAAAATTTAAAGAGATTAAAAAAGAATACTATATAAATAAAGCTCAACAAATGCATTCTGTCAAGTAGTTAATCAAAAAAAACTGCCAAAGAGATACAAAAAAACAACTAAAGAACATTTTTTGCGAAAAAAAACGAAAAAAAATCAAAATAAACTTGCATTTTGAATTTATGGTGTTAATTTAAATGCACATCTTCAAACCCATGCAGGTTTAAGATGCCCAAAGCAGTGCTCGGGTGGCGGAACTGGCAGACGCGTACGGTTGAGGTCCGTATGGAGCAATCCTTGGGGGTTCAAGTCCCCCCTCGAGTACCAAAATTCAATTTTTTTTGTACTTTGCATTTGACAAATGCGGATACAAAGTCTATATTATGTATTGTGCAATCGAAAAGTGTGCAATGATTTCAGTGTATAGGCCTACATAGCTCAGTCGGTAGAGCACGTCCTTGGTAAGGACGAGGTCATCGGTTCAAGTCCGATTGTAGGCTCCATTTTTTTAGTGTTAAAGAAGACTAAAAAGTCAATTCAAAATAGAAATAAACTCTAACGGCAAAAAAGAACCGGAGGAAAAAATGGCTAAAGAAAAATTCGAAAGAACAAAGCCGCATTGTAACATCGGTACCATTGGTCACGTTGACCATGGCAAGACCACTCTTACTGCTGCCATTACTATGGCACTTGCTAAGAAGTTCGGCAACGGCGAAGCTCGTCGTTATGATGAAATCGACAATGCTCCTGAAGAAAAGGAACGCGGTATCACCATTAACACTTCTCACGTTGAATATGAAACTGAGAAGCGTCACTATGCACACGTTGACTGCCCCGGCCACGCTGACTATGTCAAGAACATGATTACCGGTGCTGCTCAGATGGACGGTGCAATTCTCGTTATCGCTGCTACTGACGGTCCCATGGCTCAGACCCGCGAGCACGTGCTTCTTGCACGTCAGGTCGGTGTGCCTGCTCTCTGCGTATTCCTGAACAAGTGCGATCAGTTGGATGACCCCGAACTGCTCGAACTCGTCGAAATGGAAGTTCGTGAACTCCTCAGCAGCTATGACTTCCCCGGCGATGATATTCCGATCGTTCGCGGTTCTGCTCTCAAGGCTGTTGAATG
>JAZSHD010000027.1:0-5073 GCA_045533055.1 Victivallaceae bacterium | reverse complement strand
GGATTGAAAGCATACATAACCGCCGGAAAACATGAAGTTCACATCAACTTCCGGGACCCTGAAGTGATCGGCTGCAGTTTCAATTACTTCAACATAGTCCGTCTCCCGGAGTGATTTGTACTTCCAATCGCTGTTTGCGATAAATAGAGACGTTTTGAGGGGAATGGAAAACATGTTTTTCCGTTCCCCTTTTCTATACCTGTGACAGCTGAAATTCAATATGATCAAAAAAAAATGCAAAAATTTTTTATCAGCTGAATACAAGGGAGTTACAGACAAAAAGCGCGCCAAAAGCAGCTTTTTGCGGCAAGATTCTGTCTGAAAATTCAAAAAAATACTGCTAATGTAGGCAGACAATGGAGTTTTCCGGAGCAACAGCTCCTCTCTCATTGTCAGTCAACAACAGCAGAAAGGTATAGAATATGCTGGAAGAAAAAAACATTTTTGTCGGCGGCGTGGAATACACTGCGGATCGTAAAACCCTGATCCATTTTCCGGAAGATTTGGCGATTCAGGAGTACACAGTTCCGGAAGGCACAGAAGAAATCGGGCTCACCGCCTTTTTCAACTGTCAACAGCTTCACTCGATCATACTGCCGCAAAGTTTGCTCGAAATCGACAGTAACGCATTTCAGCAGTGCTGCAATCTGCCGACGCTGACGATCCCGAAAAATGTCAAGACGATCGCCCCTAACGCTTTTCTGGATTGTCCGGCGAAACTTGTTTCTGAGAGTCCTGATTTTACCGTTGACCGTTTCGGTGCGCTGATTTGGAAAAACAAAACCTTGCTTTGCATTCCAACGGAGCTGGAATATTATGAAGTTCCGGAAAATGTCATCTTCATCGGCAGCGATGTGTGTATGTTTGGCAAGTTGAGAAAAATCGTTTTACACGACAATGTACTTTCCATCGGAGACAATGCCTTTATCGGATGTGACAACTTGCAGGCGGTTGATTTACCCGCAACACTTCTTGACGTTGGAAGCAACGCTTTTTATATGACAGGTTGCGAAGAGGAGATGCAAGAGAAATATCCAACTCTCTTCAACTCTGACCCGGTGAAAGAATATATCGCCCAAAGCATCCGCAAAGTCCGCGAAAATGGCGGCAGTTTCAAAAAAGTCAATGCCGATACAGCAGAAAACGCCGACTGGCTGCGGCAGCATAGAAAACATGAAAAAGAGGAAAATCAAATGAATAAAAATCACTGTGCCGATTGCGGCGATGAAAATGCCGACATCAAATTCAAAGATAAATTTTACTGCAAATGCTGTGCAAACTTTCTGATGGCGAAACTGAAACTGCAATATTATTCCGGAATAAAAAAGCTCGGCTGGGAAATTCAGGATCTCTGGGAGCAGCTCCGTGATCCGACGGATTTGTGGACCGGTGATGCGGAATCTTTCCTTGAAGCCGATGAAATCCGCAGTTGTCAGCACGAAGATATGGCACTTTATTACCGTTCCCCGGATGCCCAAACTATGCTGAGGGCGTTTGTCAGAGAAAAACTTGACGGCGATATCCGTAACTTTAAGGAGTTTGACTTTGAAACTCTGAAACATGATGAACTTTTCGGCTGTATCAATCCGCAGAAATTCGATTGCGATAATACCTATATCATCCGGGCGGTTTATGTTCTGCTTTGGAGCAAAGTTTTTCCGGATATGACCGACTGGCGGGAAATCGGTACAGGTAAATCTTACCGGGGCGATACCATCCACACATTCCACACCATTTTCGGCAGACCGAATCCGGAAAAGCCAGGGCATTTTTACGGGATCGACCAATTTTCTCCGGACGATGCACTCTATGAACGGATCAGGAGTTTTCACAAAAAAATATGTACCTTGGGAAATTATGTGGTTCTTCCCAACTCCGCGGTAAAAGGCGAAAAAAGTTTTATTACGCTCAACACCTATCGGGGAACCAATCACTGGCGTGATTACTTTGACCAGTTTCTGCTGGCTCTTGAGCCGTGTCTGGTCAACGGCTGCAATGCGGATGAAACACTTTATAAACTTGTCCATGAGCGTAATCATTACGCTTTTGACGATTACAAATCTCAAGATGTCTTCACCCATCTGGTAAAAAATCTTCTGCTTGATGATTACCTTGACGCAGACGGTCACGCAAAAAATCTGTTTGCCGATGCCAACGGCAAAGTACGTTTCCATTGGGAAAAGCCGCAACCACCCCGTGAACTCTATCTGCAAGGAGTAACCAATTACCTTGACCACGCCGAAAAAATCATCTCCGACCGTGCTGACCGCATGATCGAAATGCTCAAAGAGTTCTGCTGAAAAAGGAGAAGGAATGCGAGGGGAGAAAACCTTTTGTGAACAAAAGTTTCTTCTCCCCTCGCGCTCCCCTCTTTACAAAAAACTTTAAGCAGCAAATACGTTTTTCAATTTTTGAAAAACATATTTGCGAAGATTATCGATTTCAATTATTGCAAACTATTTTTTGCCAAGCGGAAATTTCTTCCGTTAAAAGTTTCCAGAATTCAGAGTCAGTATTGTTGATTTCTTTTTCTAAAGTTTCTTTATCTGAAATTCTTAAATAACTTGCTAATGATTTGCGTAAATACTCGTGTTTGATCTTCTTCTGCTGCTTATCGGCAAACACCTTGCATCTGATGTATCCCGCGGTTTCTAAAGGCTTCACTTTTTCGTAATATTCAGCACTTGTTTTACCATCAATGGTATAATAACATCTCAATACCACATCAAAGAATGGGACTGCATTGTTTTTTACCTGTGATGGTGCTTCGGTATCTACAATATCGCGCCCGGTAACAGCATAGCAATCAAACCAAAGGCTCAACGCCATAAAACCACCGCACCAATCAGTCTTTTTCTCAATTTCCGGAGGAAGCAGAACAATATGACGATGTTTTAACTTGCTTCCCTGATGAATTATGCTATCAGGAAATATATTGCTGATTCTATTAATAAAAAACTCTGTTTTAACAGACATTTCTTGCTTGTCACACGCACAACCTGACTCGTGTAAAAGAAAATAATCCGATTCAAACAATTCTATTGCCTGTTTAACCCAAGTGTCATCTTGATATTTTTTTAACAAGTCAATAATATCACACCAAAGTAGTGTATTAAATTTGATACCACTATATCCTTTTGCCTTCTTTACTTGCTGGTGGTGCTGAACACAATATTTTGTCAGTGTTGCCAATCCTTTTTCGCTTTTAGATTCAGGTAAATTATTATAATACCGATTCATTTGATCTGGCTGAAAATCTGCATCAATTTTTACTTCTACAATGCAAACAAGACCTTCGTTTTTTTTAGGATTCCCGGTATCCTTCCAAAATGAAAGATCGTATTTTTCAGACTTTCCGACAGAATGCTCTGCCTCTACAACTAATTCATTGAAATTCTCCTTGTTGCATTCAGCAAAAAGCCCTATCTGCTGTAAAAACTCAAGTTGAAATGCTTTGATATCTTTTAACAACTTGCATAGAATCTGTGTGGAAAATTCTTCTGCACTTTTGATATGTTTCACAAAATTAAAATTGGTCGCATCTACTCGGGTACGAATTAAATCCATCAATTTTTTACTGTTTGTTTCGTCATCTGAATTCTCTGATTTTTCAGCAGAACACATCTCACACTTATATTCCCACAACTCCAGTAAAGTCTCTAATTTTCTCATCCCAGTATCTCCAAAAACTGATTGATAAAATCATCTACCCATTGATAATCTTGAGGGTATTGTGGTTACAAGACATCATAATTTAAGCATAATATACAACAACAACGTTTTTTTTCAAATTTTCCCGTAGATGAGTACGGCTGCTGTTGCAAAAAATGGTTGGCGGTGTATATTATACTTCAAACAATTTGAGGTGATTTTGACTATGATGCGCTTGGATAAATTTCTTTCTGCCTCCACGGCTTACAGCAGAAAAAATGTTCACGATCTTGTGAAAAAAAATTCCGTCTCCGTCAACGGAACTCCTGCTAAAAGAGCCGATATGAAGGTCGATGAGACGAAGGATACCGTTTGCGTGAACGGTAAACAAATCCTTTATCGCAAATTTATCTATCTTATGCTCAATAAACCGCAGGGATATCTGAGCGCAACTGAAGACTCAAAAGACCCTGTCGTCGTGGATCTCGTTCCGGAAGAGTTCAAGCATTTTGCTCCGTTTCCCGTCGGAAGGCTCGATAAAGACACCGAAGGTCTGCTGCTGTTGACCAATGACGGGCAGTTTGACCATGAACTGATGTCTCCGAGAAAAAATCTGTTCAAACGCTATTATGCCGAATTGGACGCTCCGGCGGTTCCTGAAGATATCGAGACCTTCGCCGCAGGAATGGACTTCAAAGAGTTCTCCGCTAAACCCGCAAAGCTCGAGATTGATCCGGATGATCCCCAAAAGGTATATGTCGAAATATCCGAAGGCAAGTATCATCAGGTAAAAAGAATGTGCGAACGCATCGGAAAAAATGTCATCTTCCTCAAACGGGTCGCCATCGGAAACTTGAAACTCGATGATTCTCTTGAGTGCGGAAAAGTTCGGGAGCTTACTCCAGACGAGCTCGCTCTTTTCGGCTGGTAAAAATCAATTTTGATTATACCATTACCGCAATTCCGGGATAGTGGCGGTATTTTTCATGTGAATCCATTCCGCAGCCGATAAGATAGCGGTCGTCCATTATAAAACCAGCCCAGTCGGCATGAGCAACTCCATCAGGACGGGGAAGCTCCTTTTCGACCAGCACTGCCGTTTTGACACTCAACGCCCCCATAGCCAGCAGATTGTCGCAGATCGCTTTGAGCGTGCGTCCGGTATCGAGAACTTCGTCAACGATAAGGATATTGCGCCCCTTGGGATCGAGTTTCAGCGTGGAACGCAGCTCAACTACTCCGGTACAGACATTGCTTTTGTAGCTTCCGGCGGCGATCGAGTCGATATAAAAATCCTCAAGCTCTATTGCTTCGGCAAGTTTGGCGGCAAAAAAGAGACCTCCATTCATAACGACGATCATTGTGAGCGGAGTTGTTCCGCAGGCTTTGGTTATTTCCGAACCGAGCTCTTTGATCCTGAGG
>JAZSHD010000189.1:0-20146 GCA_045533055.1 Victivallaceae bacterium | reverse complement strand
AGACTTAATGGTAAACGCATCCATTTTGCTTCGGCAATGACTTTATTAGGCAAGTCTGATGGAGCTAATGCCCAAGATGGCAGCAGTTATCTTGAAATTGCAGAGTTTATTATGCGGTACGGTGCGGCTCCGGAACAGGATCTGCAAGAACTTTGGAAACGGATTGTATTTTCGATTGCAGTATCCAATACCGATGATCATTTGCGAAATCATGGATTTTTGCTTTCAGAATCAGGTTGGAGATTATCTCCTGCTTATGATATAAACCCCAATCCGTCCGGATATGGACTGTCATTGAATATTACAGAATATGACAATTCTCTGGATTTCGCTGTAGCTTTGGAAGTGGCTCCATTTTTCCGGCTGAAACAACAGGAAGCCGAAAAATGTTTGAAAGAAATAATCGATGTAACAGAGAACTGGCGAAACTATGCTTCAGCCAAAGGGATTTCCCGTTCCGAGCAAGAGGAGATGCAAAAAGCATTTCGTTGCTGATAAGTATTTGTTATTAAATGAGTCGTATTTTACCTCGGAAATCTTATTTTTCCATAAGAAAATAAACTAGTAAGGTAGCAACTGCGTTGCGTAAGTGTAAGAAGACCAAAATCGTAAATTTAATTAAAAAAACATTAATCAAAATTTAACTTTGGTAAAAGAGATACTTTTATATATATAAATAACTGATTTGATAGGAGATTAAATGTATTTATCAGAAGCAGAAAAAAAACAATTGAATAATTCAGGTTTTGCCCATAGAAAAAAACTTTCTGGCGGATATGGTTGTTTGTGGGATGATTGTGGAAAAAGAACAATCAATGCTCATGCTATTTCACGTCAGGCATCATTAGTTCATTTTTCGACGAATAAAAAACTTTTTGTAATGGATACAAAAAATGCAGTCCCGTTACAAAAAATGGAATTTTCTTGTCGAGGGATAAAACAAATTTTTGCCTTTAATATATTTTGCCATACTCATGATCAAATATTTTCTAAAATAGATTTAGGTATTTTTAACACACTTTATTATTGCCTTTTGCAAGTATATAGAACTATGACTTTTAATTTGTTTCAGCAACGCTGTGCTAATGACCATCGCTATTGGGTATGGAACAATGTTTTAAAAAGATGTGATAATACGGAAGCATATATCTATGCTAAGCATGAAGATGATAGCAAATATTTACCAATAATGAATTTGATTGAACTAGAGAAAAACAATGTTGAAGAGCTTATTCAGAAACAATGTGGTATAAACGAAAAAATAGTAACTAACAATGCTATTTATAAATTAAATAACAAATGCATATTGCTGTATTCTAGCGTACCTTTTGTAATTCCAGTTGCTGTTGCCAACACATTATTTTTGTCAATTAATTCATCACCAGCTATTTTCAATTACTCAATTATTCCCAATTGTAATACAACGGATATGATTTTTTATTTTGACGAGAATGTCGATTTTCAAAAAACTTGGCAAGAATCTTCAAAGACTCCGATTGGAATAATTAACATCATTGAAAGCTTATTAATTCAAAGCGATTATTGGGCGGTAAAACCTGAGATTATAAAAAATGCACCACTTTGGAAGAGAAAACTAATAGAAGAAGATGTCTTTTGCAATTTGTTACAAAAATTTCTAACGCCTTGTGATTATTCTATCTTTGATGAATTGAGACAAGAGTTTCTCAATATGGAATCAAACGAAATACAGGCTGCAGAGCGGGATAAATTAACTATAAAACCAGATCGAGAAGATTTTTCAGAACGCTTTAAGCAAGTAATGAAAATGATTTAGCAACATAATTGAAACGAGTTTACTTGATAGGATTAAAAAACTACCATGCTTCTATCTTAACAAAAACTTCTAAAATATCTTCTTTTTCATCTGGTAGTTTGGAAAAGAAATCCAGATCGGTTTGTTTTTCCACTTCGTCAACGCTGACGGCGAACACCTGCAATGGTTGATCGGAGGAACAGTGTGGAATGATGAAGCCAATCATTTTCTGCGGCGGAGTCAGGTCATAAATGACTTTGTAAAATGCTTGTGGAATAGTGATACTGCCTGATGGCAGATGTTTGGCTTCAGACGCAGGCGGAAATATTGCTCCGGTAACGACATAAATTTCCTTCTCTTTCAAAGCGATTGCTCTCACTAACTCTTCCAGTCTTTTCCAAACTCCCCGGTTGAATCCAGGAAGCTGCGGCGACATATTACTCATCAAAAAACTGTCCAGCATTGTCTGTTTGGAAAACGCCATATCTGCTGCCGGAGCAAGATGTCCCCGGTCAAATCCGCTGCGGGTATATTCTTTGGGGTAAGCTGAACGGGGAATCAAAGGATCATGCTTGAAACGGTTTGACCGTTTATATGGTTCAGCCTGTAATTCTGCGGCGGTAAGTTTGTAAATCACCCATAACGGCTGGCGATGTTGGTTTGAAAATCCGACAGCAAAACCTCTGCGGTCAATAACGATATCTGCCTTGCCTGGATTTCCCAACAGCAGATTATCAAATTCAGATTTTTCAGCAGCACCGCAAAGAAATGCGATGCAACCCAACATAAACAGGAACAGTTTGATCTTCACGGCAGTCCTTTCTGCCGCTTCAGACAAAAAAGAGCGGCAAGCCCAACTTGCCGTACTCAGAGGCTTACCACAGCCCAATCATCTCGACAAGCAGGCTGCCGCATTAGTACACGAAGATATAATGCGACACACCCGTATGTCCGCCAGATGATTTTAAAAGTGGTAATTTCTGAGTAGGCGAAACACCGGTTAGCCGGTATATTCAATTTTTGTTATTTACACAAGTCCTAAATTTTCCGAGAATACCTCCTGTGGAATTTTGTCATAATATACTATTACATCGGGCAAAACGCAACCGCAGAAAACAGATTTTCTTGATTTGCTGTTCAAAAAACGCACAATTTTAAGATTAAACGCTCTTGATTTTCAGCTGTCCGAACTTGGCAAGAACAGCTTTTGTTCCCGTCTTGTAAGTTACAGTAATCTTTGTTTTTTCATTAATATAGATGTCAGAGTCCTCTTCGGTTCCCTTATTCCGCAGTTCAATTTCCCAGGACGGCATCCACGGACGGTTTGAAATCCACATCCGGGGAACTGTAACATCTCCATATTTTGTATGAAACTCTACCCGATCCCGGAATATAGTTGCTGTAATATCCGCTTCAACCAGTAAAGATTCATACAGCCCATTGGAAAGATTTTTTGATGCAAGATCATTAAAAAGTTGCGAAAGGATACTGTTTCCCAACTCTTTCATTGATTCTTCAGAAACTTCTGTCATTTTGAGAGTCAGAATTTTCTTGGAAATCTCTTCTTTCTTCAGTTTATGGTCAATAAGCATATTTCGGATCTGTTCTTCTGTTACAATACCTTCGGTAAACATATTAAACAGTTTCCGCTCTTTACTGTTGAGATTTTCCAGTTCGACTTCATATTTGGCAAGTTCCTGTTTTCCCTTGAGTATTTCTGCGGCTCTGCGGTAACGCTCAATCAATGCGATAGAAAGCAGCGGGTATATTGCATCATATAATGTTGGATTTCCTCTTGCACCGGTTTCAAAGCGAATACGGCTGTTGCTGCACGACGCATGACTACGGGAAAGATTCTTTTTGTTGCAGCCATAATAAACTTTACCGGAATCCAGTTTGCAGATAAGTTTGCTGCCGCATTCTCCGCAAAAGAGCCTGCCGGAAACCGGAAGCCAGTGTTTTTTATCTCTCCGGTAATGTTCCCTGCGTTTTACACTGATAATTTCCTGAACCTTCTGCCATTGGTCAAACGAAACAATCTCCTGTCCGGAGATCTGTATATTTTTAATCAATTCACCATCCGTATTATATTGATATCCGGCGTAAAGCGGTTGTTTCGCAATACTGTATATACTGCTTTCATAGAAGAACATTTCTGAACCGAAACGCTCGTTGCAGTCCTTTATTATAGATATATAGGAACGATGTTCACAAATGCTGTCGTAAATAAATCTGATAATTTCCACACATTCCGGACGGACTTCCAACTGATCATTGCCCAAATACCGGATACCAAAAATATGCGAGCCGCAACAAAGTTTCCCACTGTCCCGTTTGATGCGGAAAGCATTGATACTGTTTTGCCGTTTCTTTTGAAGGTCATCATAGAGGATTTGATTTTTAATGGAAGTGATAAGCTGCTGATCGAATTTGGAAAGATCAATGCTGCCGCCTTGTACTTGCAAAACTTTAACATTATGCTCCCGGAGCAGATGATTGATGTGTCCTTCAAGGAAACTTCCATTGATCGGACGATAAAGACGGGTGAGTTCATTGACAAGGATAACATCAATTTCATCCAGGTGCAGTAAAGCTTCGCCCAAACCGGTTCTGAAAACTTTCTTTGTAGATTGATTAGCGATCCAGTCTTTATAGGCAGAATCGACTCTCGCGATTTCTTCCGCACCGATAGGATAAGTTTCCCCGCTGGTGTTGAGATCCCGAAAAATTCCGATGACATCCAATTTTTCTTTTTTTGCAAGGTTCTGGCAGTTTGCAATCTGAGCTTCTACTGATTCAGACAGATCATCTTTACCACTGCTTTGACGGGCATAAATCAGAGCTTTCATAAATTTTCCTCCAAATTTAGTTTTTCATTTCACCATAATATAGCACCAAAACCCTAATTTAACAAGTTTCATTCGTAGTCATTGCAATTATTGCCATATTGGCGGCGATGCTTTTGCCCGCTTTGTCGGCGGCCCGGGAACGAGCCCGCAGTTCGGAATGTACCAGCAAATTGAAAAATCTCGGCTTGCAGGCGAATATGTATGCCGATGACAATAACGACTACTACTTTATGGCTACGGTAAATGGTGCTTATTGGTGCGGCAGCACCAGTCATCCGTTTGCTCCGTATTTGGACAATTTGTATAAAACAAGCCTTAAAACCAACAATTCCGGTAATGGTACTGCTACTCATTCCCCCAACAGTCCGTTGAATTGCCCCACCAACAGTTACGGCAGAGCGGGTTGGCCGTATGCGGACTATGGCACTAATATACACTTGACCAACAATCCCTCTCCCTCGGTTTGGAGAGTTCCCGCTACACGCGGTTCTATTGAAAAACCTGCCGACTGTCTGCTTTTTGCCGATGGAGCAATTACCGGCAGCGATTTGAGTGTCTCCAAAAGCAACGGGACCCTCTGGAACGGCTGGAAGGAAGATGATCCCAAAAGCACAGGCATCTGGTTCGGACACAACAAAACTGCCAATATAACTTTCTGTGACGGTCATGTGGAAGCCCGTACCAAAGACAGTCTTTCCAGTGATAATTTTTATGCTTACAAATAACAAATTTTAAATAAAAAGGAAAAAATCATGAAAAGTAAACAACTCTTTTTTGCCGCCGTTTGTGCCGGTCTGGCAATCAATGTATTGGCTGCTCCCACGCTGCCTGCAACCTGGAGCCCCGCCCGGGCAACCTTTACCGTTGCCGATGGCGTGATTTCCATTAAAACCAACGACAAAGCCCGTACTGCCGGGATCAACGGTACTTTCCGCAATCTGGAGCCTCTGCGGTACAAGGTCAGTTTGCAGGTCAAAGGTCAGGGCAAAGTGCAGGCGGCTTTGAACAGCGGCGGGATCGCTTACAGCAAAACGGTCAAACTTACCGAGCAGTGGCAGAGTATAGAGATGACCTATTTCCCCAAAGGGAAAAATATGATTTTGATGATCTATTCGGCAATTACCAATGCTTCGGAGTTTCAGGTCAAAGATGTTGCCATAGCTCCCTGCAAAGTGCCGGAACTTGCCGAAGCGGATATTGTTTCCAAGCTCTTTCTGCCCGCTGATTTCCCCGGCGAAAACGGCAAACTTTACAACAAAAAAGATTCTGCTGCCGGCAAAGCTGCCTGGGGCAAACGCTGGTACAATGTTATGAAACTGCCGGTGCCGGCAAATTCCAAACCGCTTTACTACTATATCCACGCCCAGAAAACCGGCGAAGACAAGTGTTCAGTAAATCTGCGTACCGGGTCGCAAAATGTTTACAGCGGAGCTATTACCGTACCTGCCAATCAATGGCAGTGGGTCAAGGTGGGGCCGGTCAAGGCGGTGGCGGTCTATCCTGAATTTTACATCAACTACTCCGCAGCCGATCCCAAAACGGTCATCTGGGTGGATAAAGTGGTGCTTTCCACCAATCCGGCTATGACCGATGCCGACTTGGATAAAGCCGAATAAGAGAGTTTGAAAAATGAAAAAATTTTTACTTTGGGCGGCACTTTGTGCTTGCTCCTGCGGAGCTTTTGCCGCAAACAATGGATTTGTGGCGGTGGGCAAGGCCTCCGGCAAGGTGGTCATTGATGGCAAACTGGATGAGTCGGCGTGGCAGAACAGCATCAGTCTGACCCCCTTTATTTTGCAGAAGCAGAACCGTTTTGCCACCGAGCAGACTGTTGCCAAACTTTTGTGGGATGAGGAAAATTTGTATGTGGCGTTCCGTTGCTACGACCGGGCTCTTGACCCGGTAAACAACCGGATGCCGGACTTTAAGGCGGCGGTCAAGAACAATGATACTGATAAAATCTTCAACGACGATTGCGTTATCTTGATCTTGCTCCGCAACGGCAAGAGTTATGAGTTTGGCATCAATGCCAACGGTGCGGTGGTGGATGCTGCCGGAGAGGCAAAAAGTATCTGGAAAAGCCGCGATCACCGGTGGAACAGCAATATCCAGGTCAAGATCGACCGTTTTGAACGCACCGCATTGGCTAATTGGAGCGTGGAAGCGGCGATCCCGTGGTCAAGTCTGGGCGGCAAGCCCCAAAGCTCCGACCAGTGGGGTCTGGTGACCGGGAGATTTCAGAAGGGAGCTAAAGAAACCAGCTCGTTTCAGATCATCAGCGAAGGTATGCACGCAGCCAGTACGGCGGGAAAACTCAAATTCATCAAGCAGATTATTCCATGCTGCGAGCCGCAGAAAGTGCCGCTGTTTACCCCCGGCAAAAATATCTGGAAATTTAAAACTTCCGGCAAAGATTTTCTGCAAATCACCGGCAAAGTCAAGTTCGACCGGCAAAAGGTGCAGTATTGCCGCACCCGGGGCAAAAAAGCATTGCTTCAGCTGCCGGTGGAACTGGCGGGCAACGGCGAATTTGCTTTCAGCTGGAGCGTGGAAAATCCTGCCAGCTTTACGGAGTATTTGCGGTCGCCGGAATACAAATTCCGGGTCAGTGCCAGTATGCTCAAGCACAATATCAAGGGCGGTGCATTGCTGGTCAACGGCGTGAAAGCCGGAGCAACGGCGGTGCTTTCCAGCGGATTGAATTTGTTGGAGCTTAAAGGCCCTGCCAATGGCGGAACGATCACGGTGGGCGAACAGAAAATCACACTTCCGGACAACGGCAAACTCAATTTGCTGCTGGAAGACTCCATGATCTGGCCCAACTGGCTTGCCGAAGGCGTTTATATCAACAAAGGTGCTATGCAGCAAATCCTTTTCATTCCCCAGGGGGTGAAAGGTTTTACCTTGAACGATTACACCATAAACTTTGATTTGCCCGAAGGTTTTGAGCTGCCGGGTGCCTCCGGCTACTACAAAAAGTGGCAGTTGGAGTGCAAAAAATCCGGTGTTGTGGAATATGGTAAACAAAAGTACAACCGCTATTCGATAACGGTCAAAAACCAAGTCCGGCACAATACCAAACTCCGCAAACACGAATTTATTGCAGTGTTGGTCAAAGCTCCGGAAGAGTTTTCTGCACCGGAAACCATGCTTTATTACCATGTATCAAGTGCCAAAGCCAATATCAGAGAAATGCCCATTCCGGTCAAGGTCAAGCTGTTGGAAAAACTCAACGGCAAACAGCCGGACAAGCTTTTGATCGAGCTCTGGGCAGGCTGGCTGGGCAGTTTGGATGATAAAAATCTTTATCGGCATTTCGGCGATTTCTTCAAAGCTGCCGGAGTCAACGAAACCAACGGTTTGAACAATCGCTATCCCGGGATTCGTCACTTCCGGTTGATCAGTTTTCAGGATTGGAACTTTCCTTGTGCCGACTATCTGGCAAAGCATCCGGAACACAAGATGGTGCAAGTTTACACCAAGGTCAGCTACCCCATGGTGTGCAGTACGGCATTGGTCAAAGCTCCGGAGTTTGAGGAGTTTTTCCGTTCCGGGCTCCCGGCATGGCACAAAAAGTGGAATCATCCTCACAACATCCATTGGGACTACGAACACCGGGTGTTTGAAACCTTTCTGGCATGTTTCTGCGACCGCTGTTTGAAAGATTTCCAAGCCTTTGCCAAACTTGCCGACAAGCCCACGGCGGAACTTATCAAAAAATCTTACAGCAGAGAGTGGACACGCTATATGAATGTACGCATGGCGGAAGTTTCCGCCTTGTTCCATCGCTCCATAAAGGCGGTTCTGCCGGGCGTGGATTACAGTATTTATTCGGCGTATCAGAGCGAAAGCAGCAAATTTTATTACGGCTTGGATTGGAACTTGCTCCACGGCAACGTGGGTATAGCTTCCTGCGGTTACTCCCGGAATGTGCCGGAATTGGAAGCCACCCGCAAGGCAGTGAAAACTACTCCGCTGATGCTGGGCGAACTGGTTTACCCCTACCGGGAAACTGAACGCATGGCACCGCAGTTTGCTTCGGCGGCAACGCTTATGCGGCGTGCCTGTGATGCCACTAAAGGTATCTTGATCTACGAATACCCCACCTTGGATGGCAGAAGTTTTGAAGCAATGGCAGATGTCAGCCGGATAATGAGCGATTACGAAGAATTTTTCGTAACCGGCGACCGTTGCAGCGACCGGATCGCGATCAAAGGTTTTGATCAGGCGGATTACGAAGTTTTGCGGAACAAAAAAGGCGATTTGCTGGTAATAGTAATGAACCCGGCAAAAGGCGACCGCAAGTTCAGCTTTACTCTTAAAGGCGATCAGCCCAAGAGCATAACCGATGCTCAAACCAGCCAGGCAGTAAATGGCAAAACTGTAAGCGGCACCATAAAAGCCACCAAATTCCGGGCATTCGCAGTAAAATACTGATAAACGGTTGAAGCAGCCAACGGCATGGAATAAAAACTCCATGCCGTTTTTTTTATGCCTGAAAATATATTTTAGACAACTTTCCGGATTGGAGATATTGAAAATTTATTGCCTTGGCTGTATAATGCTTTCAGACGATTTGTTGGGAAGCATTTTTTTATGACAGAAACTGAAAAATCAAAGTATAATTTACGGCGGGATTTGATTTACCAGGAGCTTTATGATTTGGTAGTCAACTCTCTACCCGGCACCCGCCTGCCCAGCGAAAACGCTCTTGCCGCCAAATTCAAAGTTGCCCGCATGACAGTAGCGTGGGCGTTTAAGAAGCTGGAAAGAGAGAATCTTATTGAACGGCGCAAAGGCAGCGGTTCTTTTGTTAAAGGTGTGCGTACTGTAACTTACTTTCTGCCTGCAATGGATTGCCTGACCCGGCAGGATGGCAACGGAGCCATTCACCGGCAAATCATGCAAGGCTTGATGCGTGGGGCAGAAAATTTGCAGCTGCGGTTTGAAACTATGGTCCCGTGTCTGGAAAACAGCCGCTTCAAGTACACTCCACGATTGATGACTTCGCTCAATTCCGGATCACTGGTGGTGTTGACCCACTGGTTTGGAGAGATGTTTCACATATTAGCCGAAAAGCGTATCCGTACAGCCATGGTCTGCAATCAGGAAAATTGCCGGGGCTTGAAGCAATACATGACCGATTGGTTCGTTTGTGAAGGCAAACGACGCTTCGCTGTAAGAAAAGTTTTGCAATTATTGCAGGAAAAATCCTGCCGCAAGATCGCCATAACCAACCTTTACCCGGAAGATAGACATCACCCGATAACCGAAACTTATCTGGAATACATACAAGAGAAATCCGGTATGCCCGTAATTATAAATCTGCCGAAACTGCTGCTGGCTCCATGTCAATCGAGGAGTATATTGCAAAGCCATTTACAGGCAGCTTACGAAAAAGAGAAGTTTGACGCATTGCTTATCAATACCGGTCAAATGTTTTTGGGTAAAAATATCAATGAGTATTGCGGTTTGCCGGAAAGTGTGCGGATTTTTGGAGTGAATATTCAAAAAGAGCAGGTATTGCTGGAAAATCCTTTCCCTTATTGTTATGCACCTTACGAAAAAATGGGGGAAGATGCTGTGGAGTTGTTGGCACTTTCTGCCCGGCAGGGAGTATGCCGTCAATACGATTATATTTTTGAGAATATAAACTTATTGTGAATAGAAACTGATTATGGAAATCTTAAATTGCAGGAGAGTTATTATGAAAAAAATCCAACACTTTACTTTGATCGAACTCTTGGTCGTGATCGCAATAATAGCCATTCTGGCGGCAATGCTTTTACCCGCCTTGTCAGCCGCACGGGCACGAGCCAATGCCGCAAGCTGCTTGAGTAATCTTAAACAGCTGGGACTGGCTTATCAGCAGTACAGCATTGACAGTAAAGGCTGGCTGCTGCCGTCCTCGCAGGATGGAAATACTTCAACCATGTGGCTGTATACCATTCGTGATATGATCTATGGCGATGAAAATAAAAAAGGCAGTCCGGCATATGCCGGAGAAAATACTTATGCGGTCTTCCGCTGTCCGGGCGAAGCTGTCGGTTTCGGTCTGAACGGCAACGGATTTTATGCTTATGCTCATTACGCCCATAATGCCCGCGGCTGCGGTCAACCCAAGGCGGATGGCTCATGGAATTACCGACCCCGCAATGAAGCAAATTTACTTGCTCCTGACCGGGCAACTGTTTTTGTAGATAACGCCCGGAAGAATGCTTACAGCGTAGATTATACCAATTCAACATATATAGCCTACCGTCATGGCGGAACGCCTTTTGATGAGGTGGTCAGTAAACAAGATGTTACATCTCCGGGCAGTGTGACCAATGTGGTATACTACGCCGGAAATGCTGCGGAAATCGACCATAAAGCCATTTACGGTACTTTCTGGCTTTGCGAAGGCATAACCTATATGGATAAAGTTCAAGTGGTTACCGATCCGGTAAATTAAAAATTACCCGTGATTGATTGTGCTTTTGATCTTTTTATACAACTTTTGAGACAAAAATCTTATTGATTATACTTGCATAACCTCTTATGGGGTTATATATTCTCTTTGAACAACTTATTAAATATATACAATTGTGGAGGATCTTTTATGAAAAACATTTTTACAGCTTTGCTGGCAGGCTCGCTTTTCGCTGCCGGATTTACTGCCGGAGCGCAGTCGGTCAAATTTATTGATGAAGTCAGCTCCTGGAAGCAATCCAAGGTCGCTTGCGAAAAAGCCGGTGATAACCTCCGGATCAATGTTGTTGCCAATGCCCGGGGCAACTATGGGCAGTTCTGGAAATATATACCGCCGGTACCCAATGGTAAATACATACAAGTCAAAGTCGATGCTATGGAAAACTCCGGAGCTTTCTGCTGGGTGCAAAGTCCCAGCAGTTCGGTCAAACGCTCTTTCGGGGTACTGTTTGCCGGAATCAATACTTTTTCTCCTCAAGTCAAAACCTCATTTGCCTGGTCGTTCAATTTGAACGGGGCGGGCAAAAATGTGGGTTCGTGGATAACTTTCAACAGCTATGATATATCCGCCGCCCCCGAAAACAGTCTGGTGGCACTTAAAGAGCCTGCCGAGGGGGCTTTGAAGGTGGGCGATACGCTTTCTTTCAAGATCTTCCGCAGCACACCTTGTGCCAATCCGGTAAAAATCAGGATTTTTGTTACTGCTCATAAAAAGCGGGCTTTACAGAACTTTCAGCTCGCCAAAGAACGGAGCTTTGATGCGGTTTACAACGAAGCTGACAAGTGCTACACCGCCAGCGTAAAAGTTACCAAAGATGCTTTCAGCTTTGACTCTGACAAAGATAAAATGTATATGGTCGCCGCTGCTGAACTGGATGGGTTGGCAACTTATTACACCATGCCCTTTGCTGTAAAAATCGCTACTGCCAACAAGATACCCACGGCGTTGTTTACTGCCGACTCCCCCTCCACCCGGGAAAACCGGCAGGCGTGGTTCGATCTGACTTCAGGCAAAAAAAATCTGGCGTTGAAGAAAACCATCCAATTCATGCCCAAAGGCAACTACCACTTGACACAGGACAAAAAAGGTGCCGCCGGGAATGATGCCACTGACTTGACCGATGGCAGCATTACCAAGCGTGCTTCCGATACCATCTGGTTTGACCGCAAAGCCGTGGGCTTTTACGGCGGCGTGAATACGGTATTTATGCGGCTTGATCTGGGGAGTATCCAGCCGGTGGACTACATAGCTTTGCGGGCGTTGGGCGGTTCGGAATCCGGTTTCCGCTGGCCGAAAAAGTTTGAAGTTTATGTTTCCAAAGATAACGACAAATTCTACCGGGCGACCGAAATGGTCAAACTGGCTCCAGCCGAAGCCTATCAGAGCGATTTTGTCAAAACTTACTATTACCCGGAAAACCGGAAATGGGCACAGAGCGTCTGCAAAACTTTCAAACTTTTGGTCAATGCCGAAGCCCGGTATGTGATCGTTAAACTTACGCTGGATAAACACTTTTTCAGCGATGAAATGGCAGTTATAGCTGCCGAAAAACAGGATGCAAACTTCAACCTCGCTTATGAAGGCAGCGGCTTTGCCGTGCCGCAGGACAGCTTGACCGCCCAGCCCCGCTTGCCGGAATTGGCAGTAGTCAAGGGCGTTGCCGCACCCCAGGCGATCAGTATCAGCGATTACCGCATCGACCGCAAAAAAATCAAAAAAGCCGAAGTGGTAGTTGAGCTGCCGGAAGAGTTGACCATCTTCAAACACACTCCGGAAAAAATCACTCTCAACGGCAAAAAGTATCACCGCTACCGCATTCCCACCAAAAAAGATAAATTAAGTATCAGCTACCTTTATATATTAAGTAACGAGCAAACGCCCGATGAGCTGCCGCCCGCCAATATCTATGTGGAGTACGACGGCAAAACCGGCTTCAAGCAGACTTTGCCCATCAAGGTCGTGACTTTGCCGGAGTTTGAAACTTTCAAAAAAATGCCGGTCTGTCTGTCGTGGATGACTACGGAAAGTTATTTTGACTCCTACCCCGATTTGCTGAAAAATTACAAGCGTTTCGGCTTCAACGGTGCCGGAGTATTCCCCCGCTTATGGATCCGCAATCCCAAGGCTGACCCCTCGGATAAGATCCGGCGTTACGAAGAGATCCGCAAAGCCGGGTTGAAACTCTATATGAACGACTCCGCCATGCACGAAATGATCCGCAACAAAAAAGCCGGTCACGAAGTATATTGTATTACCAAACAACCCAGCAAGCTCACTTGCCCCAGCTATACCGGAGTATATTATCAGAAAGAGATGGAGCGTATTGCCCGCTGTGTGGTCATGAGCAAGCCGGAACATGTTTTGCTGGATATCGAGTGCTTCAACTACGCTTTCCGCCGCTCCACCAAAGAGTGTTCCCGCTGCGTGGCGGCGATCAAAGCATCAGGCTTGAGCGACCGCGAATACATCTACTCTTGCGGTAAACGCATGATCAGCGATATAGCCAAAGCTCTGGAAAAGGGAGCTAAAGAAGCCAATATACCTGTACCCCAGCTGCACATGTACGACCTTGACCGGCTGGATAACAGCCACGGCATAACCCGCTTTACAGACCTTTATCCGGACTTGATCAAGAGTTCCCAGCCCAGCTTGTATATTGGCGGACACCCGCCGGTGATCCAGAAAAATATCCGTGCCAACTATAAACTTATCGGCAAAAAAGATATTTTGCCCTGGCTCTCCACCGGGTGCTATGGCGAATACGACTCCTATCTGGTGGAGCCCATTGTGCTGGAAGCCTTTATGAACGGTGCGGGCGGGGTCCTGAACTACGCTTTCAACCACTTTGCTGATTCGCCGCTGGATTTCTACTATCACGCATTGGCAGTAATGAAGCTTGCACCTTACGAAGAGCTGCTTTTGAATTGCGAACACCCCGAAATCACCGGCAGCAACGACAAGATGTTTTACAGCATGGCAAAGCACGGCAATGAACTTCTGCTGCTGGTTGGCAACTATTACCGGGCAAATCCCGAAACCACGGTCAAACTGCCCTTTGTCAAGGCAAGCGTGCTGGATTTGAACACCAAAGAAAAAAGCACCGCCAACAGCGAATTAAAAATCAATGTCGAACCGGGCAAATTCAATTTGTACTATATAAAAGGTAAATAAGTAAAGCCTTATTCAAGCCTGCCTCCAAGTCTGGGCAGGCTTTTTTTATGGCTGCGGCAAAAGGCAGGAGAGGTCGGAGAAAATACGGACAACAAACACTTATTTTTCGATATTTGTTCTGTTTTACTTGAAAATCTCTTTTCTGCATGGTATTTTATTAATGTAAATACCATAAACTACATAGGAGAGTATATTATGAGTAACTTTGAATTCGGTTTTTCCCGTGAAGACATCACTCCGGCATTGGGTGCCCCCCTTTGCGGATATTTCAACCCCCGCCCCAACAAGGGTGCGCTTGACCGCTTGAATGTCAAGGCAGCTGCGTTCCGCACCGGCGACAAGATCGCCGCCATCGTTTCTTACGATCTCTGCCTGATGGCTCGCGGCGAGATGGATGGTATTGCTGAAAAGGTCAACGCTGTATTGCCCGAACTTGCCGGCAACACCCTTTACTGCTGCACCCATACTCACACCGGACCTTACACCAGCAAGCTCTTCGGTGCCGACTGCGACGCAAGTTACATGGAAAGTCTGACTGCCAAAACCATCTCTGTTCTGCAGCAGGCAGTCAAATCCCTTGCTCCGGCTGAACTTTACGCCGCCACCACTGAATGTACCACGCTGGCGTTCAACCGCCGCTACATTATGAAGAACGGCAAAACTCTGACCAACCCCGGCAAACTCAATCCTGAAATCGACCACCCGGAAGGCACCACCGATCCCCGGATCATTATGATGCAGGTCAAACAGAACGGCAAAGCGGTCTTTATGCTGGCAAATATCTCCAACCACACCGACACTATCGGCGGCGACTGGGTTTCTGCCGACTGGCCGGGCATCATGGAAAAAGAAATGCAGTATGCTCTGGGCTACGATATACCGGTAATGACCATCATTGCCCCCCAGGGCAACATCAACCACTTCGATGTTTCCACCGGCGAAAGCCAGACCGATTACGCCGAAGCCGTGCGTATCGGCAAGGGCTATGCCGGGGTGCTGTTGAGTGCATTGTACCGCTTGAGAAAGATGGATGATCTGGAAATCCGTACCGATATGAGCGAGTTTGAAGCTCCCTACTATCAGGTTTCCGATGCTGAATACAACGAAGCCAAAAAGGTTTACGAAGAAAACAAAGATGCCGTTATGGAAGACGGCCGGGACTTCACCAGCGAAGATATTGCCCGGGGCGTACCCTTTGTGAAAAAATACTTTGCCCAGCGTTTGATGGCGGGCCGCGACAATCCCATTCAGGGCAAACGCATGGAACAGCAGATCGTTATAGCTTTCAACAAAGAGCTGGCGATCGTATCGCTGCCTGCTGAACCTTTTGTGGAACTGGGTATTGCCATCCGCAAAGAATCCCGCTACCCCATGACCGTGCTGGCGGCTCTGGGTATGGGCGAAGTCGGCTATGTGGGCTTGCCCAACAACTACGGTAACGGCGGTTACGAAACCAGTCCCTCCCGTGGCTTGGCTGACCCCACTGTGGGCGAAGCAATGATCGCCGGAGCGATCAAATTGCTCAATAAGTAATTTTCAAACAGCAAAACCGCCGGATATTCTGCAAAGAGTAGATGGCGGTTTTTTTATTTCCGGCAGAAACTCAATAAAAGGCTCGCCGGGAAATAATTTCAGGCAATAAAAAGTGAAACTGCTTGCACCATTCAAAAATGACTCCTGGCGGAAGGTTTTCCACCGCAACTATCTCTATTTGACCGGGATAGTTTGCACTATCGTGCTGGGCAGAATGTTGCCGGGGATGGTGATAGCGGGAGTGATATTGGTGCTTTTGACCGGATTTTTGCTCTGGCAAAAGCTTTATCGGGAAACTTTGATGCTGACTGCCGCTTCCGTTGCCGGTTTGCTGGCAGTGGCATGGCAGAATTTTCAAACTGAAGATTTGCGGGATTGCCGTTTGGAAAATGCTGTGGTTTCGATAACCGACAGTGCCGCCATCGGAACTGCATTGGCCTCCAACGACCTCTTTGTCAGACGGGTCAAAGCCCGATATAACAATAAAACGATCCAGCTTTATATACCCGATAAGATGATTGATCCGGGGTTATGGGAAGGTAAAAGCTATTATGTGACGGGTAATTTGTACGCCTTGAGTATGCTTCCTGAATATTACATTGCCGATAAGGCTGGCAAGTGGCAGGATTCAAGCCGGCGTTTCTGCCGCAGCAGTTACAACGATTATCTGGCATTAAACAAGATCTGCGGCATATTGCCGGTGGAAAAAATCACGCCGGTAGAAGCAAGTTGTGCTTCTACCTTATCAAAAGTACGCCGGATTTTGGCACAGCGGCTTGACTGCAAGATCACAGATCCGGTGAACCGGGCGATCCTCGGGGCGGTAACATTGGGCTTGCGGCACCGGCTGGCTGGCGGAGAGAAAAAGTTTTATGCGTCAGTCGGTCTGGCTCATTTGTTCAGCATCAGCGGCTTACATGTGGGCGTGTTGGCAATGCTAATATTACTGCTTTTGCGGCCGCTGCCAGCTTATCTGCACATACCGCTGGTGGGGACTCTGGTCTGTTATGTTATGACCACTGGCGGCGGAGCTCCGGCAATCCGGGCGTTTGTCATGGTTTTGGCGTTGGTGATCTTCCGGGCGTACTTTTTAAGATGCAGAACATTGGAAGTGCTTTCCATGATTTGTGCGGTGTTTCTGCTGATAAATCCATTGTACCTTACTGACGGCGGATTTTTATACAGTTTTGTCATTACGGCTGTTTTGATAAAATCTTCTGAATGGGGCAGAAGTGTGGTGCAATGTTTCAGCGGTGCCGGAGTGTTGGCCGGTGAACTGACTTTGTTTCAACGCCGCTTGGCTCACTGGCGGGGCAGGGCGGCAGGAGCGGTATTCTTTGCCGCAATAGCGTCGTCGGCATCGCTGGCGTTGACACTCTTTTTCCAGAATATGTTTTTTGCCGGCAGCATGATGGTCAATCTTTTGATATTGCCTGTACTTTTGCCGCTTTATTTATTTGCCATTGGCAAGATAATCGTGCCGGATTGGGCGGATGTTTGGAATTTTTTCCTCAACGGCATGGTGGATTATTTAAGGTTTATTGCCCGGATCGGCAACGAATTTGCCGGTAACAGCGAAATCATGCATATATCGTATCTTACGGTACTGATTTTTACAGTATTGCTGATGTTGTTCCTGATATTGGCATATAAAAAATCATCAATACTGGTGCTGGCTCTGCTGCTGGGTACGCTCTTTTTTATGCACATACGCAGCAGTTTTGCTCCGCAAAAAGTTTGTGCCGTTATCTGGGGCGGTAAACTAACTGAACCGGTGGCGGCAGTGATTTTACCGCAAGCCCACAGCATGTATCTGTTGAACTGCGGAAATGATGCGGTACCTTTGCTGCTGGATGCAGCTGCAGCTTACGGCATAAGTCAGATCGACCGGCTGGACTTCGGTAAGCCGTTAAGTGCTTGCGTAAATGGTATCGGGTTTCTGATAAACAATATACCGGTAATGGAATACAGAAAGAGCCATCTGCCGGTCAGGAGCAAAGTTTTTAAAGAAAAGACCGGAGTTTTAATGTTGAAATCAGGTGCAAAAATCAACAGTTTGAGTATAAATGATCTGCCGGAAAAGTGTGATATAATGTTTACGGAACAACCGGATGGCTCATTGGCAATGCACACGCAAGGCAAGCTCTATAAAATAGAACGCTCCAAATACCCGGCAGCCTATATTGTAGAGTTCAAGAAGTAAAAATTGAAATGGTACAAAGAAAAAGTCGCCGCTAAAAACCGTTAAATATTTGAATTTTGTAAAAATTGGATTATATTATACTCTCTTGAATTGGACTTTTTATAAAAAAATTAATTTTAAATATGTCCGGGATGAGGTGGAATAACCGTTTCCGGGCAGCAAGGAGATGAGAAAATGGCAGTTCCGAAGAGAAAAACTTCCAAGATGAAGATCCGCACCCGCAAGGCTGCGAACCGTTACGAAGGCGTTCAGGCTACTTTTTGCCAGAACTGCGGTGCAGCAGTTACCCCGCATCGTGCTTGCCTGAAGTGCGGCACTTACAAAGGTCAGAGCGTGGTTGAAGCCGCCGAGTAAGCGATTTTCGAGCTGAAAACTGACCGAAATCGCCTGAATTTTCCATGAGGGGAGGAATCCCCCGGCGGCGGAAGATTCAGGCGTTTTGCGTAAAATGTTCACAGCTTTATTTGTAAACAGCGGGCAATATATTATGGCTGAATCCGGAAAATTGATGAAAATTGCAGTAGATGCCATGGGCGGGGATTACGCCCCCGGCATTGTCGTTGAAGGTGTTACGCAGGCTCTTTACGATTATCCGGATTGCGAATTTACTCTGGTGGGGCATACCGGTAAAATAGGTTTTTATCTGCAAAAATACGGTATTGCCGATCACCCCAGATTAAAGCTGCACCACGCTGAAAGTGCTGTGGAAATGTCCGACCCGTCGGCGATCTCGCTGCGGGGCAAGAAGAACTCTTCCATTACCGAATGTGCCAGGATCATGAAAGCCGGTATGGTCGAAGGTCTGGTTTCTCCCGGGCATACCGGAGCATTGGTGGCTGCCACTAAAGTACTCAACCGTACTTTGCCGGGTATCGACCGCCCTGCGTTGGGGGCAAGTTTGCCTCACCGGCACGGCAGATTTATTTTGATCGATGCCGGAGCAAATACCGACTGCAAGCCCGGTAATCTGGTGCAGTTTGCTTTGATGGGCGAAATTTACGCAAGTTTTTATTTGAAAAAAGAGCGTCCGGCGATCGGATTGTTAAGTGTCGGCGGCGAAGATGGCAAGGGCAACAGTTTGACCAAAGCGGTCTTTAAGGCACTTTCCAATATGCCCATAAATTTTGTGGGCAATGTTGAAAGCAACAGTGCTTTTGAAGGTGCGTGCGATGTGATGATCGCCGATGGTTTCAGCGGCAATGTTATGCTGAAAACCAGCGAAGGTCTGGCAAGATTGTCGGTGAACTGGCTCAAGAATGCCATCAAGAAAAATGCCCTGCGTTTGACTGGGGCGTTGCTGGCAAAAAATGCTTTTGTTGAGCTTAAAGCACAGGGAGATGCCGACGAGATCGGCGGTGCTCCGCTGTTGGGTATAAATGGGGTTTGCATCATCGGGCATGGGTCTTCCAGCCCCAAAGCGGTACGGAATGCCATCCGCACTGCCCGGGATGCGATCCGTTTCCGCATGAACGAGCGTATCCGGGAGCGGCTGATCGAGTGTCATGCCACTACTGAAGAGCTTGAGGATATGTTTTAACAAATAGATTGCAGAAAGTGTGCCGCGGCAAGGCTGCTGCAGAATAAGCAAATATTTAAGGTATTACGGAAAAATGGGTATTAAGATCAGAGGAACCGGTTCATACGCTCCGGAAAAAGTTTTGACCAATGCAGATTTGGAAAAAATGGTCGAAACTAATGATGAATGGATCCGCACCCGCACCGGCATTTGCCAGCGGCATATTGCAGCTCCCACACAGGCTTGTTCGGATTTGGCGGAACAGGCGGCACGCCGTGCGTTGGAAATGGCAAATGTTGACCCGGCAGAATTGAGTGCCATTATTGTTGCAACGATTTCTCCCGACCATGTTTTCCCCAGCACCGCATGTCTTTTGCAGCACCGGCTGGGTGCGACCAAGGCTTTCGGTTTTGATTTGGAAGCCGCCTGCTCCGGCTTGCTCTATTCTCTGGAAACAGCCCGGGGTTTGATGACGGTCAACCCCAAGTATAAATATGTATTGGTCATCGGGTCGGAAAAACTCTCCGCGCTCGTCAACTGGGAAGACCGCAATACTTGTGTGCTCTTTGGTGACGGAGCTTCCGCTCTTTTGCTGGAAAACTGCCCCGATGAAGAAGATTGTTTCCTC
>JAZSHD010000132.1:0-15710 GCA_045533055.1 Victivallaceae bacterium | reverse complement strand
AAAAAAAGCGGAGTGCAACGGAGCGTGCGAAGGATGCCCTCCATAGCTCAGAGAGCGGCGGAGGGCTGTGCGGCTGCGAATTGCGACAACCGTTCAACAGGAGCCACTGACGATGTTTTACACCTATATTTTACGCAGTATTGAACATCTCGAGCAGCGTTATATCGGTCATACAGCTGATTTATGGGAACGTTTGAAAAAACATAACAAAGGCGATGTGCCTCATACTGCAAAATTCCGTCCGTGGAAAGTTGAAACATACATTGCCTTTGAATCAGAAGAAAAATCTATTGCTTTTGAACACTATCTCAAATCCGGCAGCGGTCACGCTTTCGCCAAGCGGCATTTCTGATAGATTTTTATTTACAAGTATTACTTTTGTCGAAATTTATCGAAAATCTGTAATCCGCTGTTGTAAACCTTTGCAGGATATGGTATATTATCTGCGAGGTGATTGTGGAATGAAACTTTTTGACAAATATTTCCAGCCTTACGCAGAATATTGTTCATCATTTTAGCAGTTTGATTCAGTCAGATGTACCAGTTAAGGTCAAATTATCAGCTTAAATTACCTACCCATATTGGGAACAGAGCCAAGAATTTTCAGTAAAAATTTTCTGTTTGCCGTTTTGCTCTGCTTTGATTACTGCTGCCCAGATCCGGCGATCGTCTGCCGGATTGGCAATCTTTCCGGTAACGCGAAGGCAGGATGTTGAAGTGCTTTTTGAATTGTTTGGAAAAATAATTAACATCATTAAATCCGCACGCCGCGGCTATGATCTCCAATGCTTCGGTTGAATTTGCCAGCAGTACTGCCGCTTTATCCAGCCGCAGCTGCACCAGATATTCCAGCGGCGGCAGCCCGGTAAATTGCCGGAAAGATTGGCGGAAACCGGATACTGACATATTGCACAACTTTGCCATTTTCTCCAGACTCCAGCTGGCGGTAAAGTTTTTCTCCAGCTCGCTTAAAAGTTTGCTCAAATGCGTCATACAAACCAGCTGCCGGGTCGGCCCTGCCCAATGCACATGCCGGGCAAACAGCAGCATAACATAAGCAAACAGACTGATCAACAAGGTTTTATCGCCTGATCTGGCACTGGAATTAAGCTGATCCATCTTATCAAGCACATGCAGCACTTCCGGAAAAAATTCCGTCTGGATGCGGATTCCGTCGGAGGGATTGCGTTTGGCTTCGTATGAGGAAAGATTAAAGAGCAGCTGATACCCCGGCAAACGGTTCAGATCCGGCAGAATATAACGGATAAAACGCCCCGAAAAAATCAGATTGTAAATCAGCAGATTGTCGTATTTTATATAGCAATGCGATTGATGCGGCTGAATCAGGAAGACGCTCCCGGGACTTATTTGATGCTCGTACCCCTCCACCTGATGCACCCCGCTGCCGGAGGCTACTGTCACCAGCTCGTAAAAGTCTTTATGCTCATGGAAGGACGGTGTATCCAGCGTATTGGTATGCAATGTTTTACGGCAGACCAAGCCAAAGTCATCCCAGATAACATAGCTCTTTATTTTACTGACCCGCAACCGGGGTGTTTTTTTACTCATCTATTGCAGCCTTTCGTCGGAATACTATACACCGGAAAAGCAAATTTGTCAAATCGAACGGATTTTTTGACAAATTATTCTTGATTATCGCTCTGCTTTTTGGTATAATAAACTGCTGACGGATCGTACACATTTATTGAAATAATTATAAAATAAGGAGCAAAACAACTATGAGAGGCAGATTTTTCTCTATTTTACTGTTCGTTTCAGCAGCCCAAATACTCACCGCAGGAGCAGCTCAACCTTGCTGGAACTTTCCTCAAGCCGCAGACCAATGGAACATTCTGCGTAATATGTCAGTTGACCGGGGCGATGGCGAACTTGCTCTTTTCCCCACCAAAGCCGACAGTTCCATTGCCATTGCCAAAACCGATTTCGATCCCGTGCAGTACAATACTTTGCGTATCTGCTACCGGGCGGAAGGTTTCAAGGTCAAGCGAACCAGCGGCTCACTTTATTTCGGCACCGCCGCATCGCCGAAAATCGACGGCAAACGCAGCTTGAGACTGCCCGGTTTGATAACCGATGGCTCCAAACAGGTTATGACCGTGGATCTTACCCGTCAGAAAAATTCGGCAATGTGGATCAATGCCGGTAAAATCACCACTTTGCGGTTGGATATTGTTGACCAGTATCCCGGCGATGTATATATAAGCAAAATCGAATTTCTCGACCGCCGCAGCGACGGCAAAACTCTGGTCTGGGATTTTGCTGACGGCATCGGCGATTGGCAAAATCACGAAAAGCTCACTATGAGCTGGCAGGATAACTCGCTCTTTCTCCAGCCCATTGCAATAGACAGCCGCATCATCAACAAAAACTGCCGTTTTGCCGGTAAACTTTACAAAAAAATGGTGATAACTTACCGGGCGGAAGGCTTTGCCAAACGCACCACCGGTCAGCTCTTCTTTACCAGCAATATCAATAAAAAATACGCCTACAAACTCCGCAGTAATCTGCCGCCCTTGAAGTGCGACGGAAAAGTTCACGATATGGTGATCAAAACTCCGTGGGGCGATGAAAATATAACCTCGCTGCGGTTGGATATTGTGGATCAGTATCCCGGCAAAGTCTGGATCAAAAAGATCGAACTTTTACCTTGATTTCTATAAAAAAACATATAAGGAGCAAAAAAAATGAAAAAATCCAACGGTTTTACTTTGATCGAACTATTGGTGGTTATCGCCATAATAGCCATTCTGGCAGCAATGCTTTTGCCGGCACTTTCTGCCGCCAGAGAACGGGCACGCACCGCCAGTTGCCTGAATAACCTCAAACAGCTGGGTCTGGTGATGACTATGTATGTGGATGATAACGAAGACTCATTTCCGATACATAATCCGAACTGGTTCGGTTCTTACGGCTCTTGGATGCACCTTTTGGATGGCGAAACCCAGCTGCTGGATGCCACCCATAAAGGCAAGTGTCTGGAAACGCTGCATTGCCCTTCGGATATGCTGTTCAACAATACATATCCAGCTAAAAGTACCGCCAATCCCCGGGACAATCCCAGTTACGGCATGAATCTTTATTTGTCCAGTGCAGTAAAAAAGCGTACAAAGTTGGCAAATCCAGCTCAAATCGTCTTTTTTGGCGATTGCCGCCATGGATCGGAAGGCAATACAGCTAACGCATCGTGGGCGATGTACCCCGGCGACCTTACTCCCCGGCACAGCAATGGTGCAAACATCGTCTGGGCAGATGGTCATGCAACTTATGCCAACGAAAAAGAGATCGAATCTTACAAAAATCCCCGCAAGGATTACTGGGGATATTGATTCAGCTGGAGATATACCGAATGAAAAAGATTTTTGCATATTTATTGCTGGCTTTGAGTGTATTTTGTCAGGCCGCAGATATTCCATCATTGCGTGATTTGAATGCTTTGCAGGTGCATTTGCTGCCCGATGCGGTGGGCAAAACTGTGGAATTTACCTTTGAAAAGCAGGATCTGAATGGTTATGCCGGTACCGATGCAATAGTTTGTACCATTATGTCGCCTTCCGGCAAAAATATCTGGGAAACCGCCGTGCCCGATGACGGCGATACGACCCGCAACTGGAAAGCCGGACAACGCCAGCTGGTAAAAGCAGTATTTACACCCAATGAGCCGGGCATTTATATTATGAAGTTCAACACTTCCAGCCCGGATATACACATGCAGTTTGACCGGTCAACGGTAAAAAATGCTTCGTGGGGTTTTTCGGCATGGTCTATGCGTTTTTCCAGCGGCAAAGCTCTCAAAGGCTATTTGCTGATACCGCCGGTCAAGCTGGGCGAAAAGCAAACCCAGATCATGCAGTTTTGCACAACCCGGCACAGCAAGGTGAAAAATATCAATATTTCGACAGTTGACGGCAAAAAGCTCATCAGCGGTCATTCGCTGCCTTTTACTGAAAAAATGACCTATCACGAGCTTAAACTTCAACGGCAGGAGCAGCAGAATATTTATTGCATTGAAGCTGAAAACTTTGTCAATGTAGTACGGTTTATTTTTCCGCAATACGGCAATATCGGATTTTTCACCGATTTGACTTCGGCTCAAAAGTTTGAAAAACATTTTACATTGCAAGGCAATTTGCTTAAATTATCTGCCGGGAAAAAACATCCGGCAATGGCTCTGGGCGGCAGCCGGACTTTTCAAATCACTTTTGTACCGGAAAAAGCGGAAAGTAAATTTGATTTTGTTATCAATATTGCTGACAGCAAGCTCCAATTCAGCAATAATCAAACCGGCAGATTTTTTACCACCGCTTCCGGCAATTATCATTCCGCAGATTTAACTGCTGCTGTGCCAGGACATTTTGAGCTTATACCGGCAGCATCCATGCCAGATGCCCTGCTGCCGGAAAGCGGCAGCATAGCTCTTGACAATGCCGAACTGGTCTGGAACCCGGTATCCGGAGTCCGGGAATACACTTTGCAGCTGAAAAATATGGTATCCGGCAAGATCCAACAAATCAAAGTTGCCAATAACCGCTGCCCGGCAGCAAAAATCCCCGTCGGAGTCTGGCAATGGCAGGTTTTTGCCAACAGCAAGGGCGGCAAAACTGCATTGTTGACCATCCCGCAAAAAGAGTCCACCAATTTGGCATATTGTTATGATTTTGTCCCCGTAAGAGATACCGCTTTGACCAAAGAACCCGCAGAATTGGCTTGCCGGATTGGTTTGCTTAAAACCGATGATATTGACTTTGACCGCTCCTATGCCACAGTCAACGGTAAAAAGTATCCACTCAAAAAACTTTCCAGCACCCGCATCGAAGCTGTCGGCAAGATCGCTTATCAAGCCGGACGCAATCAGATCAGCATGACGATTTACAGCAAAAGCGGTATCTGCAGCAAGGCTTACTGGGGATTTTTCCTGGGTAAACAGCCGGATAAATTTGCCTTTACTCATGATAAGCAAGGCAATATTTATTGTTTTAATACACCCTTTTATCCGGTGATCTACTATGGCTACATGTCCCACAAACTGCCAATCGAACGGCATGGATTCAATACGGTTCTGGGCAATACGCTGCCCAGTAAAGGATTTTTGAACCAGCTGCTGCACCGCAATCTCAAATTGCTGGATTCCGGTTCAGTGTACTACGGTATATACAGCAAACCTGCCAACGCTGCCGGAGCGGAAGCAGATGTCAAGCGTGCCGCCGCCTCCGGAAGATTTATCCACCCCGCCCGGTTGGGGGCATGGATGGACGAAATGGATGTCCACCGCAGTATCAGCTATATACAAAAATTCCTCGCACTTTTCGGCTCGCAAGCCAACGGCTGGCGGGGAGTTTGCTCCTGCAATAAATCGCTTTACGGCAAGATGGGCGAAATAGGGGATTTTCTGATGATCGACCATTACGGTTTCGGCAAAACGATTTTTTCCACCGATACTGCCACCATTGCCGGTAAGCGGGCAGCCGGCAGCAAGCCCTTGATGTCGCTGGTCAAAGGTTATTCCGGCAGTGACCCCAAACTGACCGGTTTTATTCCGGGGCCGCGGAATATTGAATATGCCGCCTTTTCCACCTTACGCAACCGGGCGAACGCATTGGGGCTTTACCAGTGCGGCGAATACCGCTTGGAATGCAGTCCGGATACCTGGCAGCAGGCAAGCGATGTTTACAAAAAAGTGTCGGCGATCACCTTTGCCCTTTACGGCGAAGATTCCGACCACCTGCTGACGGTCAAATCGACCTCCGGCAAACCGGGATTCCGGGCGGTGAAACATGGAAAAGCTTTGTACATCATTGCCCAGAATGCCAGTTTTGCACCGGGAGTATTTGAGTTTACGCTCAAAAATGTAAAAGCAGATAGTGTGAAAGTCCTCTTTGAAAACCGTTCACTTGATTTGAACAGTGGCAAATTCACCGACGCCTTTACCTCGGAAGCCACCCACATATACTATATTGAAATAAAATAAGAATCATGAAAAGATTTGTTGTTGTTTTACTTTGTGCATTGACTGCGGCAGTTGTATCTGCTGTTGAATTTGTTGATAAAAATGTTACTACCAGAGATTTTTCGCCGGAATTGGCAAAAAAATTACGCATCCGTCAGGCGTGGACAACCAACGATACCCATGGCGATATTTACATAATCACTACGCCGGATAAAAAGGTGACTCTGGTCGATTGCGGCTGGGGCGACCGTGCCAATTCCACCAAAAAATATTACGAAACAGTGTTGTTTCCCGCTTTGGCTGAACAGAACATCCGGCATATTGACCGCATCATCATAACCCATCCCCACGGGGATCACATTGGCGGGTTGCCTCATTTGCTGCGTAAAAAATCGATCAGCGTCGGTGAAGTTTGCTGGTCGTACCTTGATCCGGCAATGCTGAAAAAGACCGGGCCATCTTCCATAAAATACCAGAACGAAGTAATAGAGCTTTGCCGCCAGCGGAATATTCCGGTGCGGGATCTGAAAGATGGCGAAGTCATCCATTTCGGTAAAGGTGTGACCGCCACTGTTCTTACCACCGGGTTCCGCAAAGCCGGACGCAGCAACTGGCTGAACAATCAGTCCATAGTTTTTCAGCTCAAATACGGTACATTTACCATGCTTTTTACCGGGGATTGCGGGTTTGAAGAAGAAAAATATCTGCTGAAAAAATACCCGGCAGCAACTTTGAAAAGCGATGTATTGAAGCTGGGGCATCACGGCGGAGCCGGTTCCACCGGCGAAAAGTTTCTGCAAACCGTTGCTCCGGCTGTTGCCATTGCCCCCATACCGGATTGGCTGGCAGCGGATAAGCGGGGGCAACGGGTCGTAAAACTTATGCAGAGCAAAAAGATACCCTATTTTATGAGCTGGCAGTATCCGCTGCTCAGCGTGGTAACTGACGGCAAGACTTTTGAAATGATCAATATCGTTTACCCGAAACAAAAATGAAAAAATTAAATTTCAAAAACCTTGGCAGCGATCCCATTTACCGCTCCGCACCGTTCTGGGCATGGAACAGTGTCATTGAACCCGATGAAGTCCGCCGCCAGATCCGCATTATGCACGATATGCACATGGGAGGATTTTTTATCCACTCCCGTGCGGGGTTGGCTACGGAATATCTGGGCAAAGAGTGGTTCAAGTGCGTGAAAGCAGCAGTCGATGAGGCGGAAAAACTCAACATGTACGCCAATTTGTACGATGAAGACCGCTGGCCCTCCGGCATTGCCGGA
Organism: Victivallaceae bacterium; assembly: GCA_045533055.1. Taxonomy (GTDB): domain Bacteria; phylum Verrucomicrobiota; class Lentisphaeria; order Victivallales; family Victivallaceae; genus SIG78. The sequence continues at coordinate 8,466 of JAZSHD010000132.1, read as the reverse complement.
GGAGCAATAACGCAAGAGAAAAAATTCCGGATGCGTTATCTGGAATTTTATGATGCGGCAGCTCCCCTGCCCTGTGCTGCTGAAGATATAACTCTGAACAAGGTTTATATCCTTACATTGAGTGAACACGGCGAAGTCATTGCCTACCGCAAAGCCGGCGAAGCTCCCGAAGCAGTTGCCCCGCAGGAAAAATTGGTCAGGTTGATCGTAAGGATCGCTCCAAGTTCAGAAAATTACAACAATGGCTCCTATCTGGATACGACCGATCCTGATGCGGTCAGGGCATTTATTGATTCAACTTACGAAAAGTATTTTTCTGAATTCGGCAAAAAATTCGGCAAAAGCATCCCTTACTTTTTTACCGACGAACCCAATTATCTTGATCTTGCCGCCGCCAACCGCCGCCCGTGGAGCGAGCGGCTGATGGAACTGTTTGCTGCGGAGAAAAATCAGGATCTGACAGATTTTCTGCCCGAACTCTTCTGGAAATGCGGCAAAGATTTTTCGGAGATCCGTTACTGGTTTTACCGAACCATGACCGGACTTTTTGCCGGTACATTTATGAAAATGCTCGGCGAATGGTGCGGCAAACATAATATAAAACTTACCGGTCATCTGCTGCGGGAAGATACTTTAAGCCAGCAGATCCATGCCATCGGTGCGGCAATGCCCGGTTATGAGTATATGCAAGCACCCGGTATTGATGTGCTGACCGCCAACTGGACGGTGCTGAATACAGCCAAACAACTCCATTCGGTTGCCCGCCAGCTGGGCAAAAAGCAGCTTTTAAGCGAAACTTACGGCTGTACCGGGTGGGATTTCCCCCTTGCCGGACATAAGGTTTTGGGCGACTGGCAATATGCCTGCGGGATAAATTTCCGTTGTCAGCACCTTTACTGGTACAGCATGCTGGGTTGCAGCAAACGCGATTACCCTGCCAGCATTGGCGGTCAGTCGCCGTGGTACAAAGCTCACGCCCCGCTGGAAAAATACTTTGCCCGGCTGGGGGAACTTTTCAGCAAGGCAGAAAATCGTGCAGAATTGCTGGTGCTCCACCCCATAGAAACCATGTGGGGATATGCGGCCGATTACGATAAAGCCATGTCTTTTAATGCAGAATATGATCGCATGTTTGACCGGCTTGCCCGGGAGTTGCTCGGCAGCCATCTGGATTTTGATTACGGCGATGAAAGTTTGCTTGCCAAATATGCTAAAATAAACGGCAGCACTTTTATTGTCGGCGAAACTCAATATAAAACGGTTCTGATTCCGGAAGTTGAAACATTGCGTTCAAGCACAGTTGAGCTGTTGGAGCATTTTGTCAATAACAAAGGAAAAGTCTGTTATCTGGGTAAAACGCCTGACCGGATAGATGGCAATGTAGATCAGACCAGCCGATTGACGGAACTTTACAAAAAATTTGAGTTTTTGCCGCAAGATAAATTTGCCGGAATATTACGGCAGAATTCCAGCGATTGCAGTATAACCTCCACTGATGGCAAAGAAGCTGCCAGTGTTATTTTACGCTCCGGGGTAATAGATCAGCAGCACAGGATCGTTTTTGCCGTGAATATGGGGTGTACTTTTGAAAATCAGCAAGCAGTGCCGGATTTGACAGCCCGCAGCCTTGATCTGAAAGATTTGCAGCTGAAAGTTCCTGCTGAACCGGGCAAAACAGTTTGCCAGCTGGATCTTTTTACCGGAGATTTAAGCGAAATGGAATTTGAATACAGCAATAACGCATACTGTTTCAAAACCGACTTGCCGGCTCTGGAATCAAAATGTTTTGTTATAGCCGATAAAACCTGCTTGCCAACCGTTGCCATTGCAGGAAAAATAAGCGGCAAAAAAGCTGTGGAGGTCAGCGAAAAACCGGCAGCATTAAGCGAAAATAATCTGCTGGTGCTTGACCATGCTCAAGCGTACAGCAACGGTAAATTGGTTGCAGATTTCGATTATATACTCAATATCGACAATAAGTTACGCACTTTGCACGGCTTGGCTTTGCGGAGCAATAAACTTTTGCAGCCGTGGTTCGATAAAAAAGGCAGTAAAAGTTTTCCGGCAACGCTGAAATACGAGTTTTATTGCGAAGAAATCCCCCGGGATGCTATCCAGCTAATCATGGAAGAACCGGAACAATTCACGATCACTTTGAATGGCGATCCTGTCAGCAATCAAAGCAGTTCCTTCTGGTGCGACCGGGCGTTGAAATGCGTAGCTTTGCCCGGCAAAAGCCTGCTTGAAGGAAAAAACATTCTGCAGCTTGATTTGCTTTATCACGAAGATTTCACCGGCTTGGAAAGTATCTGTTTAAGCGGAAAATTCGGCGTAAAAAATCAAAATACATTGGTTGCCGCTCCTGAAATATGCTCGGGCTTGCCGTTGAAAGATCAGCTGTTGCCCTTTTATTCGGGCAACACTGTTTACAACTTTGAGTTTGAGCTTGATTCGGAGCAAACCTGCGAAGCGATCTTGTCCTCGTGGCAGGGTGTTGCTCTTGGCATAACTTGGGATTTACACGCTGAAGAACTCTTTTACACACTGCCGGGCAACCAGAGATCGGTGTGTAAACTTGCGGCTGGCAAACATACTTTGCAAGTCACAGTTTACGGCAACCGGCGTAATGCTTTCGGGCCGTTTTACTGCAATCAACGGCCAAGCTGGGTAGGCCCGTATGAATTTTCGCTGACGGAAAAAAGTGAAAAAGATCTGATAGAACTGGGATTGTTTGCCAAACCGGAAATCAATATCATCTCTTATATTTACAGATAGTTTTATATAATAAGCTCTGTTCCCAATGCGGGTAGGTAGATAAAAATGACAGATATACCTGTACATTGAGAAATTTTTCAAAATTTGAATGGGGCTGTTGCAAAACTTGTTGATGTCGTTTGCCAACAGCAACAAGGGCGGACAGCCCCTTTGCGAGGGTGTTTTCTATTATCGGGTGACTTCAATGAGTATATAATCCTTGGCTGCAAGTTTGATCTTCATTTGATCGTTCTTGAGCGGGATATGCCGCCGTTTGTGCCTTCTGGTTTTGAACCATTCGGCGTTGGCAGCATTCTTGAAGCCCGCACATTTGCCCTTCAAGGTAATGGTCAGCTCTCTGGCTTCTTTGGAGAGGTTGGAAACCACCACCAGCAGCCGGTCATCGTGCCGCCACAAACTGCTCAAAGTTTCTTTGGTGCCATTCTCAATGGTTATATAGTCCTTGTTTTCCCAATAGGGTATCCATTGAGCATCGTCAACTTTGTTTCTCTGCAATATCTCCCAGATTTTTACAACCACATTGGTTTTTGCATCGCGGACAGGATATTCATATTTGCCGGTCGCCGGACGATAGACCTCGCGGTGCAGCAGCGACAATGCCAATGTGCCGCGAACTTTCTTCAATGGATCGTTATCGCCTCTTGCCCGGCGTATATACAATATAAGTTCGCCGCGGGTTCCGAGGAACTGTTTGGTAAAGTAACAGCGGTACATATCAGGATCCACATGCATATCCGTATGGGTGGCGGCACTTTCGCTGTGATACATGCTGTCAACAAAGGGGTAAGAAAATACCCGGTCGGGGGCACTGGTATGAGCATCGATCACGCCTTCCTCACCTTTGAGTTCTTTGACCATATTATACATGCGTTTCCAGAGTTCCCGCTGATAGCTTACCGCAGTGGTCAGACGGCGTGCACGGTCTTCGGCGGTTACTTCGCTGATGTTTACGCCGATGGTACCGGTAGCTTCTCCGACGGCACTGGTGGTGTTTTTTCCCACATAGCCGCAGCCATGCAGTTCATTATTACAGCCGCCGAGGCCGAAGTCGTAGTAAAAACCATCCACATCATAGTCTTTGATCAGCTGTGCCGCCATTCCCACATACCAGTCGATATAGCCGGGTGCCCGGACGCAGCGGCCGAAACTGCTCAATTTATATTTATTGTTGACCGGATTGCCGTAGAATCCACCCATCGGGCGGGAAATCCACAAATCGTTGTAGTAAAGGAAACTCGGCTCGTAGGGATTGGTGATACTGGCTCGGTAAACCAGAACTTTCATACCCAGACGGTGGGCCTCTTTTACGAAAGCCCGGAACCGGTCACGGTCATCGGGTTCATAACCGCCGCAATATTTTGCCCAGTTCAAACCCATTACCAAATGGTTGACACCCAATGCTTTGATTTTAGGCAGTGTTTCGAGATTGTAAGGCACATCGCTCGGCCGCAGGATACCGCCGGGATACACAATCATAAAATGCTTGTTCTGCAGCTGATCTTTTACCAGCGGTTTGTACGGTGTAACCTGAAAGCCCATGGTCTGGGTCGGCAGTTTGGTGAATTTTGCACCGTCAACAATGTTCCACTTCCACAAAACTTTATCTCCGGCAGGGATGATCTCTTCCACATTTTTGCGGTCATAGGGCAGCCAACCTTCGTCGGATTCGTTGCAGATAAAGAGTCCGCGTTCAAAACAACCCAGTCCGGCTTTTGCTGCCCAGGCAAACTGTCTGCCTGCTGCCGGATAATTTTTGATCAGATTACGCTGGGGCGAATAAGTGGTTTCCAAGCCCTGCAATTTAATCGTGGCGGACTCTTTTTTCATGGGGATAATCAACGAAAGCTTGTCAATATTGGCGTTGTTGAGTGCTTTGGCATCAAGCTTGTAGCCGATAAAACCATCGTATTCCACCCAGACTTGTGCATCGACCTGCAAGGCGTTATCTTTGGCACTTACCTTGAAACAGACTTTTTCCTTATCGCTGTTTCCGGGAGTGATTTTTGCCGCACTCAAACGGCAAATTTTGCCATTGCTGCGGTATTCAAAATAAGGCGTTTCAGCCAGCATTTCCACTTTGCCGGAGGTTATCGAGGCCGGGAAGATGGAGTTTTTCCACGCATATACCCGGTTCCAGCACGAAACCACACCATCTTTATAGACCGGCGTAGTCCAGAAATTACCGAAATAGGGCTTTTTTCCGGCATTAAGCGGATAACCGGAGGGCTTGGGGGCAAACTCAAAAGTTTCTATACGGGTACTTTTTTTGTTTTTTTCATCAGTAACGGTTACTTCCACAGTGTATACAGTGTGCTGATCCATCCTGGCTGTATTTACCGCAATATCCGCCATGCCGTTTTTGAGCGTAAATGTTGTTGTATCGCTTACTGCTGTACCATTTTTGAGAATACGTGCTTCGCCCTTTACCGGCTGCGGATTGATGTACTGACCGTTGACATTGACCAACAGTTTGTTGTCATAAAATTTGTTTTTGAGAGTCAGCGAAAGTTTGGGTTTGACATCAAAAACCCCGGAGTTGCTCCAGAGAACCTCGTTCTTATCATTTTTGATAACCAGAGAATAATTGGCGTTGCCTTCATTCGGTATATCGAAAGTTATCGGAGCTTCTACAATATCCCGCTGAAGTTCGCGACGGCTGCTGAAATTGTAGCGTTTGCCTTTGCTTATTACACTCAAATCAATGCGGACAACATGCTGCTGACCTTTGCCGGAAGCAAAAGTAAAGTTTATATTATTGGTTCCGGCACTGATCATATCGGGCATAGTAATATTGCTGACCGCAAGCGGATTGTTCAAAAGCCAGGTTCCTTTGGCACCGTAAGTTTTTTTCCACGAACTTGACGCTGTCTGCATACCCGATACATTACGGCAAACCGCACCTTTGATCGTTTTCTTATCGGCAGTCAGCTCCGACAGCGGAATTACCGCCGTTCCTGTCCAAGTGCGGTTTTTGCCATCCAGTGCGGTGGCTGTTTTGATTGCCGAAGTCCAAGACTCTTTTCTTTGTAAGCTGTCATAAATTTCGTTGTAGGCAGATACCAGTATGGAAGCATTGCCTTGGGGCGTATCAAAATGAAACTCCAGGGAGTCCTGCCGCCAGAGCGGCATATCACGCAAATCGTGACGCTTGCCGCTGGGACGGGGTTCAACATGTTTGGCTTTCCACGCCAGATAAAGGTTGTTGTCATCGGCTGCAGCTTTTACCTGGGTGATATTCTCAGTAACTCCCTTGTGGCGTAAGCTGTGCAAATTACCGAAGTCAGCTGCACGCATCCAGAAGTCATGGTCGATCTTGCCATCGACTTTAAATTCTTTATTCCAGCGGGGCAGCCGGATAACGGCATCAACTGCAACATCGGTCGAAGTTTTTTTGCTGAAAAGGTCGCTCATAATATCTGCCGGCACATCGCCCCGCCAAATTCTGGCTTCTTCGATGGTCAGCAAATCATTGCGGGCAAAAACGCCTGAGGGCGGCACCCCGCCGCCAACACGCAAAATATCGGATGTTTTGGAAAAACGGGTCATAAAATCTTTAGTCTGAGTAACATTTACGCCATCCACAAAAATATCCATGACTCCATTACTGGTGCCGTTGTTGATATTTTTCCAGGTAACCATTACTGTATGGCTGACGGAGGGATCTAACGGCATGGTTTTGCGTGCAACTTTGCTGGTGTAGGTCTGGGTACGTGCACCATTGATCGAAAAATAAAACTCCACGACATTATTATCAAACATCTTGAGCATTAACGCAAAACGGTTGTTCCACGAAGGAGTTGCGGTATTGTCAAAAAGTATTATGCTCTTTTGGGGGATGATCTCATCAAGCCGGAAGCGGCAGAAAATTGCCCCGTGCTGTATGGGGAATTTATCAATAGTGTAAGCAGTAAACTGCCGTTTGCCGCCGCCTTTGACCGGCATTCCCGGCAGTATTCTGCCGTCTGCCATATCATTTTTGGGCAGCAGGGCTGCGGCTGCTTTGATTTCAGCAGCAGGAGCGGCTTTATCGGCAATGCTTACTTCATCAAGCGTGAATACGCCTTTGCCACACTTATTGACGGTGTGTTCGAGGTCGCTGCTGCCGATAAAAAGTTTTTTGCCGGGGTTGGGTATATTTATAACAGTATTGCGTTTGGCAGCAACCAGTCTGCCGTTCAGATAAATTTCGGCAACACCATCGGCTTTGCCGGAATTGATGTTTTTCCAGTTTACCGCCAGATGATAAAAGACTTCGCTGTCAAGAAAAACCTGTGCCGTGATACTGCGGACAGAACCTTTGACTTTGGGCCCGATCAGGGTGAACTGAATTGTACTCATATTATTGCCGCCGGGCGTTACGCTTATACCGAAGTTATTGTGATAAGGCGGAGTACCAACTGCATTGACCAGAGTAAACGCTTCGCCGGGTGCGGCCTGTTTATTGATCTTGAAGTAAAGCGAAATACTGCCTTCTTTAAGCGGGAGAGCTGAAATCGGCAGCTCAATACCATCTTTGGCTCCACCGCCGACAAATCCGCGGTTGCCGTTGGTTACCGAGTTGCCAATAGGAGCTCCATCAGCAAATGCACCACCATGAAATTTGGCATTTGTGCTGGTGATCGACGCCACTGATTCCATATCCAGCAGCAAGCTGTTTCCTGCTATTGCCGTAGATGTTGCGGCAATAAAACCCCACAGAAGAAAATTCTTCATACAAAATAAATCCCTATCTTTTAAAATAACATATTCAAATTTTATTATTCAGCATTAACACCATTAACACCAACCATCTCTCGCATGGAATATGCGGCATCTTTCCATTTGCTGGTTCGTGCTGCAGCATGGCCATCTCCAAAGAGGATGTTCAATCCTTTTTCAGCATAGTGCCGATAATGCACTTTGTTGCTTGTCGGACTGTTTTTGTAGTAAAAAAGCACAGTATTATTATAACATTCGGAAATGATCAGCAAATTATCAACGCTGCCGCCCGAAGCTGTATCGCAAACATCTTCGGCACGTTTGCCCAGAGTTATATTGCTCAAGCTCTGATTGTAAGCATAATGATTTCCGCGATCCGATGTAATAGGGCCATCCGGACAACTCCACACTCCGACCGGCTGCCGGGGGCTGGGCTTTGAGAGATCCCACATCGACTCCTGTTCGGTGTAAAGCGGCAGCTTATAAACCCATTTTTGAGAGTTGTTGGCACTGTCAGTATATCCGATTGGGGTAATGCCGTCATTATCATCGCAATACATCATAAATGCAACACCGGCCTGTTTAAGATTAGCTAAACATGTGGAGGCTTTTGCCGAAGCCCTGGCGGCGGAAAGTGCGGGCAGCAGCATGGCCGCTAAAATGGCGATAATGGCGATCACAACCAGCAGTTCGATCAGCGTAAAATTACGAAACGTTTTTTTCATTAACATTCTCCCGATCCTGGTGCCGGAAAGGGGATTCCGGCATATTTTTTTATGATTTTTTTATTTTGCTTTGAAAACAATTTTTCGCATGTTATATTATAGAACGGAAAACAGAAAATGACAAGGTATGATTTTAAGAAATTTCTATGGTTTCTTAAGAAAAAGTTGTCAAAAAATAAGATTTTGCATTATGGAACTGGATTACAATAATCTGACACTGAAAACCATCAAAGTTCACCGGATTCTTGTCGGTCCGGAGTGGCGCACG
>JAZSHD010000002.1:0-4486 GCA_045533055.1 Victivallaceae bacterium | reverse complement strand
CGAAAATGCTTGTTATAACTTTAATGTTTATTGGCAGGATCGGGCCTTTTACCATATTTTTGTTTTTGCTCGATCGGGAAAGAGTCAGCCGGATAAGTTATCCGGAAGAGCGGATAATCATCGGTTGATACCGGGAAAGGTTTATTTTTTTATGAAGGGTGCATACGCCGTATTCGGTGCCGGATCATTCGGCAGCAAAGTGGCAACCGAGTTGAGTGAAGCCGGACACAATGTGGTGGTGGTTGATTGCGACCGGGAAGCTGTTATGGCGATCCGGGAAAAGGTCACCGAAGCATTGGTGGCAGATGTCAGCAATCCGGATGTGATCAAAGAATTGGATGTAAAAAAGTATGATGCCGTGATCGTGGGGATGAGTTCTCATTTTGAAGACCTGATCCTGGCATTGACTCTGCTTAAACAGGAAGGTGCAAAAAATATTTATGTGAAATGCAACAGTGCCATCCAGAAGCGTATCCTGCTGCGGTTGGGGGCTGACCATGTTATCCAGCCCGACCAGGATGTGGCGGAACGGCTCTGTGCACAGTTGAGTATGAGCAATGTAACTGATATGTTTGAGTTCAAAGGCTCCTTTATTGCCGAGGTGGGGATCCCGGAAAAAATGGTCAATAAGACCATCCGCTCGCTGGATCTTCGCAACCGGCACAATATAACAATATTGCTGTTGAAAAAACCGGGGCAGGAAATGACTACGGTGTGGGATCCGAATATGGTTTTGCAGCATGAAGACCGTTTGATAGTTATCGGATCGGAAAAAGCTATTGTAGAGGTGTTCAAATAATTGCTTTTGAATTTGCAAAATGTGCTTTGAGGCGGTAAATTAACAGAAAACCAATTTTTTATAAATTTTTAATTATATGAGGTGATTATTGTGAGTGGTAATGTAAAAAGCGATCTTTATAAGTCCGCAGGTGTTGATATTGATTTGGCACAGAATCTTCTTGCCCAGGTAAAGGGCCGTATTTCAGCGACCCGCCGCCCGGAAATGCTGTCGCCCATCGGCGGTTTCGGCGGTTTGTTTCAGATCGACCTTGCCAAATACAAGCACCCGGTGATGGTGTCGAGTATTGACGGAGTGGGTACCAAATTGATGATCGCAGCTATGATGCAGAAGTATGATACGGTAGGTTTTGATATTGTAAACCACTGTATCAACGATATTTCTGTGCAGGGTGCCGAACCGGTTTACTTTATGGACTACATCGGTATCGGTAAACTCCGCAGTCCGCTTTACGAAGAAGTCCTTGGCGGTATTGCCGACGCTTGTAAAGCTGCAAATTGTGCAGTTCTCGGCGGCGAAACTGCCGAAATGCCCGGTATGTACGGCGATGACTTTGACCTGGTGGGTGTGATTACCGGTATCGTGGAAAAGGATGAGATCATCACCGGCGAAAAGATCGCTCCCGGATATGTTGCCATCGGCTTGGGCTCCAATGGTTTGCACACCAACGGTTTCAGTTTGGCCCGCAAAATTGTGTTTGATATTTGCAATTATACAGTCGATACTGTTTTGCCCGAACTCAACGGCGAAAGCGTGGGCGAAGCACTGCTCAAGCCCCACATTTGCTATTATCCGGCGATCCGTGAGTGCCAGCAGAACAAGGTGGCTCTGGATGGTATTGCCCACATCACCGGCGGCGGTCTTTACGACAATGTGCCCCGGATCCTGCCCGAAGGCGTGGGCGTGGTCTTTGATAAAGTCAACAAACTGCCGGTGCCGCCGATCTTCAAACTGCTGGTGGAAAAGGGCAATGTGAGCCATCAGGAAGCCTATCGGGTCTTCAATATGGGTGTGGGTATGGTCTGGTTCGTTCCGGCTGCCGACGAAGCCAAGGCGTTGGAAATCGCCCGCAAGAACGGCTATGCTGCTGAAACCATCGGTTATGTGGAAAAGAGCGATGTGCCGGTAACGGTCGTTGAGTAAGTGTTGTAAAAAATATGTTCAAGTCTGCATCGGATAAAATCAGAAAATTTTTTGAACAGCCGGTCAATAAAGCTATTGATGCGGCAGCGGGGCTTTTTGCCAACGCTGACCAGTTAAGTGCCGATGATATGACACTGCTGGCAATGGTGAAAGCTGTGCTGCCGTCGGATGCTGAAAGTATGGAAAAGGCCCTTGCCCGTATCCGTAACCGGCTGGAAAAACAATCTTTCAGTGACCGCAAAATCAGTAAACTTCTGGATTTTCTGCGGAAGGTAGCTCCCGGCACGCCGGAAAAGACTGTAAAAGTGCTTGCCGCTGGTGATCAGGAGAAAACCAGACAGTTTATCGAAAATTTGCTGGCACTTTCGCTGGAGTCTGACGAATACCGCACTGAAGCGTTGGAGCAGACCCGGCAGCTGGCATTGCTGGCTGGTTATACTGCTGAAGAGTTCGATAGTCAGGCTGAAGCTATAAAAACCGCCCGGAACAACCGGTCAAAGATATTGCGTTCCGGTACGGGTATCGTGCTGGCGTTGATCGTTATCGGGCTGTTCATCTTGATCGCGACCTGGTTGAGTTCGCTGTTGTTTGGTGTGGTTTTGGCATACATATTTTTGCCGCTTGAGCAATACTTTGAACGGCGTTTGCAGCGTAAGCCAGGGAAGGTGGCTGGATTTTTCAAGCGATTAAATCCGGTGGGCAAGCTTGGAGAGCACTTGCAGCGGCAAAGTAAGTTTGAAATTTCCGAAGCTGAACAGAAAAGGCGTGAACAGCAGGCGTTGACCACCAAAGCAACGACTTTAACGGTTTCGTGTGTAGTTTGCGGATTTCTGGCATTGCTGCTGGGGGTGGTATTGATACTCTGCAGCTATGTAAAATCTTTCAATAATAAAAATGGTTCGCTGCTTGCAGCAAAGGAGCCGGCAAAAGTTGAACAAACGGTTCAATATGGTGACGGTAATAAAGCGGTTGCCAATATTCCGCAAGCTCCTGCTGCACAGGCAAATGCTGCACCAGAAGTTGAGGTGAAACCTTCCTGGTGGAGCCGGACTAAAAACAAAGTCAAAAGCTGGTGGGGCAAAAAAGATACATCTGCTGAAGAGCTGAAAATTGCGGAAAAAGCGAATAATACTCCTACATTGACCCGGACAGTCAGCGATAAATTGATTTCGGTATTGGAAAATCTGAAACGGAGATTCCAGAAGCTGCCGCTTATTCAGGGGATTCTTACCGAGCTTTCCAACTATCTGGCAGACGATAAGGCCGAAAAGCAGATCACCGAGCTGGTGCTGAAAAAATCCGGCGGCTTGTTTGCCTTTGTCACAAAGTTTGCGGCAATGTTTGCCACATTTCTGCTGAATATACTTATGACCTTTTTCTTCTTTTCGCTGCTGCTGGGTAAAATAGCCGGGTTTGTCAACAGCCGTAAAAGTGTCAGTGATGCGGAAAAGAAAGACTGTGCAACCAGTTATTTGATACGGACGATTTTCAACGGTAAGTGGCTGCCGCAAATGGCTGAAGAAAATTTGCGGGAAGGCGACCGGATCGTCGGGGAAGTATTCAACAAACTGCGGATTTGGCTGCGTGGTTATATGACCATGGTGACCATAGATTTCTGCGTGTATACAACAGCATTTTATCTGCTGGATGTACCTTATGCTCCGCTGCTGGGGGCAGTGGCGGCAATGGGGATCCTTTTGCCCTACATCGGGCCGGTATCCAGTGCTTTGTTGACTGTGCTGGTAACGCTGGCGGTCGGCGGGGCAGGGGTAACGGTTCTGCAAATAGGCGGGATCATCGGCATATATCTGCTGCACAATGGTATAATCGAACAATTTTTTATATATCCGGCGATCATTGGCGAATCGCTGGGGCTTTCCACATTGGAAACGATCATTGTGGTATTGCTGGGCGGTATTATTGCCGGCATACCGGGGATGATTTTTGCACTGCCGACTGCATCGGTCATCAAGTATCTGGTGCCGCAAATCTACCGCTGCTGGCGTTAAAAGGAGTTTTTTATGAGAAAGAATGTTTTGCTGTTGGCGGCTTTGACCGTAATAACTTTGTTTGTCACTGGCTGTGGATTGTCCAGCCAATACACTAACTTTGAAAACTCTGCCAAACTGCGGGTTGGCATGACTAAAGAGCAGGTATTGGCAATTATGGGCAAACCACTGGATGCGGTATTTGCCAAGCCGGATGTGTGGTATTACTACATAGAAACCCGCTGGCACGATGGGCAGGAAACTATCGACGAATGTATGCCGCTGGTCTTTAAAGGTGGCAAGCTTGCCGGTTGGGGCAACGATTACTACAAGAAAGAAAAGCTCTTCAAAAAGCAATATGTAAGACCGCAGATCGAAGGCTTGAAGTAACTTTGAGCCATTAAAAAAAAGGCTCTGTTCCCGATAAAGGTTGATATGGGAGCCTTGGGGAAGAGGGAAAAACCTTTTTGAGATGGTTTGCTTAAAGTCAAGCCGATTTTGAAATATTTTGATAATTTTTATCAAATTCTTTATCGGCTATGACCATTCCCCGGAG
>JAZSHD010000150.1:0-6888 GCA_045533055.1 Victivallaceae bacterium | reverse complement strand
CTGGATATCTTGAGCCTGCCCGCCGGCGGCAGCCGCAACCCTGCTTCGGTACAGTCTGTTACCGATAAAATGCACTACATCCACATGGCAGGCAGAGATGTATTCAAACTCGCTGTAAATGCCATGGTCAGCAGCTGCAGAAAAGTGTTGGAAGAAGCCAATGTTTCCATTGATCAGGTTCGCTGGCTGGTGCCTCATCAGGCCAATGCCCGTATCATGAGTGCAGTTGCACAGCGGCTCCCGCTGGAAGAAGAACGCGTGTTCATAAATATCGGCAAATACGGCAACACTTCCGCCGCCAGTATCGGTATTTGTATCGACGAAATGGTGCGTTCCGGTCAGGTGGAAAAAGGCGATTATGTCTTGCTGACCGCTTTCGGCGGCGGCTTGACCTGGGGTGCCATCCTTATCAAGTGGTAAGCCATTACGGGGTGTAGCGCAGTGGCTAGCGCGCTTGCTTTGGGAGCAAGATGTCGCGGGTTCGACTCCCGCCACCCCGACCATTATAAAAAATCACAGAGCAAAAAAAGAGCGATATAGCAAATAAATTTGCCTATCGCTCTGTTTTTATTGCTCTTGCGTGCCCCCATGTACCATGTTGGCGTGATTTTTTTAATGGTTGCCCGGTCTGGCAAAGCCAGCCACGGGCTCGCCTACGGCGTCGACTCCCGCCACTTTCGACCATTTTTTGCCCTCCGGGCAAAAACATGAAGCCCGGCAGGGCTTCGCTTCATACCGCATCAGCGGTGTTTCATATATTTTGCTGCTTGACGAGCATAGCTCGCAAGCACAAAATATGCTTCATACGGCAAAGCCGTGCTTCATTTTCCGCCCTGCCGGATGAAGCAGCTGCCGTCTTCATTTTATTACGCCACGGCAAGTTATTTTGCTATGAAGCATTTTCCGTTTCACTTCAAATATGAAGCATTCGCTCCGCTCATATGTTGAGAAAATAAAAAAGCGAGTTTTTCTTTATGCAAAACAATTTTGCATTATATTTTTACTGAAAGGGAATAACTCATCATGAAAAAATCTTCAAATAAACTTGTTGACCTCTCGGTTACTTTTGCTGTAGAAATATTAAATCTGGTTAAATATCTCAAAAGTCAGCATGAAAGTATCATTTGTAATCAAATCGGCAGAGCAGGAACCAGTATTGGTGCAAATATTCACGAAGCACAATATGGTCAAGGCAGAGCAGATTTTATTTCAAAACTGCAAATAGCCTTAAAAGAAGCCAATGAAACAAGTTATTGGCTTTTATTGCTGGTTAAAACAAACTTTCTTCATCCCGCAGAATATGAGCGTTTGGAAAATCTTTGCCGTGAAATAAGAATTACCTTAATTGCATCTGTTAAGACGGCAAAGAGTAAGAATAATGAAAAATAAATTTTTATTATTGAAGTTTTTATCACTCTTCCCGGTTAACATTTACGCCAAATTCTCATGTTCCTTTTGCCTAAAGGGCAAAAAAATATGAAGCCCGGCAGGGCTTCGCTTCATACGCCGTCAGGTGTGCTTCATGGCACGCAGTGCCGCTTTATACGCCGTCAGGCGTGCTTTATTTTTTTGCCTTGCTTTATGCTGTATTCTTTGGCGGTATGCAATAGTTTCGGCTTTTTTGACAAATCATAACTTGTGTGGTATATTGAGCTATGATACAACACAACAGTTTCACATTACAGGAAAATTGTATGTATGGCAGCAGCAGCCGGTGCAGGAGTTCAGTATGACAGATGTTTTTTCTTGTTTGAATATTTTTAATGGCGATATTGCCTGTAAGTTGGGGCTTGAGTGCGGAATTACCGGTGAGACACTGGTCTGGCGGGAAACTTATCTGGAAGGACCTTTGTTGGAAACGGATGATTTGCATCTTTTCAGAAGCGTCAGAGCAGAATTTCTGTCGCAATTTGATGAATTGGAAGGCGTTGGCAGTGAACGGCTTTACCGGCATTTGCAGAAAATGGATGAAACTTTATTGGAGTTGCCGGAAAATTCCAGACTTATGCTATGGTTTGACTGTTGTATGTTTGACCAGACTATGCTTATGCGGATTCTTTATTTGCTTGCTCAAAGAAAAACTCCCTTGCGTCAGGTGTTTTTGTACTGCTGTAAAACCAATATTCTCACTGCGGAGGATTTTTTGCGGGGAAGCTCGGAGTCAGTCCGGCTTGCGGATAATGATTTGGAGGTTGCTTCTCAAGCGTGGAAACTATATGTTCAAAAAGATTCCGGGGCAATGCGGGAATTTGCCGGAAAAGCGGATTTCAGGAATCTTGCTGCCATGAAGAAAGCCTTGCTCCGCTGTGCCGAAGAAGTTCCTGATGCAAACGGTTTAAACCGCAGTCAAAAGCAGATATTGCAGCTGGTCGCCGCCGGCAGACATTCTTTTGAAGAAATATTCAAAGCTCTGGGGCAGTTGGAAGAATATCCATTTTTGGGCGATACCGCCTGTAAGCGTTATCTGGAATATTTGACCGGCAAAGGCTTGCTGATATGTAAAAATGGAATTTTCAAAAAACCATGAACTGCCGACTTTCGACAGATCGGGAAAAGTTGTTGATTATTTTCGATAATCGCCTTGCATTTGTTCCGCATAAAGTATATATTACACAGTAATATATTTTTTAATCAGCAAGGTTTGTTACTGTGGCAAAAAACGAAAATAATTCTATCGAACCTGCCAATCCTTTCCGGGTTCGCAACCTTTTTTATCTGCTGGGGGCAGTGCTCTTTTTTCTGGCGGTCATCTCTCATGATGCCGGGGATTTTGCGGTGCTTGCCGGGGGCGTGCCCGGTGTGGTCAATAACTGGATCGGCAGTATCGGGGCAAAACTTGCCTGTACTTTGATGCTGCTTTTCGGTTTGGCTTCTTATCTTTTGGCTCTGATCGTGCTTTTGGCGGCGATCCGCTCGTTCCTGCCGCAGAAACTCTCCCGCACCTGGCTCTTTTTGCCCGGTGTTTTGCTTTCGGTAGTCGGGGCTTCGGTCTTGCTGGCGTTTGATCCGGCGGCATTTGCCCAAACTTGCGAAACCCTTGGTCTGGGCCGCAGTGCAATGGCTGATCATGCTCTTTCCGGTGGAACTTTCGGACAGCTGCTGGCGGCTCCCGGCAGCGAAACGATCCGGCCCGGTGTTTTGCGGTTCTTTCTGGGACCGGTGGGCTGTATACTTTCCAGTTCCACGCTTTTGCTGGTTGGGCTTATCATGCTTTACAGGTCGGAATGGCACTCGGTGCTGGTCAATGCCGTTGATGTGCTGCTGCCGGCTGCCGATAACAGTTATCCGGCAGAAAAAGAAGTGGTTCGTCCGGAAAAGCCTTCCAGAAAAGAGAAGGAAAAAATCTCTTTTGCCGAAAGAGTCCGCCAGCTTACTGCCCGCAATGAAGAGATCTCCCGGCAGCTTACTGCGGAAGTTGAAGCGGAAAAAGCTGCCCCGCAGCCGGAGTTGGCTGCTGAAAATAACGATGGTGACCTTTTTGCACAGGCGGCAGCTGCGGAAGTTGCTGCTGCTGCAATAGTTCCGGCAGAAACCGTTGAGCCGGAGCCGCCGAAAACAGCTCCGGTCATCAACAGTAAAAACGAAAGCACTCCTGCTGCTCCGCCGGTACATGAGTTGGCGAAACCGACTTTGGTGCAGGCGGGCGAAAAGGCGGTCAAAGTCCGCAGCAGCGATTATGTTCTGCCCCTGATGACCATGCTGGGCAAAGGTTCGGAAATTGATGGAGAAAAACCGGAAGTGATCGCCCGTAATAAAGAAGTTTTGCAGATGGTGCTGGAAAGTTTCAAAGTCGATGGTCAGGTAGTTGGGCATGTATCCGGGCCCCGTGTCACCCGGTACGAAATCAAGTTGGCTCCCAGCGTCAAGGTCAGCAAGGTCACAGAAATCGAAAATAATATTGCCATGAATCTGAAGGCACGCAGTTTGCGTATTCTTGCTCCGATCCCCGGCAAGGATGTGATCGGGGTGGAAGTGCCGAACAGTAAAGCAGAAGGCATTACTATGCGTTCGATCATGGAAACCGATATGTGGCAGGGCAGCCGTATGGAAATACCTATTGTGCTGGGCAAAGATGTTTCCGGCGAGCCGATCGTTATTGATTTGGCGATGGCACCGCATTTGCTGATCGCCGGGGCCACCGGCAGCGGTAAGTCGGTGTGTATGAATACTCTTATTATGAGCTTGCTTATGAAGTTCGGTCCCGAAGACCTCAAACTTATTCTGGTTGACCCCAAAGTTGTGGAAATGGCGGATTACGCCAGCTTGCCCCATTTGATAACTCCGGTGATCGACGACTTTAAGAAAGTACCGCTGGCTTTGCGGTGGGCGGCTACTGAAATGGACAAGCGTTACAAACAGCTTGCCAAGGCCGGAGTGCGTAAACTTAAGGACTACAACAACCGTCAGCTGCCGGAAACTCCGGTATTGGACGATGATGGTGTGCCCATTCCGGACAAACTGCCGGTGCTGATCGTAATTATCGACGAGCTTGCCGACCTTATGCAGACCGATGCCCGCAGCGATATTGAAACATCCATTTCCCGTATTGCCGCCAAAGGCCGTGCTGCCGGGGTGCATATCGTGGTAGCCACCCAGCGGCCCAGCCGGGATGTTATTACCGGGACAATCAAAAGCAATCTGCCTACCCGGATCAGTTTCCGGGTGCCCAGTTTGACCGACAGCCGGGTGATCCTTGACCAGAAAGGTGCCGAAGCCTTGCTGGGTATGGGCGATATGCTTTTGCTCTGCCCCAAACGGGGATTGGAGTTGGAGCGTATCCAGGGGGCCTGGGTGGCTGATGGTGACATCAAGCAGGTGGTCAAGTTTGTATCTGATCAGGCTCCGCAAAGCTTTGATGAGCAGGTGGTTGCCGGTAATGAAGATGAGGATGGCGACGATGTGCCGATGAACAAAAAAGGCTCACGGGGTTCTGCCGGTGATTGGAGCGAGGAAGATGCTGACGCCTTTATTGACAGCGGTTTTGAACTTGACCCCATGGTGGCTCGCTATATGCAGCCGGGGGACGACGATCTGGTACGCAAAGCTCTGGAAGTTGTGCTGCTGGAAAAGAAAGCCAGTACCAGCTATATCCAGCGGCGGCTCAAGATCGGCTACAACCGGGCTGCGGAGCTGATCGACCTTATGGAAGAGCGGGGTATCGTAGGCCCGCCTTCCGGCAGCGGTGCCAAGCGGGATATATTGGTCTTTGACGATATACTTAATCAGTAGTGAGTTAATAAGTATCAACAGTGGGATTTTATAAGAGATAAAAGGGTGAAAATATGGAAAATGATCCCAAGGAAATAGAATTGAATTTTGACGGTTCCAACAGTAGTTCGGCACCCGAAAACAATGGGCAATGGAGCAGTATGGAAGCGGCAAATGATATGTTTTCTGACGCTGCCGCCGCAGAAAAAAATCCGGTTGCAGAGGTTGCGGAAAAATCTCAAACTGTTATGGAAGAAGTCGTTGCTCCGGTGGCTGCCGCAGTTGAAAATACAGCTGCTGATATGCTCCGCTCCCGTCAGCCCATGAACCGTCCTGCCGGAACTCCGCCGCTGGAAAATGCCCCGCAGCATGAAAAGGTTTCGGCGGTCGAACTGGTGGTTGCAGGCAAAAGTTACGGTCAGGCGTTGCGGATCTTGCGGGAGCATTATCGGGTAACGCATAAAGAACTTGAGCAGGCAACGCTTATTCAAACCCATTATCTTGAAGCGTTGGAAAATGAAAACCTTTCGGCTTTGCCGCCTTTGGTCTATGTTATAGCATTTACCCGCAGTTTGTGCAATTATTACAAAGTTAGCAGCGAAACCAGTACACAGCTGGTCGCCAAGCTCAAGGAACAGCTGGAATATACTTGCAATGACGAGTTGATGAATTCGCTGGATGTGGATGCCTCCGGGGCGGAAGTCAACGAAAAACGGATGAAACGCATCGTTTTCGGTTTTGCCGGTGCGTTGGTATTTCTGGTAGTGGTGGTCGTGGGAATTTTGATTTTTACCCGCAGCGGCGAACCCCAAGTTACAGTTGTGGAAACACCTGCCGGTAAGCAGCAGCACTTTGATCCGAACACCCTCTACCCCTTGCTGGAACCGCCTGCATTGGATTTGCCGAAATTGCCGGTTGCAGAATAAAAACAGTGCAAAATTGGCAATATTTTCATATAGAGTGTATATTATATTGCAGCTTTATAGTGTTTGTGCCGGGTCGTTGATTGTCTGCAATGGCTGCAAATTTGTATAAATGAGGTGCAAAATGAAGATATTGGTAATAAATGGCCCCAATCTCGGTTTGCTCGGGGTTCGGGAGCCGGATATTTACGGATATACGACGCTTGCTGATGTGGAAGCTGGTTTGTTGAAGGTTGCAGCGGAAAACAGCTGCGAGCTTGAGTTTCTGCAAAGCAATCACGAAGGGGTGATCGTAGATCGGCTGAATGCGATCTTCACCGGTTCTCCGGTGGATGGTATCGTGATCAATCCGGCAGCTTATACGCATACATCGGTGGCGATCGCTGATGCCTTGCGGGCCTGTTCAAAAGTGCCTGCTGTTGAGGTGCATATAAGCAATATCAACAGCAGGGAGAGTTTCCGGCACGAGAGCCTGACTGCTCCGGCTTGTGTGGGGATGATCGCCGGGCTGGGTACCGACGGCTACGAGTGGGCGTTGAGAGCCTTGCTCAAGCGTTTGAAAAAATGATTTGAAATGATTTGTGTTTTGTAGTGTATAGAGTATTATGTAACGAATTTAACAGAATGGGAAGTGAAAATGAAAATTGACGAAATCAAAGCGATCGCCGAGATCGTGGCAGCCAATGATCTGGCTGAACTCAAACTTGAACGCGACGGTTTTACTCTGGAAATCAAACGCGGCTCCAGTGCCGTGGTT
>JAZSHD010000014.1:0-6126 GCA_045533055.1 Victivallaceae bacterium | reverse complement strand
CCCCTTGGCCCACAGAACGACATGGCTACGATCCGACTTCGGCGACCCCATCAAAGGTCAGCGTGCCCTCTCCCGGGAAAGTGCCCGCTTGCAAGGGGCACTCAATCAGGCCGATCTGGTGATGATCGTCGGCGGTCTGGGCGGTGGAACGGCTACCGGCGGTGCCGGGGTAGCTGCCCGTCTGGCAAAAAATATGGGCAAATCAGCTGTATTGCTAATGGAAATGCCTTTTGCCTTTGAAGGCTATGGCAGAAGCAAGTGTGCCGAAGACGGTTTGCGGGAGCTGCTGGCTCTTTCGGATACAGTTCTGGGTATACCCAACGATTTGTTGTTTTCAGTATTGCCCGCCGAAACTGCTTTTGCAGAAGCCTTCCGCATGGCGGATATTGAATTTGCCCGCACAGTCATCGGTTTGATAGATGTGCTGCAGCCGGGGAATCTGCTCTCTGCCAATGTAGGCGATCTGGCATCGATTTTGCGTTCCCGCAAAAGCTATGCGGCTATCGGCGTGGGGGCTGGCTTGGAAGCCACCGCCGCCGAATCCTGCAATCAGGCATTGAACAAGCTGGCGGATTCACCATTTTTAGGCGGAGCGGCAAAACTCAAAGATGCCGATGCAGTAGTAATAAACCTTACCGGCGGCGAAGCATTGACCCTTGCCGATGTAAAACGCACTTTGGAAAATGCCGGCAGTATGACCGGGATGCCCGCCAAAACCGTTATCGGGGCCAACATCCGTCCGGGCTTGGGTTCACAGGTACACCTCACTGCCATAGCCGTAAAGTATGATGAACGGGAAGCTGCTGCCGCTCAAATCAGCGAAAAGAGTAAACCCGCTGCGAGAAAACGCAAAAATACCGCCAAAGACACCAGCTTACCGGTTCAGCAAACTCTGCCGCTGACCATCGCCAGCTGCGGTATTTTTGAGGGCAAACCCGGCACCGTCATCGACGGAGTAAACTTCGACATACCGGCGTTTGTCCGCCGCCAGGTCCCCATAGACAACGGCGAATAACTCCTTATTCAGCAGTTTTGTCCATCCAGCGGCGGGAATAGTTTGCCAGCATAGCATCCAGAAAGAGCTGCAATGCGTAAAAGAGCAGACAGGGTACCGCCGCGGCACTGCTGCCCAATCCGGCAATGGCTACCATGGCAAGTGCCATAGTAGCGGATTTACTGGCTCCGCAAAAGACCATAGCTTTGGTATCGGCTATATTCATACGCAAAACTTTGCTGATGCCCCAGAGAGCCGCCATGGAGAACAGGTGATAGATCAACGCCACGATCAGCACCACCAGCACCGTCAGAAGCGGAATAGCTAAAATACTCGCTCTTGCCGCCGCAAAAAATGCCAGACTCAACATGATCGTTGCCGTCAGGGGTATGTAGTCAATAAGTTTGTGATACCACCCCCGGAAAAGATATTTTTTGATCCCGTAACCGATAAAGAGCGGGATCATCACCGTAAAGACCAGCTGTTTGAACATCTTCCAGCTGTCCACATTGCCCGCACTGGCGGCGTTGAGCAGAAAACCAAGCACCAGCGGCAAGGTAAAAATGGCAATGAGGTTGTAAAATACCGTTATGGCAATGGAAAGCATCATATTGCCGTTGGCTTGCTGGGTCATAACGATACCCGAACTCAAAGTAGGGGGTGCCGCCAGCATCACCAGCAATCCCGCCAGCAGAGCTTTGTCCCAGGTAAGCCAGCTTAAAGTTACCCAGCCGCAGAAGGACAAACCCGCCAGCGTAAAGGCACTGCCGAAAATCAACCCCAAAAGAAATTTGCGGTCGAATTTAAGCTCGCTGAATTTGACCTGCATACCGCTGACCAGAAAAATGGCAATGATCATTGCAGGGGTGCCGATGTACTCTTTACAGAACAATCCGGCAGCCGGAGCAGACAAGCTCCAGATAACTGCAATTAAAATACCCACCGGCAGGTAAAGTTTTTTGAACATGTTTTCTCTTCCTTTTTTATTTGTTGTTATTGTCCTGAAATTTGTGAGCAATCAAAGTACGGTGGCACATCGCGGGCAATCTCGAGCCTTGCTGCACGCTGTATCCACCGGAGGCAAGCTATAGTCTTGGCGTTTTTGACAAGTCATAACTTGTGTGATTTATCTATGATCTTAAATGATATATTTTAACACTTCAGTTTCACAAAATTTGAGACATTAGCTATTTGTTAAATATTTTTATGAAATCTTTTCTTCCGTTTTCCAGATGACTCAAGAGAGCTTCACGCCCCAGCTTTTTATCGCCGGAGAGGATCGCCGACAAGAGTTTCAATCGTTCTTCTTTAAGCTGCAAAGTCAGTTCAGCACTGCCGTTGTTGCGGACATCGCGGTACGGCAGACGCTGTTTCAGCAGCCGGTTGTGGAACTCCCGCCAATACCGGTTGCTGCACGCATCGTTGATAACACTGTGCAAAGCGTCATCGATCCGGCGGGTTTCCGCCAGAGCATCCGGCTTGGCAATATCCAGTACCGCAAGTTCGTCATACAGCTCCTTCAACGCCGCAAACGAGATATTTTCGTGGTCTTTTTCAAATATCATAAGCTCAACTTCGCACCGGCAGATCAGCAATTCTTCCACTGCTGCCGGATCAAGTTTTTTCACCTGATACCCCCGGCTGGGCAATCTTTCGATCAAACCATCATTTTCCAATCTGGACAACGCATCCCGCACCGGAGTCCGGCTGATGCCGTATTCCTGCGACAGAGCCTCTTCAGTCAAGCGGCTACCGGCAGCCAATTTGCCGGAAACAATGCTTGCCAGCAGCTCATTGCGGGCCTGTTCAGACAATGATATTTTAGTTATAGCCATAAAATTCCTTTTTTGTATACTGTATACAATATACACCCGAAATAACGATATTGCAACTTTTCATTCAATAAAGCTGCAAGCGGTGCCGGACTGTAACAGGTATATGATAAACTAATATTTGCAAAAGAGTTGTTGGCGTATTATATTAAGAATAATAATACAGTATATGTACCATCATGAAGTGAGGAACCAATGGATATTAAAAAATTTTACGGCAAATTGACCGCTTTTGCCAATACTCCCAAGTACGTTTTTTTCCTGTCACTGACAATAGCGGCACTCAGCACAATACTTTATACATTGTTTTTAACCGATGTTTACCGGGATACGACTCATGTTTACGCCCCGTATGTCCGGGAACTGGCTCAAGGCAACTGGTCTGAAGGTATAGCTACCCAGGTACCCATGCTGAATATTACTCTGGCAGGGGTGTTTGCTTTTCTGGGTTTGGAGCCGGTCAAGGCGTTGACATTAGTGGCAGGGTTGTTCTATCTGGCAGCGTGTTTTCCGCTGCGGAGCCTGCTGGAGCGTTATGTTTCGCCGCTGGCGGCGGCATGGGGCTGCGTGCTTTATGCGGGTGCCCCCAAGATGATAAGATTTGCCTGTGCTCCATTACTCGAATCCAGCCGCATATTTTTTCTGATTGCCGCAGTTCTGTTCTTTTTGCGGACAACTGAAAATCCCAAATGGAAAAACGCTCTTTTATTCGGAGTTTCGGCTGGACTTATGACCGTATCCCGGGGCGAAGGCATGGCATTGAGTGCAGTTCTGCTGCTGGGGCTGCCCATTTATGTGGGGCTGTTCTGCCGACCGGCAGCATGGGGCAAAGTGCTGGCATCGTGGGGAATTGCCATAGTATGTACTTTTGCAATAATTTCACCATTTTGTGCCATGAATTACAGCAAGTGTGGAATTTTTGCACCGGATACACGGATAAAAGTAATAATTGATGTTTGCCGGGTAAAGCTCTTTCCGGGCTCAGTTGTTCAAAAAGCCCAGCCGCCCCGTGTGCAGCAAGAGCAAGATATCAATCAATCAGCGATGAAAAAAATGTCGCCTGCCGAAAAAGCCAGCCACAATTTTTCCAGCTTTGTCCGGGGCGGATACGAATTGTACTGGCTGCTGGCGATGATCGGAGCTGCGGCAATCATCCGGCGGAAGCAGTGGCGAGCCGATTATCTGGTATTTCTGGGTACGACATTGATGTATTTTACTCTTTACCTGGTTACGATTTCGGCATACCGTTATTACCTCTTTTTAATACCGCTTTTCATGGTATTCACCATTACCGGAGCAGGTGTGCTGCGAGATCTGGCAATAAAATACCTGCCATACAAAGTGCAGTTTATCTGCGTGATAGCTTGTACAGCTTTGCTCATCGGGCAGTTTGCCAACGGCATAAACCGGGCGTTTTCCAGCAAAGGCAAAGACTTTATCAAAGCTGGCAAATGGATCGAAAAATATAACAAAACACATTTTCCCGACCGTAAACTGAAACTCTTTTCGCCCATGATGAGCGAAGTGGGGTATTGGAGCAAAGCCGATTTGACTGACGGCTTTACAGATGTATCGCACAACCCGGCCACCTTCAAAGATTTTGACTTGGCTGTTGTCCACCGCAAACGCTCCTACGGCATGGAAAAGCGAAGCGATCTGGAACGCATACCCGACACCCCGCACAGTAAAAATATCTGGATATTCAAAGTAAAAAAGCAGGAGAATAAATAACATGAACAGCAGTTTAACCATCGTAATACCCTGCTATAACGAAGAAGAAAACATTCCGGTATTTTTCCCGAAATTGCTGGAGTTTGTGCAAAAGCACGATTTTCAGGTCATCGCGGTCAACGACGGCAGCAAAGACAATACCTTACAGGAGCTGCAGAAGTTCAACGATCCGCACATAACCATTATCAGCCACAAGTGCAACCGCGGCTACGGCGGAGCCATCAAGACCGGGCTGCGGGCAAGTGTTACCGAATATGCTATAACCATAGATTCCGATGGTCAGCACCGGCTGGAAGATGTACTTAAATGCTATGACCACATCCGGAAAACCAATGCCGATATGGTGGTGGGAGCCAGACAGAACAATGAATCCGGCGGCTACCGAACCTTGGGCAAATGGGTGATCCGGAAGTTTGCGTCGTCCCTGCTGGAACTGCCGGTAAAGGATTTGAATTCGGGCATGAAATGCTACCGTATGAGCGAAACGCTGGATTATCTGGATCTGTGCCCCAACACCATGGCATACAGCGACTGCATATTGCTTTTGATGGTCAACGATGGCAAACTGGTTACTGAAACGCCTATTGAAGTTGCCCCCCGCACCGCCGGAACCAGCACCATCGGCACCAAAACTGCGATCATTACTTTAGCAGAAATATTGAATTTGGCTGTATTGTTGCGGCCGCAAACCACCTTCTGCCGGTTGGCACTGCTCTTTATAGTGTTGGGCATAGCTCAAGGAGCTTTCACTTTTATCCGCAGTTATCTGGTAACATCCACTGCGGTCATGCTGATAGTAATGGGGGTTTTGAGCTTTATGCTGGGGTTGTTGTGCGAACAGCTTTCGCAGATCCGCCGCAAACTGGCAAAAAATTCATCGGCAAGGGATAAGTAAATGGCAAAAGTTGCAGTTTTGCTGGCAGTATACAATGCCGAAAAATATCTGGAAGAGTGCTTAAGCTCCATAACCGGTCAAACCTGGCAGGATTGGGAGCTTTTTGCCTGTAACGACGGCAGTAAAGACTCAAGTTTGAGCATAATGGAACGCTATGCCGTGCAGGATAAACGCATACATATACTCAATAACGAAAAAAACATCGGCATCGTAGCCACCCGCAACCGCCTGATCGGAGCCATCCCCGCCGATGCCGGGTACGCCGCCTGGGTGGATTCCGACGATATATGTTTCCCGGAACGGCTCCAAAAGCAAGTGGAGTTTCTGGAAAAACATCCGGAAATCGGTGCGGTGGGTGCGGATTTGGAGATCATCGACGAAAACTCCAATACCACCGGCTACCGCCATTACCCGGAAACACCCGGCGAGATCCGGCAGCAGCTGCCGGTAACCAATGTGATAGCCCAGCCGGTGCTGATGCTCCGCAGCAGCGTGATCAAAGCCACCGGACTGTATACCTTTGAATACCCGGTCTGCGAGGACTACGACTACTGGCTGCGGGTGCTGGAAAAATTTGAGTTTGCCAATATCGGCGAACCCTTGCTCCGTTACCGGATCTCCACCACCCAATGCAAGCAGAGCCGCTTGAAAGAGATGCTGAAACTGACTTTGCA
>JAZSHD010000068.1:0-4518 GCA_045533055.1 Victivallaceae bacterium | reverse complement strand
AAGACGGAACCCCATCACCCTTTTCCAAACCTTTTATTGGCATTTATCTATTTGTTACACAAATAGATAAATGCCCTTTAAGTTTTGAAAAGATTTTATTCAACATCTTTACTGTTAATCAACCGATATTGGGAACAGAGCTGATTTATATAAAAAAACCACGCTGGAACAGCAGTTACTGCCAAAAGATTTTTACTGTTATGGGCTGTCGCAGCAGGAATAACATCTGTTCTGGGATTGATCGCTTATATTTTTATTCTGAATTTGCCCACCCAAGTAAAGCGGTTTTCAGAATTTCATTTTACAGCGAAAATCTGACAGTTCACGCTCAAAACACATTTCAGAACAGCGGAGAACAAGCCGCAGGTAAGGATGAAATGTGTTATGTTCCTACACTTCGCCTATTCATTGAAAAGCAGCCTTATTTTCAAGCCAACCGTTCAATGAGTTTATCAAAAACTCCATCCAAATTGGAATTAAATTCCAGATTGGACGAAATATTCATATTATTTTTTCTGAAAACTGAAGAGTTTTTTGCAAATTTCACCGCATCCGGAGTTTTTACCGGCTCAAATCACCGAATCATCCAGCAGAAAATCGATCAGATTTATATTCAGAATACCGTTGTCATCGTACCAGGATTTGCCGATGTCGTTCCGGATGATGATTTTTGGGAATGAATCACCGGTCAAACTGAAAGGTTTCAATTCAGCGGCTTGTTTTTCTGCATCCGGCATGGCAAACGCCGACTGAATATAGACCTTCCGGTTGCCTTTAGATGCAATGAAGTCGATTTCCCGTTGGATTTTGACCGGATTCCCGCTTTTATTTCTGCCATTTTCATAGACGATACCCACATCTGCGGAAAAATTTCTCACCCGCAATTCATTGAAAATAATATTTTCCATGATGTGAGTCATCTCCATTTGCCGGAATCCGGTTCTGGCATTACGCAATCCGATATCCTCACAATAATACTTCATCGGATATTCAAAGTAGGATTTGCCTCTGACATCATACCGCTTGCTTTCGGTAAACAAAAAAGCATCCTTGAGGTGTTCCAGATAATTTTTCAAAGTATTGACGGAAACACTCACCTTTTTTCTGGAAAGAATAGTATCGGCGATTTTAGAGGGATTGGTAAGCGAACCGATCGCCGAACACAACAAATCCAGAATTTGAGCCAACTCTTCCGGATGTTCGATTTTTTTGCGTTCAGCAATATCTTTCAGATACAATTCATCAAAAAGCGAATTCAAATATGCCATCTTTGCACCATCATCCTTTTGATTAAGGATAAGCGGCATCCCGCCAAAGAACGCATACTGATCAAACGCATCTTTTTTGTCACCGCCGACCGCAGAATAAAACTCTGCAAAACTCAAAGGGTGGATCCTTATTTCATCTCCGCGTCCCCGGAACTCGGTCAGAATATCGGTGGAAAGCATCTTGGAATTGCTCCCCGTAACATAGACATCAAGATTCGGAATTTCCTTAAACTCATTGAGAGTATCGTAGAAAGTGATTTTTTTACCGTCCGGCAAATATGGATTCTTTACCGGTTCGCACATTTGGATCTCATCAATAAAAAGATAATACTTTTCTGATTTGCCATCAATCAGGCTGTGGACATAAGCCGCCAGTTCCAATGGATTACGGTAACGGATATTTTTAGTCAAATCCAATTCAATATGAATGATCTGTTCTTCTTTCACACCTTGCTGCAGCAAATAATTTCTGAACAAAGTCCGGAGCAGATAAGATTTTCCGCAACGGCGGATGCCGGTAATGATTTTCACCATCCCATTCCACTGCCGGTCGATCAGCTGCTGTAAATAGTGATCTCGTTTTATTTCCATAATGGCAGTCCTTTATTGTAAACTTGCCTAAATATTTAGTCGTTCTTACAATAATATACACTGCCGCATTGATTTGTCAAGCAACGCTCATTGTAAACTTGCCTAAATATTTAGCTGACTTTCCAATTCTAAATAGCAATATCAGATATTTTTAAGCAAACTCCTCCGCAGCCGGACTTACGACAGGACTCTTTGCAGAGGGCAACGATGAGGGCGTGATATTCGTTGTAAATGGCAACATCACCGGGCAAAGCATCCATAAAAATCTTTTGCAGAATGTCATAATGCAAAGTTCCGTCAAGGTGCAAATGCCGTTCTGCCACCCTTCGGGTGTAGGCATCAATGACAAAAATCGGCTTGTTGAAAGCATAAAGCAAGATGCTGTCCGCCGTTTCCCGCCCGACACCTTTGACCGTGAGCAACTCTTTCCGCAAAGTCCAAACATCCGCCGACTGCTCAAATGCGAGTTCCCGCTCAAGCATAAACGCCGCAACCGCTTTCAAATAAGCACATTTCTGCGTAAAAAATCCCGCCGGACGGATCAACTCCTGCACCTTGTCATCAGGAGTTGCCAGTACACATTCCGGCGACATCACCCCGGCAGCAAGCAAATTCCCAATAGCCTTTTCCACATTAGTCCAGGCAGTATTCTGCGTAAGAATCGCCCCACTAATGATCTCCCATCGCAAACCGCTCCGGCAAGGCCACCAATACTGCGAACCATAGTAATCAAAAAGAATATCAAAAAATTTACGGATGGGATTCATTATCATTCACAAAAACAGATGATTTTTCTTGCGACCGCCCAGTTTGGGAGCCATTTTTTCGGCGGCGGCTTGCATGAACTCCGGATCGAGATCGCGGGCGTGTTTGTGGCAAATGTCCCGGCAACGCATACAGCTTATGCAAACATTTTTATCGGTCTTGCGGGGATCAGCTTTGTCTATCGCTCCCACGGGACAACCGGAAGCACAAATGCCGCAATTATCGCAAGCATCATTGGCTTCGGGCTTGAAAGGGATGTTGGCAAGTTCCTTGTATGTGCCATGACTTCCGGCAAGATTCAACTCTCCGAAAACGCCGCTATCAAGTTTGGCGGTGATCTTGCGGGCAAACTCCGCAAGTTCCAGGGCATCGTCTGCATCGGGACGACCAGCGGCAAACTGCCGGAAGATGGAGTGTTCAGCCACAGCAGCCACAGCAGCCACACAAACAAATCCGCAACTTTCAAGAGTGTCCTGAAGTTCAGTCAAAGTATCGTCCCACTCCCGATTGCCGTAAACACAATTCAAAATCGCTTTCGCCCCATTGCCGGAAATCTTTTTGATCCGTTCAACAGCAATCTGCGGAACTCTTCCTGCAAACGAAGGAACCGAAACCAGACAAACATCACCGGCGAGCAAACTCATCTTTTCAATATCGCAACAAATATCCACCCCGCAAACCTCACCCCCGAGATTGCCAGCCAGAATATCCGCCACCTTCTTCGTCCCGCCCGTCGGACTGAAATAAATATTATAAAGCATTGTTTTCTCCATCAATCAAATTGCTGTTTTTATCCACTAAATTCAAACCTTGCCCGGAAATGCCGTAGGCTTGGGGGATGGTTTCGTTTTGGAAGACGGCGAGATATTGTTTCATGTTGGGAGCAAGTTTCCCTGCGAGCATTTCATCTAAAGTCATCCACTTGACTTTTCCCTCAACGGAAGCGGTCAGTTCTCCGGAAAAGGTGCTGGTTTTGAAAAGAAAGACAAAATACTGCGACTGCTTAATCGGATTGTACCACTGAATATATCCGCAGTTCTGCAAATTGGAAACGGTCAGCCCCGTTTCCTCCTGAACTTCCCGGATCACCGAAGCCACGACTGTTTCCCCCGGCTCAACATGTCCCCCGGGAAAAGTCAACCCCGACCACGGATTCGACGGCTTGGGCAATCGTTCCTGCACCAACACCCGCCCTTGGGCATCGGTAATCATACACATATTGCAAAGTTCAGTTTCCATAAAAACTTTCCGTTAAAGTAATCGCTTCAGGCAAAAGATATTTTTCAAAAAGAATGCCGAATTTATCGTGTGCAACTAAACTTTTATAATCAGCAAAAGCTTGGCCTGCCTGTTGGGATATTCCAGAAATATTCTGCTGATATGTTTGGTAAAATTGTGAGTTGATATTGCAGTTTATTACATCACTAACTATTTGAACAGCATTTTCCGGATTTTTCTCAACCATTTTGTTTATAACAGGTAATACCATGTCTTTTGCTTGCACCAAGTTTCGTAAAATTTCATCGTAGAAAACTGCAAATGGCACATATGCTTTATTTAGTGCTTGTAAAAGTTCAGTATCACCTGAAAAACAAAAACAGGCTATATTTTTCGCTTTGTCAATTTGAATTTTACATTGAGTCATTTCCTCTAACATTGCATTCATCGCTTGCTCTCGCATTAGAGGGAGTTTTAATTCAAATTCTTTGATTCGGTGTTCTATGTCAAGAGCTCTCATAAATGTCATATAAACTTCCAGCCGCAGATCATAAAGCTTCATATTTGCATCTCTGTGCTGAATATCTTTCAATAATTTGCTATTATCAGCTGCAATTTCAGCTTGAAGTTTATTACTTTTACTATTGAAGTCGGATCGTAGCCATGTCGTTCTGTG
>JAZSHD010000089.1:0-60825 GCA_045533055.1 Victivallaceae bacterium | reverse complement strand
TATAATTCAAGAGGTTTATTTTTGCTTGAAGCTAAAGCTCTTTTTAGCTACTTACCGGCAGAGCCGGTAGTTTTTTTGTCCTAAAGGAGGACAAAAAAATCAAAAAAAGCATTTATAATATTTTTTGATTGCAAAAATACTTGCAAAATAGCTGTGAAGAGTTATTGTAAACCAAGAGGTGTATATGGAACAATATTTATTTCATCAATTCCGCAGTATTCCGGAAAAAACCGATACGTCAAAAATGTTTCACAGCCACGAATTCTGGCAGGTGGATTTTATTTTTGAGGGCAATGGTGTTTTGCAGGTAAAGGAAAAATCCGGGGTGGTGCTGCACAACTTCAAACACGGCGATACGGTTATCATAGCCCCCGGCTTGGAACATTGTTTTAATTATATGCAGAACCGTTCTTCATGGTTGAGCGTAAAATTTTCCGCCTCGGAGAGTGTCAATGCGGTAATGGTGCTGCCAGATGAAAAAATACTGCAGCACGCTGCGGCTATCCTCACAGAATCGTTGTCGCCCAAGGTCATGAGCCGGTCGGCCTCCATGAGTATAGTCAATGCTGCTTTGAGCGTGGTGATCAACCGTCTTATTATGGAAATTCAGGAAAAAAAGTCCAGTACCAGCAACTTTGTCCGGCAGATCAAAGAATTTGTCTATTCCCGCCGCGGCTGCGATGTACGGGTAAGCGATGTAGGGGATTTCATGAATTGTACGGGCAAACACGCGGCATTGCGTTTCAATAACGAAACGGGTATACCGCTGAAAAACTTCCTTGACCAAACCCGGGCTGACTTTGCGGCAAGACTGCTGCTGACCAGCAACAAGAGTTTAACAGAAATAGCCAAACAACTTGAATTCCGTGATGTATACGCCTTCAGCCGCTTTTTCAAAAGGTTGACCGGCAGAACATTAAGCGAATACCGCAATCACAAACCCTATTCCTGCTGAATAGGATAAAGAAAAATATACCCGGAAAACGGTTCTATACGAGCAATTACAAGCAAAGGGGGATACAGAATATCCTGAATCCCGTCCTGTTGTCAGGTTTTACACCTGACGATTACTCCAACGGTTAATTCTTGAAGAGTATTCGTGCCATTTACTATTGGCCCATCACTCTATCTTGAGGAGTTCCTTCATAACAACATTACGAACATTCCAATAGTGATTGATAAAGCTATTTATTTGAGCCCCAGTTTAATAAGTGAAGCCTTGCAGCCCCGTTATTTTTTGCCTTTAAAAAAAGACAAAAAATGGTGCTGGATTTATTTGTGAATCAAATTTTTTCTCCATTTATATAAGTCCTTGATTATTAACCATTCATATTAGAACACGGAAATTTAGGCAAAAAAAATAGTGTTTTGAAATAAGCCAAAAATGGTCTCCTTTTATCAGAAAATAACATCAGGAACACCAAAAAGAGAGCCGCAATCAACAGTTCCGTCTTTCGCAAAACTGCACATGATTTGACGCAATAATAACAAGCAAAAAATCATATACTTCAAGCGATATAAAAAATTTATGAATTATCGTGCAATAAGCTCATTAATAAATTGTTTTGCTTTATTCATGTCAAAGTTATTATCGCCATCATTGATAATTTTTCCTAACGCATTTCCTTCAAACTGTGTAACTCCACGAGTATTTCTTCCAGCCCAATGATGTTGAATGTGTGTAGCTTCTACAAGCCTTTTATCAAAAACAGAACACAAATGGGCAATAATATTTCCAGTATCATCAACCCCTAAAAGATATATCATATAAACTGCTTTCGGAGATGCTGAAAATTCCAGTAGTTTATCAATATTATATGCTTGTTATGTATATTTAACACCGATTATTGTAACATTTCTTTCAATTGACAGCCAACAGTGAAGTTTCGAGCAGCAAGATCGGCTGTTCTTCCCCCTATTCCAGGGGGACATTACAGCTGTATCGTGATCGGCAGTTGGGACAAACAGCTGTTCTTCCCACTATTCCAGGGGGACATTACAGCACAACGAAGTCAGAACTATCGCCGACCTCTGCTGTTCTTCCCCCTATTCCAGAGGGACATTACAGCTAATCCTGGCTCTCATCGCCGTGGTGACCTGCTGTTCTTCCCCCTATTCCAGAGGGACATTACAGCGATAAAAAATGATAAATTTCCTGAAAAATGGCTGTTCTTCCCCCTATTCCAGAGGGACATTACAGCTAAATCCACATTAATTAAAACCATCAGAAAGCTGTTCTTCCCCCTATTCCAGAGGGACATTACAGCTGACCTTCGGGACGATGACAAAGCTGTTGAGCTGTTCTTCCCCCTATTCCAGAGGGACATTACAGCAAAAAAGGCTGTGGAAAAAATCGGAGCTGGCTGTTCTTCCCCCTATTCCAGAGGGACATTACAGCACGATCGGCAAACTGCAAATGATCGCCAGGGCTGTTCTTCCCCCTATTCCAGAGGGACATTACAGCATACCCCAAGCAAGCCTTTATAAATAAAAGACTTGCAAATAAATCGACAACAAATAACTGCATTTTTATTATCAATTATGCTGCTAATATAACACCATTTTTAAAAAAGTCAAGATAATATTATCCATGGATCCGGCGGACTTGGCGGTAAACATACTTTACCATCAATAGTATGTAAAGTGTGCTTAAAAGCTGTATCTGGTATGTAGAAGAAAATAATGTTGCCTGTGCCAGGTAATGATTTCTTCAACTTCTTTACCAATGCATCTGCAAATTCTTTATTTTCTGCCCACCGCCACAACAAAGACTTCTGCACTTGAATAAAACCTGCGGAAAGCAGTTTTTTACGCATACAACGGCAGCTCTTACGGTCAGCTGCTGTAACCGACGGTAAATCAAATACTACTGAAATCCACATAATTATCTTTATCCCAAGCTGGCAATATCAGACTTGACGCCTTTTTGCTGTGTAAACACTCAATAAATGATCTGACAATTTCGCGAATAAAAGAAAATACTGTGTAGTGTGATTGACGGTGTTTCAGCCGTACCGAATATAACATCCGCAAAAAATCTTCTTTGATATGTTTTTCCAACCTGTTCATTACCGGATTTTCTGATATGATCTGCAATATTACATAATCAACACAAGGTCGTAACGGTTCCATCAAGTCTGATGCCAGATTATAAGTATTATCCCGATGATGATGGTATATACCCATATTGGGCAGTAATCCAGCTAACGCAATCTCCCTGGCAAATGCTGCATACAGTATGGAGTAACCGTAATTAAACAGTATATTGGTGTCTGCGGCATAACGGTCACGACGGGGAAAAACCGATAGTTTTTGCCAATAAACAGCAGCAACTCTTGCTTCCATAAATCGTTTATCACCCAAAATAACAGAATCAATACAGCAAGCAAGATCATTGCAATTTCGCCATTTTTGTAAAACTTTATTCTGTCCGGCAACCTTACTTTTTATTATACGCTGCCATATCCCGGCTTTAATCCCGGCAGGCAACTTAGATTGCAAAAACGGCAATTCATTTTTGCCCGCAAACGGTAAAGAAAGCAAAACCGCCATTGGCAAATAATGTCTGTTGCAACATACCAAAGGTATTTGGCGGGTGCCTAATTCAGATAAAAGCACGCCAGACAGGCTGTTTGCCGGTTCGGTAAGCAATACCGCTGATATTTCATCCAACGGTATTGTTACCTTGGGTTTATCCTCTTTTTCCGCACAAAATGCATTGTTGCTGATAGAAAGAGAAAAACCTCGTTCCGAAATTTCTAAAATTCGGAACACTTTTCACCATTCGCGTTTTACTGGCGACTTGGCGTGTTTTTGCAAAATTTCCATAGCTTGTCTGATATCCAAGCCAATACCGTTATGATAAACCGCATTACGGGCATCAGCTATTATATCAAACTCCTCCCTGGTAAGTTTATTATAATAACCACGATAGTAAGGATATTCAATATCACGGTTTTCTTTTTCTCTTACAGCCTTGTCGCTATTTTTGCTGTAAATCAACCCCTTGGGTAACTGTACGATCCTTTCAAAATTTATAATTGCCGGCAAAAACTCCAACCTTTTACGGCGATCTTCGGCTTGGATCATGCTTAATTTTTCCTGCAGCTCGTAGTAGTCAAACTCCTTGCGAACGGGATCGATCGCGGCGGTTATTACCCGCAGATAACTTGCAGTTCTTATCAAAGCAAATGCCGGTCGCAGCAGATCGTTGGGCAGTATCGAAACTTTTACGCCGCCGGTTTTCTTGATCGCTACTGTAACAGGTTTTTCAAAAAAGTCATAAATGGAAACATTATCTTCCATATTGACTTTTTTGTCAAACATACTTTCACCAGCCATAAAACGCTCACGGTATTTCAAGGCTATGATGCTCAAAAGTTTGTCCTGATACTCGCACTTGCGGATCCCCGATAAGGCTTTATTTACTGCCGTACGGCTTAAATCGACATGTTCCGTAAAAGTATTCTCTCCACGGGTTATCACTCTTTGAGTGTTCAGCTTGGAGCTGTTGCCGCTATGCAGATAATCGACCATAGCACTTATATCGTAATAGTTACGCAACTGCAGATCGATTTTCATTTCCCGCATTGCTTTATTAAAATCAAAGCTGCCGGCTGTTTTGATTTTTTCCGGGACAATTCTTTCAGCAAAATCATTGGGCAACGGTACTTTGGTAAAGATATGTTCTGTATTGGAAAGTTTGCGGTCAACAAAAGGCCGTTTGTTGCTGTAATCGTAAGCATGTTTCCACTGATTTTCGTCAATACCAAGTATAGTCTTGATCAATGAATTGCGGTCAAGCGGCATACCGACTTTTACGCCAAAACGGCGGCATTCAGCTCGCAAAACATCATTGTCAATACCGTAAGCACCAGCTTTATTATATTTAGTCAACTGCTGTTGGTAATATTCCTGACAATGTTGTGCTGCGGCGGTCGCCAGCATATGAAGTGTTTTAGAAGCACGCAGAGGACGCCCATTGGCAGCCATTCTGGGATTTTTAGCCATTTCTTTGGATTTTATGCTAAATAACTTACTGACTTTTCCGGAAATATCAGACCATGCACTGCTTAATTCCGGGCGTAATTTATTCAGCAACCCGGCTATGCTTTTCTGATCCAGCGAATATTTGCCGATGGCACGATGAAGCATCTGGTATTCGTGGTCTCGCATCCCTTTATTGTGCTGTTCGCCACGGGGCAGCTGGCGGAATTTATTTTCCGGCGTTAAATGCAAATTCAAGGCTTTGAATACCCATACGATCAAATCTCCATCCGAAAAACTGGTGGTGTAAGGCGGGTAAGAAAGTTCACTGCCGCCACAAACCGGTGGCCGGGGAGTGGTGCGTTTTTCAGCCGGGACAGATCGCCATTCTTCAAATTTTTTCAGCCGCTTCTGGAAATCAACAGACTGATCTTTCAATACCTTCAAGCGGTAAGTGAGCCATTCAAACATTTCCTCCTGTCCCATTTCGTTGGAACTGGCGGTGAAAAAACGAGAGAGATTGCCGGGGAAATAGTGTTGAGTGATATCTTCAAAATTGTCAAACAGCTCATCGCCGGAAAAACCGGTGATGATGGAAAATTCGTCTTCAAAATCTTCCAGATAAAAATCTTCATCAACTCCGGTATTAAGCATTTTTTCCAAAACTTTATGATAAGCAGTCAAGTATTCTTTGAGTTTGGCATTTACTACCTCTGGGTTCCAGCAGTTCATTGCATACAAAAGTTTTTTGAATAATGTTTCGGAGATATTTCCACGCAGCGAAGATATCTTGATATCACCGTAGTGTTCTGTCGGCAAAAACTCAAAGGCAATAGAATCATTTTTAATTACATAATGGCGATCCATACGGTTGCGATTGTCATTTTCGCTGCCGAATGCATAGCGTTTTCGGCCGATATGTTCAGAAATATCCAAGCGTTTGAAATGCAATACAGGCAATAAGCTGAAGTCTTCGCAATAAGCTGCTGCAAATGCCAGAAAACGATCCTTGAACCGCCGGTGCAGAGAATATTTATAAAGTTTGTTCTTCTCTGATTCAGTAGAAATTGCAGCTTTTTCTGCCAGCATATTCCTTTCATCAAGCAACGGCAGATAATCCATTGCTGCTGAAGGAACCTTATTCAGATATGTCATAATGTCGGCAAAACTCATAAAGTCCAAATCAGCTGCATCAAGCACATCACGGCCTTTACGGCAGCTGAAATAGGTAAACATAGTTATCAATGCTTTGGCTTTAGCATAGTTACAGGGTTTTGCATCACTGCTGCCACAGCAGGCAATGTTTTTGCACTCCTCGCCGGCATCAGCGGGACAACGCTGCGGAAGTTTCATATCCACAAACATTTGACAAAATTCCATTGCCTCATTTTTATAAAGTGCCATACAAGTAAGGAAGATTATACCTTTGCGGGTCAATTCATACTGTTTATTGGCGTCAAAATCCCGTTCAGAAGTATCACTGTGTATATTCATCAGTTTAAGTTTGAAAAGTTTGTCTGTTTTCAAACCTTGACCTAAAGCATTGTCTTGGGCGTAAGAAAGCAATATTCCTTCGAGTACTACATAAAAATCGCGGTCGGACAACAACGGAGTTATATCAGAGCCTTGTGGGTGGGCAAAAAGGTTACGCAAAGCGAAAATTTTTGTAACCAGTTTTAAGGTAATGGCTTTGTAGTCTTTAAAATCATTTCCCGGTTCATCCACATTAAAAAGCCAGAGAAAGTTTGCCAATTTTTGAATTACAGTATCGCCTTTTTGTTCAATCGCATCGGCAATTTTTTTCTCATCAGTCACATCAACACCTGCAATCTGCTGAATATTGCAAACCGCAAAGTTCAAATAGAGCAAAAAGATTTTCTTCTCTTCCTCTGCTTTATGGCGATGTTGAGGCGTATTACACAATTCATCAATTGCTTTTTCAATGTTATTGGGCAATCTTTTGATTTTTCTTTCGCGAATGAGTTCGTTAGCCATAATATTTTCTCCTCATAAGTTTGAATGATAAAGTTTTTTAATACCAATATTTTAATCCGGGAAATTCATCTTTCCCCAACAAAAAACTTATCCAATACTCTGCCGAAGGGTAAGTTTTCAACAGATCGACAGCCAACTGCAATGCCTGCTGCCGATCATCATCTTTACCCAGCGAGCGATAAGCTTCAGCATAAGCAGTCATTTTTATAAACTGTATGATCGAATCATGCCAACTTAAATTGCGGATAGACTCTGCAAACATTCTTTCTGCTTCCGTAATTTTTCCTTGTGCTGCATACAACGCTCCAAGATATTTGCAAACGGTTCCTTTGAGCCAGGGGTATGCATCATCTGGCAGTTGATACTTGCTGAAGTTTTCAGTTTTGATGCTTTGTTTGGTCAACAAATGCCGATACATTGCAAAAGCCTTGAAGCGAAAAAGGAAATTTTTATTTTTGGTTTGAATGTTCCGATTATCCTGTAAATTACAAATTATATAACTATACGCCTCTGAAAAACACTCTTCTGCCTCATTGCTCTCCGGTTCAAAAAGAGCATACCACAAATAGCGGTAATTAAGATCTTGAGCAACATCTCCGGCGGAATTATTTTTTTGAGCATACAGAACCGCTTTTTCAAAATAGTTCAATGCACAATCACAGTTAAAACCTGCTATTCCGGCAAGATAACCATAACAGTGAGCCTGTCCCATAGTACCATAATAACGCATCAATAAATCAGGATCATCCAGCTGTTCAATATTTTTCTGCAATGTTTCTGCCAATACTTGTATTTCCGGAAACAGCTCTTTATCCTGTAATTCTACAAGTTCTTCAATTTCCATTCGCCGCAAACTTTTTTCCATATTATTTTTGCCAGCAAACTGTTGGGCTTTCCGGTTAAGCTGCAATGCTTCATCAGTTCTGCCCATGTGGCATAGTGCTGAACTTTTAAGCATCAGGCAAAGCATATATTCGACTGGATTAAGCAAGGAATTAAGACTCTTTGAGTATAACGCTATCCGCTCATAATACGCGTCCCAGCTATTATATGTTTCTTCGCGAATAGCACTTAACATTGGCAACCTGATCAAAGCATCACGCAGGGTAGGAATAAACAACCCTTTGCTTTCAATTATTTCCGGCAGTTTGTGTAACAACGCATTGCTGGTCATGCCGGAAGCAAGCGGTACTTCCCATGGTTTATCAGAACAATATCGGATACTCTCCGGAAAGAGCAGATATGCTTGCGGAAAACAATTTTGAACAGCAGCTGTTTTTTCAGCAGTAGCAACTGCTTTAATGCGGTCTTCTTCTATTGCTCCGGTGGCAAGCAAGCGTAAATGATTGTATTTTATCAAGCCTTGTTTACGCCAGTATGCAAGCAATACCGGCAACATAAAACTGCTGCCGATAAAAACCGGTAGATCTTGCTGACAACAGTGAACAATACAGGTATAAGAGTGATTTTCCGGGATAAGTCTTTGATAATTGGGCTGCCAGTTTGCTAATAATGTACCTGAAAGATCCCGGATTTCCAACCCACCATCTTCCAGATGAAACGGAACAAAAAATGCTTGATTTTTTATGTATACCGGAATAAATCCATCAGTTTTACAACATATCTCAAGCAGTTTCTGCCGTGTTGCCGGTAAACATTTTTGCGAAAATAAATTATCAACATTCCAGAACTTCCGCATCAAAACTTCTTCGGACGGATTATGCAAAAAGTCCTCATCCAACAAATTTCCCAGAGCTGTCCGTTCTCCACTTGGCAGCAAATTATCGATCATTTCTGCCAGTTCTCCGGAACGATTCAAGAACCAGCGGGCAAACAATTCCGCAATGCAGGCAATCCGTGCCGCCTCTGGATTATTTGTCGATGCAAAGCTGAACAAGCTTTCAGATGGATAAAAGGCTAAATTATATTTCTCGACTTTAAAGTTTGAGATCAAATTTATCAAAGATTTTTCCATTTATCTCAATCCTCTGCGGAAAAAGTCCAAATATATCCATCCTTATTTTTTATGCCAATACACCCTTCAAAGTTTTTAAGTCCGCTGATTTGGCACTGACCGGAATTTATTACTCCTAATGTATTTCCGTCAGGATCAATTACTTCCATGCCGTCTAATTGAGAGCTGAAGCCAGATTGATCAGGTAAAAATATGTTCAGCCAAAGAGTTTCTTCTGAAAATGAATAGGTTATAGAAACAAATTCATCGCGTTCATCAATACGGCAATTTATCTGGATATCCTCTTCTTCATCACCAGCGGCAAGAGCCTCCGTATTGCATTCCCATAATCTGGGGAATGAATATTTTTTTTCCGGAAATGAGATTTCTTTAGCTATACAATGATAACTCATTTGGATTTTTTCTAGAAGCAGCTTCTGTTTGTTATGATACTCTATGCGGTCATCGTTATCGCTTATATACGGCATCGCTCTGGAGTATGGGGGGATTTCACCGACTGAACCATCGGCAAATTCTTTGCAGGATGCCATGATCCTTTGATAACATTCATCATCAAGAATAGCAAATCCATCAGCTAACGCACTTTTAGGAACTGTTGTCTGCATATCCATTGATAAATAAACATATTGCCCCAACACATTTTTCGGCAGAACAATATCGTTTGGTCCTGCCATGATCCCATCTAAACTGCCGGAAATGACCTTGCAAGCAACATCGTTGACTTCTGTTATCAGAAAAAAGAAATCCTGTATATCGGTATTCTCCAACTGCTTGAGTTGCTCCCGGGAAGGATGAAGCTGGCGATTTTTAAGCTCTTCAAGCCGGACTCCCTGTACGGCAGTTGTTGGATTTTGGGCATTGGCTGACCGTAATTCCTGCAATATATTTTTTTCGTTCATGATCATTTCTCCTCATTACACTTTATATCTCGCGGGAATATAAGCCGGGATTATAGCCGGATTCCGTACAGCTGCCACATAAACTTCTCAAAATTTTTCTTACCGTTCGCCGAACAGCCTGTGATTTGTCCCCATCATTGGCATCAAGATAGCTTTTCATCTCATCTTGCACAATATTGCTGATCCTGCGATTCTGGTCGGAAACTGTTGAAGTTGCTCCGATATCTCCCAATTTGACATCGCATTTAGAAAATGTTTTTGGCAAATAATAGAGGCAAAATACTTTATTGCTTACTTCGCAAATCCTTTTCCAAATCCGTTCTGCGGCAATACCGGCAATTCTGTTGATTTGCATTGCGTCAAACTCATCCATATAGTCATCTTCTACCGCAACTATATTTTCCAGTGAAACTTCATCATCTTCATTTCCGGCTTGAATATCAACTATTTTCATTTGTTCCGGAATATGATTTTGCATAGCCGTAAATAAATCCGTTTTCTTTGTCCATCCGCCAAAAGCCTTCAGCAGCTGAATAACTAAAGATTTTGCATCGGCAGGAGTCAATATTCTGGAGTGTTCTGCCGAACCATTCCGGAGTTTGGTTGTAAAGTTTTCCACATTTTGCTTATTTCTTTCGTAATCGCTCATTGAAGCCTGGCAAGCAACAGATGTCCCGGCTAAAGCAATCCATGTATTGCTTGAAATCTTGTGTCCACGGGATCTTTCATCGCGTTCAATAAGCTGTTGTTTTTCCAAATCAAGAATAGCTTCGTGCAATATTTCGTTAAGTTCGTATTGTATTGGGTTATTTTTGCGGGCAAGAAATTTTTTAGCATTGGCTATCAGTGCCGACATACTGTTTATGTGAGCTGGACAAGCCGCTTGAAAAAAATCGACTAAAAAATCTCTGGCGGCCTCCTGGGCCTCCCGATAATTTTCAATACCTGGAATATTACCTTTGAAATTCCCAGCCAGAATATTTTCTAGCTTCTGCCACACCTTCCCACACTGTTCATTAGAAAACTCCGGCAAATTTTCATTATGTGTGTATTTCCAGATATTTACCAGAGTTTCCGGAAAGATTATTCTCAAATCCGTAGACTTTACACTCTGTTGGTCGTCTGTATTGTGGTTAATTTTTTTATTTTTCATTGTCGTTTCATTTGATCAATATGATTACACACAAAATTCATCTGAAGTTGAACGGAAGGAGCTTCCTGATAAACTCCAACGGCAGTTGCGGTTTTTTAAGTTGTTCCTGTATAGCGGCAACTCTTTCTGCTCCAAGATCCGGCAATTCTTCAACGGTTTGCCGGGCTATATTTTCAAATTGTTCTTTAACACTTTTATCGAAATAATACCAGCTGCCATAGATAGCTGTTGCTATAATATGCAGAGTGGGGCCTTCGGCTGCTGCTATTTCTGCGGCTCTGGTTAAATGCTTGGTACGCTGGGCTGCATCTTGAGTCAGCATTGCCCGATAGAACTCAATCATTTCCCAAGGGTGCCCATTATCTACCTGCCAATCATTGCAGACTGACAAATATTTCTGCACTGCGGGATGATCTTGCGGCAGCCGCTGGAAATAACGAAGCATAATGTGATGGCGGTATTTATCGGCGGCATCTTTACGCCTCCCCATATATTCGGCTGCTTTTTCAAGATTATTATCAAGATAATTTTCAATATGCGGCATCATCGCCAACGGATCTTGAATGTGGTCCATACAGTTGGTTATCCAGTAACTCATAGTCTGGCTGATATCGCTCAAAGCACCATCACTCAACAAGGAAAAACACTTGATAGCACAGAGAAAATATTCATTTGCTTGCTCATGATTACCGCAAAAAGCTTCATGTTGACCAAGCGAAGAAAGTATTTGACCATAATATCTTAACCCGACCACTGCAACTTTGGCGGTGAACTCCGGAGCAAAAGTCTTGTCATCGGGAAATAATTGAGCATAACGCAAATTATCCGGCAGCAGATCAAATTCCTTGCAGAACTGCTGGATAAGTTTTTGAGCGTTGGCAAAACAGAATTCATTAGTATAAGTTACAGCTTGATGCAGAATGCTCCAACAGCAAAGCGGTGCATCTTCCAGATACATATCTTTAAGAATTTTTTCCAACTGCCCGGTAAGATGTTTGGCAATATTGCCGTGATGATTTTCTTCGGCAAGTTTTGCAGTAAGCCAAATAATTTTGAGCCGTAGCGGTAAATTGTTTTCCGGCGGCATATTGGCAGTCAGATAGTTTATCTGCTTTGCCAAATGTGTCAGTCTGATAGCTTTTGAGTCCAAGTGAGTAAGAACCGCATCTACATAAAACAGCCAAAGATCTACATTCTGCCTCAATATAAATCCCATCTGTGCAAGCAGAGCATTTACCGGGGAATCTACAACTGCGGTATCCGGCGAACGCAAAAGATCATTCCATTGAGCGATAGTCAAAAATGTATTTTTTGCAAGCCTGTCCATAATTTCAGGGAATTCCTGAATATCTCCATCCAGCAGACAACGATGAATAAGTCCACCTTTTCTCAGCATATCATAAAGCTCTTTGCGTCCGCCGTTCCAGGCACAGGCAATGGTATCCACATAACCGTTATATGCCAGAAATAGCCGATCTTCTGTTTGGGTCTTGGCTATACAATGGATCTTGATCGTTACTAAATTTGCTTTTTTGGGGAAACTTTTACCAAAGTGCAATAACGATGTATCGGCAGTACGGCGAAGCATGGCAGTCGTTTTTTCCAAATCCTCAATAGCACCGCGGTTTTCTATGTAAAATTCAAGAGTAACCTCTTTTTCTTCGATCGGCAACAGTCGGAGCGTTATATCAAAAATGTGCTCAAATCCTGCGTGCCAATAGTCCAAATCCAACTGTGCCATACCGTCAAGCGTTACCCCGAGGATACCGCAGTTGTTGCCCTTATTAAGGAGGTCAGCAAGGACTTTTTGATTTTTTTCGGTAGTTTCTGCTGTGGCGTGATGGCTACCTAATGCGGGGAGATTGGTTTTATCCGGAACAAAAAGTGCCGCAAATTTGCCCCGTTGCTTTTTTTTAATTCCCGGATCAAAAGCTGACCGGCTAAAAATATCCCCGGTTTCATCAATGAAAATACGCCAATGTTCTTCTTCCGGCAAATTACCGATATAAAACGGATGAGCCGTTTGCGGATCAAAGTAGGGTATGGGGAATTGCGGTGCAAGAGCTTTGGCATTTTTCTGCGGAGTTTGCCTGAAAAGCTTTTTCTTTTTCTTGCCCTTGCTGAACTGCATATACAGCTTGCCAACTTCCTGTTCAGTCGCACCAAGCTTCCATATTTTTTTGCGTATCTCATCAAATGCAACTTTATTATTTTGCAGACCGTATTCGTAGGCTTTTGAATGAAGCTTTGCAATTTCCTTACCAGTTTCAAACTGTTTTTGCACTTTTGCGGCTTTAGCCGGATCGAGTTCTCTTATACGCTCGCAGGCCTCTTTAAGCTCCCTTTGTTTGCCGGGGTCGGATGTCCAAGAGCGGTATTTACTGATTTTTTCAAGTAAACTTTCAATTTCTTGAGCCGCTTGCTTACCGGAAGTTTGCGGCGTGGACCCTTTGAAAGAGTTGCCGATAATATCTTCAGCCAAATTACTCCAATCTATTTTCGGCTCATATTCTGAAATACCTTTATCGTGGCTGCTTAAAAAAGCCTGTACCAAAACTGTGTCGTTGAGAGATTTTACCTGTTCCAGAAGCTGCTGAAAGTTGCCGCTATCTTTAGTAATACCTTGCTTGCCCCATTCAAAAGCTTGCTGTATTACGGTACGATGTTCGTTGGCAAATTTTTGAGTTTCGGTAATACAGGACTCTGCAAGGGCGGCAAAAGATGAATGTATCTTTTCTTCAAACTCAACGCAATTTTCTTCGCGACAAAGCAACGCAA
Source organism: Victivallaceae bacterium (assembly GCA_045533055.1). GTDB lineage: Bacteria > Verrucomicrobiota > Lentisphaeria > Victivallales > Victivallaceae > SIG78. Next base: position 47,039 of record JAZSHD010000089.1, on the reverse strand, counting down.
ACTTATACTCTGCAATGAGTTGAACATTTTTCTCAATAAAAGCACCCATAAGGTTTTCTCCCGCTGAAATATTTGAATAAATTTACTATAACTCTGTTTATTACTTTGTCAAGGATTTATTTGAGCATTATTGTTAATAAGCTGCAAAAAACTTTCTCCTATGTTAAGTTTGGCGGTATGGTAGTCTTCGGGAGCTACTGTAATCAGATGATCCAGATCAAAATGTTGAGCCTGCCCCGCGATTTCCGGACGACATTTTTCCTTGTTCCATATATAATGATGATGTTGAACCGGATCAACAGTATGTTTCCGGGATAACAGCGGATTGTACTTATTGAAATCATTGATAAAGCGGATAAGGCACTCTTCCGGAACCTCATGCGCATCTGGTTTTTCGGGAGTAATTTTTTGGGATTGAACATGTTTGTAAAGTTCCCGTGGCGGCAGATTCAGAAAAATGATCTGATATCCGTACTTCCGGGCGGCAGCAGTATAAGGCTCCGTCTGCCAGGGAACAAGGTTGGTATTATCGCAGATCACTACATCGACTCCGCACTTAAGGGAATGGCAGAAGTCCTGTAAATTCTGCTGGTGATATTCATGCAGTTTGTAAATATCAAAGCAATAGCGGTTGCCCCGCATAAAAAAGTTGTCCGTTGAATGACTGATGATAGAAAGCCCCGCATTTTCCAGAACGCTGTTGATACAGCGGGCAAGAGTGGTTTTGCCGGAGCCGGGGACTGCGCGATTGATGATAACGGTCTTCTTAAATTGTTTTTTCATAATTCTCTCTCCTGTACTGTTTTTGTGTAGTTTGTGGTATTTCCATAATTATAAAAGTCAGGAAAGAGCCAATTTTCCGGAACAAAAGCAAAAAAAGAGGGAAATTGCCATAAAAAAGACAATATCCCATTTTTTTGCATGTAAAACCGCTGTTCTTCCCCCTATTCCAGAGGGACATTACAGCACAAACAGAAAGGAAACAAAACAATGGAAAAGCTGTTCTTCCCCCTATTCCAGAGGGACATTACAGCCTGAGCTGTATCGTCAGGGTGTCCTCGAAGCTGTTCTTCCACCTATTCCAGAGGGACATTACAGCTGAAAGGAGAATACTATGACTAAAAGATGGGCTGTTCTTCCACCTATTCCAGAGGGACATTACAGCTCTAACAATTAACATAAGGAATAAAGAAAAGCTGTTCTTCCCCCTATTCCAGAGGGATATTACAGCTTGAAATTATGGTTGTTATCCGCAGAGAAAGCTGTTCTTCCCCCTATTCCAGAGGGATATTACAGCATACCCTAAGCAAGCCTTTATAAATAAAAGACTTGCAAATAAATCGATAAAAAACGCATAACATTTTTTATCTCTCTCTGCCAGAATATATCATACTTTTTTTAAAAAGTCAAATACAGAAAATTCAATTTATTAATAAAATCACCAAATTATCACGCTGTCAAAATCCGGAAAATTATTATTTCCTCCACTTATTATGCAATGAATAAAAGAATACCGTTATGTATTTGTGAAAAAATATGCAAAAATACCGTTTCCAGCCGGAAATTGGCTTTTATCGCTTCTTATTGTTCATTGAAAACAGTAACAAAAACTTACAAACAGCAAGGAGGAGTTATGGACATATTGCTCTGTCTTTTGAGTGCAGGTGTGTTTTTCGTAGGTTCGATGTTCAATAAACTTTGAAAGAAAGGATTTTTATTATGAGTAAAGTAAGACATGTTTACGCCAAACCAGGAGAATATATTGCTGTTCACCGCTCCCACTACACTGGTGGATACAGTTCCGGTAATTATTCCGATTCTTACAGCACATGCTCTTCGTCAGCTTCTGTATTCAGCATACTCGCCAGATTGGGAGTCGGGATATTGATCGTTGTGGCGGGCTGTGGTATCTGCGAAATTTTTTCTTTGCTCTGGTCAATTCCTATATGTTTTGGCTTGGGAATTGGTTATAAAGCAGGAGGATCGGCCGTTTTGTATTTAGTTTTCAGTGTGGCTCCAATTTTACTGTTATTCGGGTTATTCCATATAGTGGAGGCTTTTGTTTGGGCAATGATCATTGCTCCGGCGGCAAGCTGGATAGCCTGTTTGATCGATTAAGTTTAAGCATGTAAAAAAAACAAAAAAAAATTATTAACATTCCGGAAGGCAGGTTTTCAGCAACTTATATATAAACAGAACACGGGGCCGTGAAAGGTTTCGACGGAGATTAACGCCAAAGAGCACTTCTCCGGACGCGGGATCGTTACCCGCCGGCTCCACCAATTTTTTAACCAAACAATACAAAGGAGAAAGAAAAATGATGATCGTTGTAACAATGCCCAATGGATTCAAAAGTGCCGTAAATACCGAAAAAATCATTACGGTAAACGGTATTTATCCCGATGGCAGCAATAACCATGCCCGCAGTATGATCAACACAACAGAAAGTACCGCGATTTTTATCCGGGAAACACCCGAAGAAATCGCAGCTATGTGCAATCAAAACCAATATTGAAAGGGAAAGTATATGAACAGTAACTTTATTTTTTATTCAGCTGAAAATAACAACAACACTATTGATAATAAGGAAGAAGAAATTATGATGAATTCCAATACCATTCACTCTGCCATTGTCGACAACCCTGTCTATGAACTTGCCGCCGTTATTCCCCATTGCCCGGTTATGCTGGTGCTGGATACCTCGCACAGCATGTGGGGTAAAGGTCTGCTGGATATGAAAAACTCGCTGATCGCATTCTACAACACTTTGGATGAAGTAAGCTTCAGCAGTTCTCTGATCGACATTGCCGCAGTTTCCATGGGCGACCGGCTGGGGATGATCGAAGAGTTTACACCGTTTGAAAATTCTCTGCTGCCCCAGGCTAATATCCGCCCCAAAGGTTATACACCTATGGCGGCTGCGTTGGAATTGGCTTTGGAAAAACTGCAAACACAAATCGGTTATTATGAACAGAACCATATCAATTATGCAACTCCGCAGCTGATAATCCTTTCGGATGGTGATTCCAGCGACGATATAACTGATATTGCCGCAGAACTCCGCAACATGGTTGCCGCCGGAAAACTCTTTGTGCGTACTATTGCCATGGGGGAAAATCCGCTGCTGGCAAACCTCCGCAGTCTGGGCGGCGAGCTTGTAGAGCCTGTCGGAGAACTGCCGGAAGCGTTTGAAGATGTCGGGCAGCGGGTATCTATGGTTTACGAAGCCGAAGCAGTGGAAACTATTCTGGACAACAATGCCGATAGCAGCATGAACAGTTTTGGCGATGTATTCTACATCATTGACGGCTCCAACTGTCTGCACATAGATAAATACCGGTCGGGCATAACCCTCAAGTATGTTTTGAGCATAACTGACTATCTGCAGAAAAAACATATTCCGTTTCAGGTCTTTTTTGATGCCACAGCTCCACATTTGCTGCGGCAATACAATCCAGCTGAAGTGGCTTTATACAAGAAACTGCTGCGGGAAAATGCCGATTGTTTTCAGGAAGTGCCTGCCAGCACCGAAGCCGATGCGTTTATCTTGAAGTTTGCCGATATGACACCTGATTCGGTGGTAATAAGCAACGACCTCTATCGGGATTACCGGGAGCAATATCCCTGGCTGAAAAGCGATTTCAAGCGGCGGATGTCCGGCAAGGTGATCGGCGACCAGATATATTTTCCGGAAAAATCTTTGCTGATTCCGGTTTTGCCGCCGGAAAAACTGATGAACAGCTGCTTATAACCTAACAGAACCACAAAACAATCACAATAATCACAAAGGAGATTTAACTATGTGGAATTTTTTCAAAAGTCTTGCCAATTTGTTTGAAAGCACCAATCCTCAAGCGGGTAACAGCAGTCCTGCACAGACTGCTCGTCCTGCACAGCCTACTCGTCCTGCACAGACTGCTGTGCCGACCACTCCGGGCAAGCTTGGCGGTATGTGGGCAAACAATGTTGTTGCACCGCAAGCAGACGATAAAAACCTGACAACCGGCGGAAAAGTTTATGCTCCCTCCGGTAAACCGGTAGTTATTGGCTCCCAGCAGGAAATTGCCGCAGGTGGCGAGGGGATCGTCTATGAATGTCCGGCTAATAAGGATTTTCTGATCAAGATCTACAAACCTGCCACGCGTCAGGATAAAGCCAAGATGAGTGTGATACACGAGCGCATAAAGGCAATGTGCGAAATCAAACCATTACATACCTGCAAGTCCTTTGCATGGCCGATTTCGCCGGTGTACGCGGATGCCCACCGGCGGGAGTTTATCGGTTTTGTCATGCGTAAATGTTCGGGTAAAAGTCTGGCCTCTTTGCGTAGTGCATCGCAAGTGCAAAACCTTTTCCCGCACTGGGATCGTAAATCGCTGGTGAAGGCGGCATTGGATTTTGTCCTAAAAGTGCAGGTCCTTGCCAGCCACGGTATTCTGATCAATGACTTCAACCCCAGCAACTTCCTGCTGGACAAGGATTGTCAGGTTTACTTCATTGATTGCGACAGCTACCAGATAACCGATCAGCGTGGAAAAATCCATACCACCGGCACCTACTTTGCCTCGCATGTTGCACCGGAGCTTTTGAACAACAAAAACGCCTTGCTCCAGCCCCGCAACATACATCATGTGCAGTTTGGCACAGCGTTGATCGTATTTAATATACTTATGTACGGTCTGCACCCTTACAGTTACCATGACCCTGACCACAAATCTGCTTGTGCCGATCCGGAAACCAATCTCCGCAAGGGGCGTTGTCCGTTGGGAGTTGGCAGCGGCTGCCTGTTGCCGGTCGGAAATTGGTATAATCTCTGGAGCTGGCTGATACACGATTTGAAAAGTTCCTTGATCGCCACATTCCAGGATGGACACAGCACACCGACCAAGCGTGCCGGATTGAACAATCTGATCAGCGTATTGGAAAAACAGCTCCTGACTATGAATATGAATCCGGATTACTGCAAACTCGTGCCGCAGCAAAAGAAATCCCGTGATTGGAAAGGCAATCCCAACCGACCATCAAGTTCTTTTGCAAAAAATCAAACATTTTTCTGAAACAAACCGGAAATACCATAACATAGCCACTTATATACTATCAGAAACCCAATAACACAAAGGAGAAAATAAAATGGGTACTTACAACAACTTCAGCAACAACTACCGCAACAACAGTTTCAACGGCAACAACAAAGGAGAATACGCCATGAAGAACAACTGCTGCAACAAATTTGAAAACTTCGATGTAACCAACTCTGCTCCCCGCTGCCCGGTAACTCTGCTGGTGGATACTTCCGGCAGCATGTCCGGTCAGCCTATCAGGGAACTTAATGCCGCCATTCAGCAGTTTGTGCAGGATCTCAAACAGGACGAAGTCGCCAGTGCCAGCGTTGAATTGGAGATCATCCGCTTTGACAGCAGTGCCGACATTGTTACACCGTACACAGCAATTCAAGATTTGAATCATGTCCCGACTCTGACCACAAATGGCTATACCAGTATGGGGGCAGGCTTGAATTTGGCTACCCAGGAGCTTAACGCCCGGCGGCGACTGTACAAAAGTACCGGTTGTTCCGCCTACAAACCTTGGGTGGTGCTGATGACTGACGGCGGCCCCAACGACAATTGGCAGCAGGCTGCCTCCGAAATGCGCAGATTGGGAGAAAATCAAAAGATCTGGTACCTTGGTATCGAAGTCGGTGACTGTGTTGACCACAATACGATGTGCCAGATCATGCCTTTGAACTCTCCGCCGGTAAAACTTGACGGTCTGCGTTTCCGGGACTTTTTCAAGTGGTTGTCAGATTCTCTCAAAAGCGTTTCCAGCAGTGCGGTTTCGGAAGAAAACAATGTACAGTTTGGAGCTTTTGACTGGGCGGATCTTTCGGGCATGTGATTTTTGAAACAACAGGATAAACAAGGAGATAAAATTATGAACAAACAATTTTTCAATACCAACTGGAACGGTTTTGCTGTATCAATTATCGGTTCGTCGCACATCAATAAGGAACTTCCCTGTCAGGATGCCTCACTGGTAATTGATTCTCCCCGTCCGGCAGCGATCGTTTGCGATGGTCGGGGCAGTGCCAAACTCTCACACTTCGGAGCCCAGGCGGCAGTCAAAGCATTCCAAACCCAACTTGCGGTCTTTGAGCCGATGCTGGCGACGATTCTGGATGCAGAAAATGTTGCTCCGGAGCGTTGGGATATGTTCAGCCGTATCATCTACCGCACTCTTGCCCAGAGTAAACAGAATTTAGTAAAAGAGTACAACGCCCCGGAAATCACAGAACGGGAGTTTGATTTTACCGTAGCTTGTGCCATTACCGGAAAACACCATATCGGTTGTTTCCAGGTAGGTGACGGGGCAATTGTTTTGCGAAAAAATAACGAAGTATTTACCGTGTTTGAACCGGATAAGGGAGAATTTGCCAATCAGACCGTTTTTTTGCGGGAAAATGGTGAGATGCAGGGTAAATTCAAAGCCAGTTTTATGGAAGCTGCTGGCGTGGATGGTATTGCCATAACTTCTGACGGACCGGAGTGTTTGATGTTCAAACTGCCGGAAATGATCCCGTCGGGAGTATTTGCCAGCTTCTTTGATGAAATGCTCGCCGGACAATTCCACCGTAAGGATCTGGTAGCCTACCTGACCCGCAAAAAGTGGTCGGAAAGTTACTACGGCAGCGATGACCGGTCAGTAGCTCTGCTGGCGTTACAGGAAGTTGATGCTCCATCCGATCAAGAAGATGTGTTTGAGGAATCTGAAGCAGTCCCTCCGGAAACACCTGCAGATATTGAATCTTTACCGGAGGAATTAACTTCAGAAAACCCGGATGACACTGACTTTTCCCCGGAAGAAACCTCACAAGAGCTTTGCCCTGAAGATGAGGTCTTGCCGACAACTCAGGTGAATAGCACCGACAGCGGTAAACTCAAACTCATGCTTGGAACAATGAGTTTGATCGCAGTTGGAGCGATTTGCTGGGGAGTATCGCTGCATTATCAGCTGCAATCATTCCAGAAGCAGTTGGTGGTCATGCAGAAATCTCAACTGCAAAATATCAGCCTTATTGCCGAACAGGAGGGTAGAATTAGAGAACTGACTCAAACTTGTCAGCAGCAGAGAGTTGTTATCAATTTGACAAAGAAAAAAGCTCACCCTGTTCCACCTCATTCAACCAATAACAGCAAGCCGGAAAAGAAGGAAACAAAAAATGCGGGTACGCCATGTTCACGCCAAACCCAATGAATATATTGCTGTGCATCGTCAACGCCTCCGTTACCAGCCACGCCGTAACGGAGGTAAAAGAGGTTCAACTATACAAATCCCTGCACTGGCAATAATAATCGGCATAATTCTGTTAATGATCTATTGGGAACTGTTGATAACATTGACCCTGGTCACCGGAGGTATATACCTTATATACATCTTCCGGAAACAGTTGGCAAATATGTTCTGTAATTTGTGGAAAAAAATCAAATCCTGAAAGGAGCCTTTTTATGACACAAGATAATTCTCTGACATCTTTGATCCGAAAAGTAAAACTTTCGCCCATCGGCTGGCTTGTAGTCGGAGTAATAACTGCTTTATTCTGGGATACTTTGTTGTGGATGGCTCTGATAGCATTAATCGGCTATTGGGGGATAAAATTGTTTAATCTGGACGGAAAAATCCAAAAATAAATTTAAGAAAAATTATGTAATAAAAAATAATCTGCCGGGAAAAGACGATAATCACTGCTTAATATATATAGAAAACAAACTTGGAAAGGAGAAAAGAAAAATGGCTGAACAAATGTTGAAGGTATTTGATGATTTTTATTGGAATGTCAACAGTGAAATTGAGAAATATATTGAAACTGGGTGGCGGGTAGACCGGTTTGAAACTAAAGTAATAGATAAAAATTATGACCGAGTTGTTGTAACAGTGCTTTTCGAAAGATAATTTTTTCAATTTTTTCTGGATTGGACGCAAGATGTCCTACCCTTGGTGGTAGATTGTTGGTGTTAAATTTGTAAATGGAGGTTTTTTATGAGATGTCTGGTTTAGGATAAGGTTTTGGAAAGCCATGAACAGAAATTTGAATATCTGGGGGATGGAAAATACAAGTTCTGGGACAGCCATAGCGTGAGAACTGAATATTGCGGCCCCGCTGAATATCAGGACGAGTACGAAAACAGTCTTGAGAAGTCCATTGATGCTTATTATGTCAAATATGAAAAGCAAAATCCAAACAATAAGGATCAAGAATATGCCTTGCTTATCTGGGATTATCAGCACGAAATCAATTGTGATACTCCGGATTTTTATCCCACTCTCTATCGCTGGTGCAACGCTAAAAACGGCAAAAACAATTACACCTATTATCTGGATGACGACTCAATACTGCATACCAAATTTATCACCATCTTGCCGAACGATGACCAAGCTGCTGAAGAGGTTTGTCAAAGGGGGTGGGATGAATTTCGGTGGATGACACTCGTTACTTTGATGTTGATTGTAAACGAATATGACTATCCGGAACCGTTCAGCTTGAAACCCCTTACAGAATATGACAAGATGATCATAAAAAAGAAGCGTAAAGCTTCGATGAAGTATGCAGTTATGCCTTCGCCGGAAGAAGGTTTCGGTAATATGCAAAAGCAGCTGCAAAATGAGATCAACGAACTGAAGATTTCTGCCGTAGCCCAGGAGATCTCTGCCGAAGAAGCCGATGCAAAGATCAAAGATCTGGAGCAGTTAATGCAGATGTTGCAGCCGTAAACATCGCTCAAAGGTCCCGCCAGGAACCCTTTTGCTTAAATCAATTTATTGGAGAGAGGTTATCATGTTTTTAGTAGAGCTTTTGGAAGTGTTTTTTGCTCCGTTTGTACTGATTTATAAGCTTTTTATTCCGGATTCAGAAACCGGCAAGGCGACTATCCCGGGATATGTTTTTGTTCCGCTGGGGCTTGTTTTCGGCAGTGTGCTTTTGCTTGGCTTGTTATGGTCTTTAGCGGTGGCATTTTTCCCGAAACTTGCTCCTGCCCCCCAACCGGAAAAACCGCAATCTGTCTTTGTCCAGAAAGCCGATCAGATCGCAATTTATTCGGAAAAAGTTACCGATAAAGCCGATGAGTATTTAAGCGAAACGCCCGAAGCCGCCCAAAAACGCCACGCTTTGAATGGTCAGATAAAGTCCATCAAACAAACTCTTGACGATTGGAAAACAACGCCCAAAAACGCCGCAGAAAATTCCGGCGAACCGGTTGAAGAGTCGTTAAAAGACAAGCTTGTAAACAAAGCCGGGACTTATTCCGGAAAACTTGCCGGTAAAGCTGATGAGTATTTAAGCGAAACGCCCGAAGCCGCTCAAAAGCGGACACAGCTGCAAAACAAACTGAAAAAAGCCAACAGCTTTCTGAAAAATGTGCAAAAATTAACCAACGACATTGCAAAATAAGTTGAAGCATTTATATTACCAGCAAGTAAATCAATGAGGGGATCATGAACAAGAAAATATATTTAATTTTCAGCTTATTTTTTTCGCTGCTGCAAGTGTTGCCATGTCAAGGCAGTGACTTTTATTTGTGGCAGCGTATTCATACCGGCGAAGTCCAAACGGCGATCAGAGATTTTTATTCGCAATCCAAGGGTAAGTTGTACTGTATTGCCGGCGAGGTGAATAAATCCGGCATTGCTACAAGTATAAAACCGTCGGCGGCCATAAGTTTGGATCGTTCAGCAGCAGTTATTCGTATCCACACCGGAGCATTGGAAGCAAATTACGGTTATCCGATCAGGATCACTGATATAATCGTTGAGCTTTTTGCCCCGTGGCAGCCTTGCAAAGCGTTGGAGATTGATCTGGATATTCCGGAAAGTCAACTGAATTCTTACGCCGATTTGCTCCTGGAACTGCGGAAAATGCTGCCGGATGTTACTTTGTCGGCAACTGTTCTACCCTGTCACCTGAAGCACAGCAGTGCCTTCAGCCGTTTGTCTTATGCCTGTGATTTTTATGTGCTGCAAGTTCACGGGTTGAACAAAGACAAGGGCTATTGGTCGATTTTTGATTACTCCGAAAGCGTAAAAGCTGTTGAAAAAGCCCGCTCATTCAAGCGGCCATTCAAGGTGGCACTGCCTTTGTACTGCAATAATCTTGCCCGCAATTTGCTGGTCAAACCCGATTTGCAGAAAGTTTCGGTTCTGGCAAAGATTGCACCGCAAGTCATCGGATTTCGCCTGGGGGTCGCCGGCGACGGCAACAGTTTGGATTGGCAAACCGCCTCGGCAGTCTGTCAGGGGAAAGGCTACCAGCCCCGGCTGCAAATGCAATGGCAGTTGCAAAGTAATGGAGCGTGGATACTTAATGTAAAGAATATTGGATATTTTGCCGAAAAAATCACCTTGCAGCTTTCTGATGATCTACGGAAGATCATGACCGATGCCGATACTTTCAACAACGCTTTATTTGACAAGCGTACCGGTACAGTACAACTGCGTCTGCCACCCGCTAATTCAGAAATCAAGGTAATGTGGGGGCGTTTTTCCGAAGACCCGAACAAACAATCACCAATCACTATATAAGGAATAATCATAAATGAAGAAATTTTTGATCAGTGCCGTAATCACCGCAACCGCTCCGGTCTGGGCGTGCGGACCGTTTTTTCAACCCTCTTATATAGCGGATAAAAATCCCTACACTATTTCGCTCAATCACGATATGGCAATGGTGCGGCTGGCAAATTCTTTAAGTGGACTGCTTAAAGAAAAAGATATTTTTACGGATGGAATGAATACGAAAAAAGCGGTCATTGCAGATTTTAATGCGGCGTTGGAAAAATATATTCCCAACTTGAATATTGCCCAGAAGCAGGATCTTTTGGCGGAATATTTATTGTGGAACGGCAATACATCACATAAAATTCCCGAAGAAATGCAGGAATTTGTACTTTATCGCATGGGCGTTTATGAAATGCACGAAAACGGCCTCGCTGTTCCGCCATCGTGGCAAAAACTTTTAGATCTGCCGCCGGAAAAACGCCATTACCGGACGGTTTGGGTACACTATATGCTGGGCAATATGTTTAAGAAGGAGTGCCACAAACATTACCGCAACTGTCGGGATGCTGTTCGTGCCGGATTTGCCGACACCCCCGGCTTGGCAAAAGCCTCATTGGTTAATGAATACAGCTATGGAACAGATCCGGTGTTGAAGATCCACGCCGCCATGGCTTATCAACTGCACGATCAAACAAAAGCATTTATTGATAAACGCTATCTGGCACCGGGCTGGCAAAATTTTGCCCCGACGCCGGCTATGCTGCAAGATGAACTCTTCCGGGAGTTTTTGGCGGCAGTGAATAATCAAACTTTGGATTTTCTTAGAGAAATGAACAAATACAAGTTCCGCAACACCGATATCATGGCGTATCACGCATGGCGGAAAGGCGATTGGCTTGCCGCAGAAGAATATATCAATTTGATGATTAAACCCACTTTGCTTTCCACCTACATAGAGTTTCAGCTTGCCCGGATGGGCGGCAATGATGCTCTGGCATTGGAAAAACTCCGAACTTGGGTGAAGATGTCGAAAAACATCGAACCATTTGACCGCAAAAATCTGGTTATACGCAAAGATGATATATTCGGTGACGACCCCATAGAATATGAAATTTACGGTTTATTGGGCAATGCCATGGTCTTGCGGAGTGATTTTGTACAAGCTGCAGAGTTTTTCTACCGCAGTCATCAGTTGGAAACCGATTTTGCATTTGTGGCTGATTGCTGTATGAGTTTGGATGAATTGATCAAATTTACCGACTCGCGTGCCCAAAATCCTGCAATGCAAGCCGCTAAAGAAGACAGCTGGGAAAAAGGTTCTTACAGAAAAATATCACACCTGCTGGCACGGCGGGCTTTCCGGGAAAACCGCATGGATATTGCAAAAAAATATATGCCGGAATATTATCAGAAGCAGTTGAACGACTATCTGAAATTCATTGCCCGGGGCGAAAACAAAAAACTCCCGGCTGAACAGCGGGCATTGGCTCTTTACAATGCTTATAAGATCATGCGGATAAACGGCATGGAGCTGTGCGGTACGGAAACTGAGCCAGACAATTTTCGTTACTACGGCAATTATGGGGTGTATTCCGATTTTAAGGTTTGCAAAAAGTGTTCTTATAAACATAAGTCAGGGCAATGGTATCTTTGCGGAGATCACGGCAGAGGAGTAAAAAATGGCACACTTCCCGGCATGGGGGCAAAAATAGATTGGAAAAATATCCCCGAATACTGGCGGTTCCATTACCGTTACCGGGCCGCAAAAATCGCACTTACAGCCGGTGAATTGACCAAAGCTCCGGAGTTCAAAGCCTTGATAAACTATTCAGCAGGTTCCATGCTGGCAAAGCGTTCTCCGCAGGAAGCCGATGTTTTTTACAAGCGTCTTGTCAATCAAAGCAGAGGCACCCAACTGGCAGCACTGGCAGATAAAAAACGCTGGTTCCCCAAAAATGAAGTTTTGGATCAGGAACAGAAAAATATCAATCCTTGCCAATCACTGGAAGAAGTCCGCCAGTTGATGAAAAAGGCATTTTCTGAAAAAACTAAAAAACAGATCGGAAATACCAGCAATGATAAAACAAACAACAAATAAAATAATCTTATATCTGGCAGTATTTGCAGGATTACTGCTGGGCAATACAGGCTGCATGGCTTCAGAATTGGTTGAAACAAAATCGCCAGGTGAAATTGCGACTTTCAGTTATAAATCAAGCGGGATCCGGGGGCGGTTGAATACAATTGTTTTATTGATTTTAATAAGCAAGATTTGACAACAGTAATTTCGCAAAGTCTTGGACATGTCCACATTATGAAGAAAAGACTATAAAACTGAATCCGGCTCAAATTGCTGCATTGCAACAGTCATTCAGGAAAGCTCAACTTGTACTTTGGGGGCAGAAATATACACCTGAACACTGGGTTGTGGATGGAGCATTCTGGACTCTGAAATATACTCATTGACGGCACATCCCAAACAATAGAAGGCAATAATGCCTGGCCATATCATATAAGATTCATTGAGAAAGCGATTGAAAGTACCGGGGCAAAATTTATACCTTGATGCAGTATTCACAAAATCCATCCTGTCAGCAGAAAACTGTTGGCAGGATGTTTTTTTCGCCACTGCCCGGTTGTCTTGAGGACTTTATTTTTTGAGCGGTATAGTCTGACGAGCCCTGTATTTACAGGGATGATTTTGCTTTTTCTGCGGTTCTTGCTGATGGGCTGTATTGGCTTGCTTTTGTCTTTCATTTTCGCTTTTTAACATCTCTATAATTATATTTGCCCAGCTTCCAGCTTTTGCTTTAATTGAGCGGCAAGTGGCGTTTCCTTGAGGATTTTCCGGCAAAAATATTAACGCTTTTTCTTGCATAATTCTTTCTCCTGTTTGGTTGTTTTAAGTATGCGGGGATATAAGCACCCCGCAGCCTTGTTATCTCATTGGTTGTTTAATTACCTTGATAACCTTTTTTCTTCCGGTACTGTTCTCGCCAATATTCTCTTGCCAGCATACAACGATTGTAATCTTTGGCATATTGAGAAGTAAAAAACTTTTTGGTACTTGATGGTGTAAGATCATTTTCATCTACTTTTGCCAAGTAAGATAATTGCCGCATAGTCTAATCTTTTTGTTGGCTGTTCCCAAGTCCCGCGTTTGATCATTCTGCCGTTTTCTCCGGGTGATCGATCCGGGGTCCTATTGCAAGGATAGACAAATGCTTTTCAAAGGTTTCTCTAACTTTCGGGCGTAAAAACAAAAAAAAGCAAGTCGGTTTGACTGGCGTAGATTTATAAAAAAATCCTCTTCATACAAGCGGTGTAAGACGCTTGTGCTTCATATTTGCGAACAGCAAATGCTTCATAGCGGAACAAAGTGGAGCTGCTTCATCTGAAAAGGCGGTATTATGAAGCACGCCGTGCGGCGTATGAAGCACATTTTGTGCTTACGAGCTTTGCTCGTCAAGCATCAAAATATATGAAGCGGCACTGCGTGCCATGAAGCGAAGCCTTTTCAGGCTTCATGTTTTTTTGCCTTCAGAAAAAAGGCAAAAAAAATGGTGGGGCATTTATAATCAAATCCGAACTCATTCTCCGTTTTTGTAACTCTTTGATTACCAAACATTCGCACGGGGACACAAGGATTGAGGCGAAAAATTGGGTTTTGAAACAAGCAAAAATGGTCTCCATTTATCATAAAACAATATCCGGAACACACCAAAAAGCCCCGCAACAAACAAATCCACCGATCGCCCAAATCCCTACCATTTATAAAAATGTTTCTCTGACAGAACATAAAATAGAAAATTATCGTTCTCAAATCATCTCTCTACAAAGAGCGCATCTTACAATAACTTGTTTGCTTATTAGTAAAGAGTTGTAACCAAGCAAAATAAATTATGCGAGGATTTTTCTAATCTTTGCTGCAATTTCCCGTACTATCGGTACGCAAACAGAATTCCCTATTTGCTTATACACTTGTTTGGGAACCTTTTTTATAGGGAACTCAAATGATTCTGGAAAACCTTGCAATCTTGCCGCTTCGCGTTGGGTAATTTTGCGGATGGAAAAATCATCATAGAAAAATGGGATCCTTTCATAAGGACTTCCCATAGCTGCAAGTAAAGTCGGGCAAATACCTTCACGGCCTTTAGACATTCCCCAATCAGTAAACCTGTATATGAAATTTCTATTGGTCATAAAAGCGATCATATCGCTCCATTTTTTATGACCATCCATATAGTAGTAATCAGATTGTCGCGTTTTGTCAAAGTAATCAAATGCTGTATTGGTCAATGGACGAACTTCCGGATATTGAAATTGCACTGCCAGATCCGGATTCAAAAACGAAACCATATATATACGATTTCTTTGCTGGGGAATACCATAGTCACAAGCATTCATTATTTTATATGTTACAGAGTAACCCAGTTCCGCCAGGACAGAATTGATTACTGAAAATGTTTGACCATTATCATGTTTGACCAAATTTGCCACATTTTCAAAAAAAACAACTTGCGGCTTCATTGCAGATATAATTCGAGCGGTTTCAAAAAAAAGATTGCCGCGGGGATCCTTAAAGCCTTTTTGAAGACCAACTGATGAAAATGCCTGGCAAGGGAAACCGGCAACCAAGACATCCGCATACGGAACACTTTCCGCCGGAATATTTTGGATATCACCTTCAACGAGGTAATCATCTCCAAAATTAAGGCGATAAGTTATGCAGGCATATTTATCAATTTCATTAGCCCAAATTGTTTTGAATCCGGCTTGTTCAAATGCCAAATCAATTCCGCCAATTCCGGCAAACATACTGGCAATTGTCAATATTCCCATCTCAAAGCTCCCTTAAAGCTTTTTCTACTTCTTTTGCCAAAGCAATCGAAAGCAATGGCGGCACAGCATTGCCTATTTCCAAATTTCGCATTGAACGAGAGCCATAAAATTTATAATCATCAGGAAAGCTCTGTAAGCGTGCACCTTCACGAGTTGTCATCGCCCTAGAATCGCGCGGATGAACACATCTGGAAGATGAAGGTGTCGCAAAGTTTCTTGTTACAGTTGGCGCTGGCTTTTTCCACCACATTTTAGCATAAGTATTTCCATAGCCACTTTTCGGACGAATTTCTTCCGGTAAGTCCTCTTTGGAGCCGCCATCTGGCAATGCTTGCATAATGCGAATAAGGTGTTCTCCATTATTTGGTGCAGCATTATCAATCAGTTCCAAAGAATTTTTTCGCAAAAACTTCTGAAAAGCATTATTGGGAGATGTGGCATAACAAGTGGCTGTTTCTCCGCTGTTCAAACACGGCAAATCAGAAAAAGCATCTTCCACTGTACGATATGGCAAGAGGTTTTCGCCATGAGTCGGCATGGGATACTCAAATGTATTTTTTTCTTTCATTCCAACAAGAATAACCCGTTCCCGATATTGCGGCACACCATAATCTACCGCATTGAGCAACTTACATTTTACAATGTATCCCAACTTTTGAAATTCCCCTTTTATCGTTTCAATGAGTGAGCCATTTTGCATACTAAGCAAGCCGGAAACATTTTCAAAGAGGAATAAAGATGGTTGTACAATTTCCAGAAAACGCAAATATTCTTGAAATAGATGAGCCCTGTCATCCATTTGTCTTTTTCCCAAAGTTGAATATGATTGGCATGGCGGACCACCTACGACAATATCAATCTTTTTATCGCCTATCGTTTCAAGGATTTTCTCTTTGGTTAAGTTTTTGATATCATCATTCAACATCTTTGTGTGAGGATGATTTAAGGAATAAGCCGTCGCAATATCCTTTTCTATCTCATTGGCCATAACAATGTCAAAAGAAGCATTCCTGGCGAATCCGTAACTTAAACCGCCCACTCCTGCAAACAAATCAATTACATTGTATTTTTTCATTATGGCTTCTACTCCTGAAAGACTATTGTGGTGACAAATTACATAATATTCCGTACTTCAGCATCGTAAATGTCACTGTCAAAATATAACTCACGACTGCATTTTTGCAAGTCGGTCTTCACTTAAATATTGGAATTTTTCCAGTAGTAAAGGTGGTAAGAATATTTTTGGAGTTGTAATATTATATTCATTATGATATATTACTTCGGATAGTGTTTTTATACAACTACAGCATAAAGGAGAAATAGGACATGAGTTTTTTACACAGAGATCGTTCTGAAGGTTGGACGCATGCAAAGTTATCCGGTCATAGCAACGAAGCTGCAATTTACAGTCTTCTTCAGGATAACCCGGAATACAGAGAGCAGTTTTTGAGCAGACTGGGAAAACCGCGATGTGAAATAACGGATCTGCGGATTGGTGGACTTCATGAAACAGATGTCCCGAGCATCATTTCAGATGGGAGATTGACAAAGTCAAAAACAGATTTGTGGGTAAAGTTTGATGATGGAACAACCAAAAATATTTCAATAAAAAAGAGTGCTGGCGGTCAAGTTTTTTTGATAAAGACAGAACGCTTTATCGAAGGTTTTCAAAATCATTACCAGATTCAAATCCCGGAACGAGTAAAATGTGCTATGATGCTTTTCTGGGGGGCAAAGGAAAATATGTCTGAATACATTAAGAATTTTGGAGATTGCGATCCCCGTATACATGCCTACGAAGTAAGAAAAAATCGTCTGGTTAAAGCTAGTTTGGCAAGACACGATCAATCACTACCTCAAGAACTTTTGCTGTGGTTTCGGCAAAATATTGGTTTGCTTGCAGATTTTTGTTTTGCCCGAGGATTGGCAAAAGATTGCGAAAATTGGGCTGATATGGTTTGGTATAAAAATATGCTGAATGAATGCAGTTTTGATGAGTTGTACGACATTCCAAAAATTTGCAGCCGCATACAAACTTTAACAGATACTAATGCCGATGTCGTTTATTACGGAAACACATTAGGTGGTTCTACAATACAACTCCCTTTCGGTTTTGTACAGTGGCATCAGAATAGTATGCAATTTCATCATAAATTCGAAAAGATACAAAAACTTCTTTGTATATAAGTGTTATGCTTCAGGAGAAAATGCTATGCCTAATTTTGATAATAGGAACTACAGACAACAGATAGGTTTTGCAAACCAAGCAAAATTAAAAAAATTCTTTAAAGCTACAGATATTTTGAGTATCAATTGGGAAAAGATTGAGAAGTTTAATCAACGCTTGAAAGATATATTTTGTAATGTGAATCAAGCAGTTCATCCGAGTGTCCGGTGGGAGAACATGGATGAGATCAATCAGGCTATTGATGATGCTTATACTATAATGAAAGAACATAATATCTTCCATCGTCTTAATAATCATGGCCGATATCCAGAGGATGTGTATTACAATTGGATGCGTGGCTATATAGTATGCAAGTTCTTTTCTCCGGCACTCGCCAAGATATTTAATCTTCCTGATGATAATATAAAAACTGTGGGGCACGACAGTTTAACAGATGCAGATACATTTTCTCAATCGCCAGTTGCAGATTTGGAATTGGTTATAGATGATTCCACAATAAGACTTGAAGTTCAATCAGGCTACACGGGAACAAATGATATAAAGGCTCATAAAGTAAGGGAAGCCAGACGATCATTTCAAGAAGAGAAGATTCTTTCCTATGTTGTTCACTTTGATTTGTTCAATGGAACAATGGCAATAGTAAACATTACCAATATTGATGAGGATAATGTTAATTGGGTCACAAGAAGTCAAATGGAGGGGCAAAAAGTTTTCGCAATTCCCTCTGAGGCTTTTCGTTGGTTTTTACCCGATGAAGTGCCTTGTTATTCGGATATCATATTTTAAGAGAATTATATACAATTCTTTGGTACAGGTTTTATACCCAGAATATTGTGCACATTAAAAATATGGTTTAATGGAAGCAATATTTTCAGTACAATAAATACCGAAAATTCTGTCAATATCAACAATGGGTTTCATTATTTACTCCGCTTAAAGTATGGAAATTAAAGTCTGCCGGGGCGGTGGAACATCTGCCGGTTCTACCCACTCCGTCATCATTTCAAAGGATGCGAGATTTTCCTGCAGAACCTTGCCTTCGGTCTTCACTGCCACCGAGGATGACGGCTGTCTCGGCGATGATCGTCCACCATCTGATGAAGGCGAATGCAACTTTAACAGCTTTGCATTTGCCGTCCTCAATCCCCCACACCATACAATGTCAACTTGTGGTGTCACTGGTTTGGGGATTTTGAAAATGGTTGGAGTTTTGATTGAGCCATAAATGGTGACGATTTATGGCTGAATCAAAACAAAAGTGTTTAAATAGAATAGTCTGGGACACAAGGATCGGAGTGTTTTGATTCAGCGAAAAATGGTCGAGGATTTATTTTTTCTTCACTTGAAAAGAGAAAAATCTGCCGATTTTGAGCATAAACGCCGTGTCCCCGGAAATCGCAAAACGGAGAATTTTGGCTTCTTTATGGCGTTCTCCTGTTCTCCCAATTCTCCAAACGGAAAATTTAAAACGAAAAAGCCAGTCAAATCGACTGGCGTATTCTTTATAACATTTGCACATCCTTACTCCCGACTTGTCCTCCGGAGCCTGTACTTTATGCTCAATTTGATGGATTTATTTGCCAATATTTGCCAAATCGAACTTTTGGGAAGGATAAGACACCTGATGCAACACTCAAAAACGTAACATTACGGTTTTGAGTGAAGAAAGAATGTTTTAAGCATCCGTGGAGTCCTCTTCGTAATAGTAGGAGTAGTCGATGCCCTTCATGAACATTTCGCGGTCGTTGATCTTATCGGTCAGAGCAGGTTTCAGCAGGGATTTCAGATTGGAACTGTTGATGACGCTTTCACGCATGGCTTCGAGGTAAGCGTTTTTGTTGACAGCACTCCAATCAATACACTTGGATAAAGACGATTTCAACATCAGATCCAACCAGATACGGGTACTGCGGCCGTTGCCCTCCATAAAGGGGTGCGCCACATTCATTTCAATGTATTTGTTGATGATCTCATCAAAGGAGGATTGAGGCATATCCTCAATGTTTGGCAGAATGGTGTTAAAATAAAGGGCATTGGCAAAAGAGAAGCCGCCCTTACTGATGTTTTTAGTGCGGATCTGACCGGCAAAGTCATAGAGTCCGCCGAAGATATAGGCGTGGATTTGCTGCAGACACTTGATCGTGCCAGGCTGAAGAGTGGAGAGCAAACCACTTTCAAAGAGGGCATAAGCCTTTTTCTTGCTCTGCCCGTCAATGGTATTTTCGCTGTAAAGGAACCAGTCCAGGAACTTGGAAGCCTTGTTATTGGGGAAGTTTTTTGCCAGTTCCACGATCCCGGCACTATCAAAGCAGTCGGTCAGGCGTTTTTTACCGTCAGGGGCAGTCAATTTCAACTGGTTAGCGGCACTAACCAGTTGAGGATTTTCCTGTTTCAACTTGTTTTTGAGATACTTCCAGTAGTTACGGTTCTTGGTATAATCAGATTGCTCATTCAGAACGGCGACAATATCGACGGCAGCAAAGAACCATTGGGAAGTGCTTTCATCCCAAACCGCCCGAACCTCCCAGTCATTAAAGAAGCGTATGGATATTTTAGTCATAACATATAACTCTATTCTCAAAGTCAGAAAGAAAATTCAGGCTGTACTTGCTCATTTTTACCATTTATGACTGGAATGATTGCAGAATAAGCTTCTTGAAAGTCTTCTTCGTTTAATAAATGATAAGAATTGTCAAGAACGATTTCATCTCCGCCAAATTCTATTCCAGTATGTTCCACTAAACTCAAAATACACTGAGAGTCAGTCGGAAGCTCGTTTTTAAGCAGTTTCAACATTAACTCCCAGTGTTTTTGGTCAACATCATTTTGCCGGGGTGAGTCAATTACAATTGGACAAAAACAGGCTGACGACCTTTTGAATATAATAGAGATAAATGCCAAGAAATATGCGTAAATCATTCTTGTTTTATCACTTCCGCTTTCATGTGGTGTTTTACATCTGATCCCGTTATGCTCTAATGCCAGTTTTAACAAGTCCAATTCTCTATAATTAGATTTTATTTGGTCAGAAAAATCATTGTATATTTTCTTTTGAAGATCTTGATTGATAAATTTTTTCAACTCTTGATCGCAAGCAGTTATTTTGTCTTCAAGATCAATGCGTTCCGAATTTATTGCTTTAAGCTCTTCATCAAGAATATTATTTATTTGTTTTCGGCCTGATATATTGATGATTTCCTCCAGAGAAACCCCATGCTTGCTGTATTGTAAATATTGATTTATTTTGGTGATTTCAGCTTTAGCTGCTACAATTTCATCATTCAATTGTTCGAGTTCTCTTTCGATTTCGATCAATCTTATTTCTATTTCTTGCAAAATCTCCGTACAGCGATATTCATCTACTGCAAGATTAAAACGAACTGCGAATGAATTATCATGCTCTGTGTGACAAATTGGGCATTCAACTTTATCTGGAAGTTTTTGAACAGAGTAGGAAAAGTCTTTTTGAATTTCTTTTCTTGCCTGTTCTAAAATGATTTTTTGAGCATTCAATGTTCGATATTCATCATTTAGTTCCAGGCGTCGGGAAAGGTAAACTTCCTCTTGCTGCTTTAAATTGTTTGCTTCGGCAATCAATTTTGTGACAGCTGATTTATAATCATCAAGGTTTATATCAAAAACGGCTGTTTCTGCTAATCTTTGGGAGATGTTATTTTGAGTGCGTTTTACAACATCTCTTCGCTTAAGGCAATCTTCTAGATCGATTTGATTTTTACTTTTTTTGCTTTTTTCAACATAGTATTCTGAAGGACAAACCCCCAAGTGAAATCTTAAAAAATCGTTTTTCCAGTCTGAAAACTGTCCTAATTTTTCAAAACTTTCAAATACCTTATGCCACCCTTGATCTTGATCGAGGTAAAATGGTAAAAACAAGAATGCCGGAGTTGCTTGCGAAGCTTCAGATTGTCTATTATTCAGTTGCAGTTTAAAATTAAACATTTCTGAAAACACAGGAGCAAGATCTTCAGTGACGTGAGTTGTTTGTAATATCTTGTCTGTTCCACAAAAAAGAGTAAATTGATCATGATTTTTTAAGATGCTGTACTCAGTACTGTCTACCTTAAAAAACAGTAGAGAAATAACCTCTGCCTCTTTAAATCTCTTGGGTATATTGGGAACAGCAGCTCCCATTGTATGGTATATCATTTTTACAAGGCAAGATTTCCCTGTACTATTGTTCCCTTTTATGATCGTCATTTGAGGATGAAAGTTGACAATTTTTGCTTTCTTCTCCTTTAGAGATAGGAGATATAACTTTGTAAATAAGAGTTTTTTCATATTTTTTTGTCCTCAGCTCTCTGATCAATTCGAGCATTTGTTGTTTCGGTGTCATTCGTTAATCCTCAATGCGATGCAAGCTTTTACATACAATTCCGCTTTTTGCAGACATGCTTCTTTTACCAATGTATCATTTTTTATGGATATATATATCCGTTCTATTATTTCATGAAAATTCAAGGATCCTATATCGATCTTTGAATAAGCGGCAAATATCTTCTCTGACAATAAATGGTAATAACTGTTCTTTGCATACAAATCCACTTCAAGCTCCTTGAGTTCTTTTTCATATTGCTTTTTTGTCCCCCACGAGAGCCCACTTGATCCCAAGTCGTTTATGATGCGTGCAATTCTTTCTTTCATTAACGGCTGTTCGATAGCTTCTTTCACAATTTTATCAAAACGAGCTTTGTCAATCGAATGATTTTGAATAAAGTCTTTTCTTTCCAAACTTTTCTTTTCTCGGTTAGTCTGCTTTCTAATTTCCGCAAGCAGAGCTTTGTAAAACGGAAGGGCAGCCTGATCTCTTTGATGTTTTTCTAAAAAGGTTATGATTTTTCCCTTAGTCGTATCAGTAAAATTATCTAATGGCAAATCAGAAACCTTAAATGTAAAAATTTCAGGAGAGAAATTTAATGCTTTAACCTTTGCTTTTAGATCAACATCTGTAATTGTTTCTGATGCGGCATCCCAAATTGCTCGAGGATTTTTATCTTGAAAATCAACCAATTTACGGCAGTTAAATTCTTGGCATGTACGTTTGCCGAGTTTTTCCTTAAAAGGCCTGTTGGATATTAATGTTAAATCTCCGACATCATCTCCAAAACATTGCAGATGACACAACATTTTTCCCAAATATTTCATAGAGATTTTATTATCAGGAGAGATGTTAATGTTACCATTTCCCGTTGTTTTGATCTGATAAAAATTTAATCGTTTAGAGGCGTCAGGGAGAATTTCAAGAACATCATCATGGCATTCTACAGCAAGGATAAAATTGACCCCTCTTTCGTGTAACTCTAACAAATGACATATCGCCCAGTGGTTTTGATAGTCAAATCTATTTTGAGTACGGCTACCAGCAGCTTCTGGTTCTGGCGTATTGACAACGAGATCTATTATGTCATTGCTCATCAGCGCTCTCCTTTGTGTATTCCGTACAGATGATTGACAAGATTGTCGATTTTTGCTTCGAGGGCAGAGGTATCTGCATCTGGATCAGCTGACTTAGCCGCAAGAATTTGATTCACCAAATCAATAATCGGCTGTTGCTGTTCCTGAGTTACCATTGGAATAGGAAGTTTTTTCCAATCATCAGGATAGAGATGAATATTGCTACGTCTGTTTGAACGGAGAAAATCTTTTGCCACGGAAGAATTCATGATGGCAAGCAGATATTCAAGAGAAAAATTCTTACTGATACGTTCTAAATCTTCTCTTATGGGAAGATCTGGTCGTTTAGGCCGTTCAGCATAATAGCGAGCAACTTTTTTGAGTGAATTGTTATAAACATCATGCAAATTATGCCACAATACAAATCCAACAGAACTTTCATTAAATAATAAATTTTCCTTATCAATACACGCTTTAGGGTCAGGACCTGGACTTCGTTGCACAAGAATCTTCTCTTGATATAATTCCGGAAATGTTGGTCTGCTGAAATGTGCTGGAGCTCGTTCTGTTCCCCATTCAAGATATTTGTGCATCCGTGGCATCCATTGATCAAGATGTTTCCCTTCAACAAATTTTCGAGGATGTTGTGAATCTAAATTATCAACAACCAAATCCTTCATTTCAAATTCGCCGTGGCAAATTTTTTCATTAGCATGAACTACCATACCTTTGCTAATATAACAGATTTGCTCCAGTACAACTCCTGTTAAACATCCTTGAGTATCTTCTTTATCAGAATCTGGAAAAAATACTCGATATGTTAAGTCTTTCTGCTCTTGAGAAGGCAATTCTTCAACATTTCCAAATTTTTCTGTATGTAATCTACGCAGGGGGATAGAGTTTTGTCCTGCAGCCTTTTCAAAGAAGGGGATAACATTGTGTACCGAAGCTTCAAAAATTTTCAGATCACTGCAAAAATCTATTCTTGATATTTTTGCATTTTTCAAAAACCATTTCTGTGACTTCTGTGCGTATTTGGAGTGGCAATAAGCATCAGAAACAATAAATGCTTCGATTCCTAAAGGAGCAAGCAACTTGTATCCTCTCTCAATAAAAGCCACAAAAAGATCCCATTTTTCCCAAAGAGTCTCATAAAGCCCTGATGCCAAAATCATTTTTCGTTGTTTTTGATAATCATCATCCGGATTATCTGCTCTGATGTACGGCGGATTTCCGATCACGATGTTAAAACCGTCTTCGATGTTAAACATCCACTTGGGGTTGAAGAACGGAGAACTTGCCATCTGATTGAAGGGGTTCCAATCTGCCAGTTTGGCGGCTTCCTGATTGATGGTGTCTGTGACAACAGCACTTTCTTTTTCAAGATCTTTCTGACATTTTTTCAATTTTTTTGCCAGTTGATCACGCTTGGCTTTATTGGCATCCACCTTGAACAAAGATTCTGATTCACCGGGGAACAGATCATTACTTGTGGAATCTTCCCATTTTTCTTCAAGGTACTTTGCCTGTTCTGCTTCCAGTTTTATGATTTCCTGCTTTAATCTGGATACTTTATCCGCATCTCCTGTTGAAGAGAGAGAAATCAACAACTTTTTCAACTCTTCACGTTTGGCTTTGTCAGCCTTACGCAGCTTCTTCTTTTCGGCGTGAGTTTTTACTGAGAAGTATTCAGCTCTGATCTCCTGCAGCTCGGAAGTCAGCTTTTGAACTTGAATATCACTTGTCCAGTCAAAAGCATCCAGATTTACATCCAGCAATGAATTGGCGGCAACGAAGTGCATTTCAAGGTTCGGCAAAGGTTCAATACCACAGTTTTTCTGTTCCGGCTCCACTTCACTTTCAGCCAGCAACGAAATAAAACAGCGGAGTTTGGATATCTGAACTGCAATCGGCTGGATGTCAACACCATAGATGCAATTTTGGATCAGGTGTAGCTTGCGATCATACAAATCTTTCTGACATCCGACCGGATCAAGTTTTTCCAGTATCCGTACCAGATTCTGAAGCAGACCGATGGGGAATGCTCCGGAACCACACGCAGGATCAAGAATCTTGCAGTTATTGATCGCTTCAATGACACAACTTTTCTGCTCTTGGCTGAAGTTGGGATGATTGTCACTGGCGACCAAATCCCGGATGTCATCTTCAGTAAGACCACACGCAGGGATCGTATTGAGAATGTAGCGGCACAGGCTTTCTTCCACCATATAATCCACAATGTCACGAGGAGTGTAAAAAGAGCCTGTTGATTTCTTGGCTGTCACAGAGGTTTCCGGATTGTAACTTGCCAGCAGGTTTTCAAAGACCATACCCAGCAGTTCCGGATCAAGTGCTACAGTGAATTCATCACGGGAACTTTCATCAATCGTAAAGTTGTACTAGACAGCAAGGGGATTAACCCCAATACCTTTTCTTTGCCATGCTTTTTGTCACCGTAGATGTCATTCAGATTAACAATTTTGTTATCTTCTTCCGTTGTCCAGAATAATTCATCTGGCACCACCAATTTTTCACGGTTCGCCGGGTGATTGGAAAACGCATCTATAATAACATTATCTTCGTTGTCATCCAAACAAGAGAACAAACCACCATTCAGAAAAGGAATGTCTTTTACCAGTTTCAGGAACGACTCTTTCCCAGCATCAGTAAAGAAATCTTCATAACGATAACAGGTGTAAACGTGGTACTGTTTATTTCTCCCTGGTGAGTGTTCCGGAACTTGGAATTTCCGGTTATCGGCAGCATCTTGTTCCGTATTGAGTGTCGCAAAAAACAAGTTTTGCAGGATCGCTTTGTAATAGGAACTTGCATCACAATTCTTTTTCAATATTGAATCGATATACTTTTTATCAAACAGTTCTGCAGGGATCAACTCTTTACGACGCATGAACCAGACAAAGATCGTTCTGGTAATCAGGCGAATCAATGGAACCTGACTTTCCTTTTCAGGAAACTTGACCTTCTGCAACGCCCAGAAGAACCAGTTGGAAAGTTTGGCATAAAACTCTTTGTTCAGGGCTTCAACCGAAAATGCTTCACGGAGTTTATCCAGAGTCTTATCCGATTTGCGCAATAATTCAAAACGTTGTGCTACAGTCCGGCAACCATGTTCCTGACCGCATAAAAATGTGTAACGTTTCGCAGATGTGACATCATTATTTGATGAATTTTTCGCAAAGAAGGAAATACGCCACTCTCTGCCGGGAACGGTATAATGAAAGAAAATCAATGAAGCACTGTAAACATCAGAATGGCTGATCAACCAGCGTTTGATGTTTATGCGATTCCGGGCAACATCCACAGAATCATCCAACTCCACATCAAAAATATTCAAAGGAGTTCCGTCTGCATCATATTCGGCAATACGGGTAGCACTCTTTATGCCAGCGTCTTTTGCTTTGGAGAGAATGGTACTGTCTGTAAGGATATTTTCGCGGATGGCTGCAGAATTGCCAAATACAGGATACACAATATCGTTAAGAATCGTTTCAATATCCGGATAATCCCGCTGAAAAAGTTCCTGATTCATAATCAATTCTCCTTATCTGCCATATATAATGCGATCTCCGGTTGGGGATTATCAACATTTCTGCGACGAGTCAATGCCTGAAGTTCTTCATACAATATTTGATTTATATCTTTTTCACCCAATTCCAGCCCCGGCAGACAGTTGCCGTCCAAATCACGGTGCAAGTTCAATATCCGGCGAATCAGAGCCCGGTCGTTTTTACGGATCAAAGAATCAGCCAGATTCAATAAGGCTTTGGTATCTTCATTCAGGGAAGCATTTTGCTTGATTTCCCGAATTGCTTTTAATGCTGCAGTCCGCTTTTTATTACCATCTCCGGCAGTCATCATCTTCTGCATGAATTCGCTGTATTTTGCAATGGCTCTGAAACGGAAATTTTCAATATCTTCCTCAGGAAGAGCAGTCGCAGCTGTATCAGGTGAACATTTTAAATGTTCAAGCATTTCCAAGCAATGAACATCCCGGGTAGCATCGCCTTCCAAAATCAAATTCAAGCCATGGTGTCTGGACGGATGTTTGACTACGCAGCAAAACTTTGAAGAATCTCCTCCTCGGGTGCATCCAATACCGGATGGCTGCTGGGCGATCCAATTGTAAAATTCAGGTTGTTCTTGCTGAATTTTGCGTAATTCAGCAGCGTAAGGTTCAAGCGGCGAGAGTTCTCCTTCCACAAGAGACCGCAACGATTCCGGATCGGTTCCATAACTGGACACTTCTTCCATCATGGTAAAAATCTGGCTGTCTTCCCCGAAAAGCGCATGAAATGCCTGAAGCTTTGAATGTGCCTTGTTTATCAGCTCTATTTGCTGATCGCCTTCTGCAGTCGGCATAAAGTTGAATACATGAACAAAATCTTCTTTTGAACCAATGCGGTTTACCCGACCGATCCGCTGCATCAGACGGGTTGAGTTCCATGGGGTATCGTAATTGAGTATCACATTTGCCCGGTGAAGATTGACACCTTCGGCAAGAACTTCAGTCGTAATAAGCACATTGAAATCATCTTTTTGTTCTTCCGGAGGTACATTGGCATCAAAGTTTTCTGCAATAGTTTTGCTTAATGCATCTCTATTGGCTGCAGTAATTGCCAATACCCGATATCCCGCATTTTCCAATGAATCTTTCAAAAGTTCAACCGTATCAATCGCCTCTGTAAAGATAATCAGTTTTTGAGTATCAAACTGATGTGGATTGTTTATTTCCGAATTGAATAAGCGATGTTCCAGTTCATTCAAAAACACCTGCAGTTTGGGATCAAAACCGCCAACCTTGCTCCAACGATCGCACAGATTAGTGATTTTTCGCAAATCCTCTGTCAGGTTCTCTCTGTACGCCGGAGAAAAAGCCGAAGCTTTATATTCATAATTATTTCCACCCTTGCGAGCAATCAATTTCCTCAAATCTTCGTAACATTGACGGCGAGTTGTGTTTTTCTTTTCCTGATCAAGTTCTGCATTGACATCAATATCCGGACATATAAATACGCAGTCATCGTTCAGCATATCGACCATATTCTGCGTGTAACGCTTCAAATTGATCAACGATGCCCGGAATGCGGCGAAACTGCTTTCCAGCCGCTTAACCAACAAGATCTGCATGATTTTTGCCAAACGCCGAGATGTTCCTTCCGGAGTAAGGTTATGCACCTGGTACCGTTTCCGGTCTTCTTGAGAAGTAAGGTATTCAATGGCTCTATAGCGTTCATAAGTCAGACCTGTTTTATCAAAAATAAACTCTCCTGAATGTGGGTCCGTGGGCGCAATCAGATTCATAGTATCAAAAAACAATTCTGACAGCTTGCAGTTCAATGCGTATTTCAAAGA
The DNA here is from genome assembly GCA_045533055.1 of Victivallaceae bacterium. Taxonomy (GTDB): domain Bacteria; phylum Verrucomicrobiota; class Lentisphaeria; order Victivallales; family Victivallaceae; genus SIG78. The sequence continues at coordinate 18,676 of JAZSHD010000089.1, read as the reverse complement.
GTGAGGACCGCTGATTTCAGGAAAATGGAGATCAGTGGTATCTGAATTGTAATGAGTCCGTATATCAGTTCTTGTTCTGCGGACCAGTAATTGATCCAGCACACGCTGACGGATATCCGCAGACAATGCCTTTATCGCCTGATAATCTTTGTTTTTCTTTGCGTTCAAAAACTCTTTTTGTTTGTTTGAAAAATAGGTATCAAGTTTCCTGCCATCTATTGTTTCAAGAGTCGTATTCTGTGGTTCCCGTTGAAATAAGAAAATTTGATTTTTCAGATCTTTGGGAGAATTGTTTTGCGGCGTTGCTGAAAGCAGCACAATATATGGCTGCGGATAAATCTGATCAATCAAGTCGTCCATCGCCTTGTACATCTGCGTTTCAGAATTGCGGAACTTATGGCTTTCATCAATCAGGATAAGGCCATATTGCTTTTTATCCAGCACAAGGATATCGTTATCATCGTTTTCAGGGTCATCCGGCTGCTCATCATTAAACTCTGTGAAGCCAACAACTTTTCCTGTGGTGATGATTGTAATGTGATTTTTGAGCCGTCCATCGCTATTCTGATCGAACAATGCAATAGTCTTTTCCCAAGCCGCCTTTACTGCGGGAGGTGTGACAATCAAAATATCCTTACTTCTGCCGTCCATATCAGGAGAATTGAAAAATTTATTTGCCAGCAGCATTGCAACAACAGTTTTTCCGAGTCCTACAACGTCAGCAAGAATAAAACCATTGTGCTCACGCATAATGGAAAAACCTCGATTTACAGCATCTATCTGGTATTCCAAACGCTTGAAATCCGGGATGTCCGGAATAAAGCAGTTTTCAGAAGTTTCAGCCTCTACTCCAAATATTCCTTGAAGATATTTTATGTAAACAGCATAGGGTGTTAAACTGAACGATTCGGATTTTACTTTGCGTCCCAGTGGAGAGGGTTCAAGAATTTCTTTTTTGAAGATATGTTCCCACGGAACGCTTTGCTCCCACTTCTCTTCGAACCAACCGATGTGGCCTTTGAAGGTGCTGTCAGCATTAGGACGCGCCCCTACAATGGTTGAATTTGTTTCCAAATACGACAACTCTGTATTATCAACTAAACCTCGATGTGTAAAATTTGCACTGCCAATGATGCCGACGGAATTACTGCCTCTAAAAATGTAGCATTTTGCATGAAGAAATTGTTTGGGAGTCACATTTTGACCATACACCCGGATTTGTATAACGGAATCTTCATCTGCACAATATTGCATCAGCAATTTAATAACAGGTTTGTATTCATCCTTCAGGTCATCAATATCCAATTTGATATAATCATCAGGGAAGCGTCGTATTGCTTCAACTCTTTCTGGAACAATTTGATATTGGCGTGCAACAGGTTCTTCCCCAATAATCATTCGTAACTTTCCGCCTCTGGCAAAAAAGTTCTCAAACTCTGTATGCAGCAATGCCATACCTGGAATATCCCAATATCCTGTTGCAATACAAAGTTCACGGCATTCCGGAGAAAGCAAGTGATATCTGATACAATCAGCCAATGTTGTACCAGCTGAATTATCAATCAAAATATTTTTGTTCCACATTGCTATTCTCCTGAATACTGTAATAAACACGAAATCCACAGTAATATACTGCATAGGGCCGTATTTTTCAAGTTAAAACAGCACTTTTACAGTATTTATAATGGGATTATTTAGAATTTCACAATTAGAGTTTTGCCAGAATTTCAGGAATCAAACCTGCATCCATTTGAGTAAAGCCGAAACACTTTTTGCCCAGGTCTTTAAGCGAGGCCCCTATCAGGTACAATTCTTGATCGTCAAGAATCAGGAAACGATCATGAAAGGCAGTATTTGTCTTTACTGCAACAGCAGGATATTGAGCATTGAATTTTTTAATATCAGATGCCGTAAGCATATTTCCTCTGGGGGAAGTAACTATTTTTACTTTTACCTTGGGCTGTTTCTTGGAAAGCATGTCAAGCGTGGTAACATCCACATAATTGTCGATCAAAAGTATGGAATGACTGGCTTTGCTTATCAGAGTAGTTATCAATATATGAGCATCCCAAATCTGCCCGTCAAAAAATACACCTTGAGCTGGTTCCGGCTGGCGATCCAATGCTTCAAAAATCAGATCAAATTTCTTGTCATTTTCGTACTGATCCGCTATTTGCCGCCGTTCCAAAGTTTCAAGTCGGGAGAATAATGTGGATGTTGAAGCAATAACATGACGCATTTCCACAAAAGCATTCATTATTTTTATGCTGGTTTGAATGGCAAATTCACTGTGCAGAACACTTGAAAGCATTGCAACCCCCTGTTCTGTAAATACATAGGGGAGGTATCTGCGTCCACCATGCTGACTGCTTTCGTCCGTTTCTCCACTTGAGGTAACAAATTGTGACCTCAAGTTTTGATACTCCTCAACGGTAAGCTGAAAACGAAAAGATTCAGGGAAACGATTAATATTTCGTTTCACCGCTTGATTGAAAGCTTTTGTTTCAACTTTATACAACGCTGCCAGATCACTATCCAACATCACCTGAACTCCTCGAATGGTGTAGATCATGCGTTTTAATGTTTGCACAGAAGCAGAAGATAGAAGTTGAAAGTTTTCCGGCATACGAGTACTCCTTATTTATTCTCGTTTATAATATACCACTTTTACCGGAAAATACAACTGTATAAAGGAGAAAATCCTGGGCTTTTACCGCTCTATTTTCGATAGGAATATTGCCTCTTCAATTTTACTTTTTTATTGGTGGATGTTACGATAACACACGGCGTTACATTCTGCGGAGAGGGGTGTATTGATTTCGGGTGGGCTTCAGGGTATTTTCTTTTTGATAAATCTGGAGGAAAATATGTTTACAATGGCTCGGATCAAGGCAATTCGGTACAAGGGAAAAGAGTTCTTTTTGAATCATCTTTCGGCGAATGATTACTATTCGGAAAAGGAGAAAATCACAGGTGTCTGGCATGGAAAATTAGCGGATGATTTTCAGTTGCAGAATATGCCGGTCACTGCGGATGTTTTCAGTTTATTTCAGCAGAATTTGAATCCGGTAACTTTGTCAAAATTAACGCAAAGAACGGTTAATGGCGGTATCCGTTTTTATGATTTTCAGTGTTCAGCACAAAAATCTGTTTCGGTGATGAGCTTGTTTGACAGTCGTTTGATTGAGGCACACAAACAAGCGGTTGCGTTTGCAATGAATGAGTTGGAACAATTTGCGGCAGTTCGTATAAGATATGGCGAAAATGTAAATACGCAGAATTATGAATTGACGGGAAAGATGATATATTCTTCATTTCATCACGATTGCAGCAGAACTCTTGATCCTCAATTACATACGCACAATGTTGTATGCAATGTAACCGGGGATTCAGAGGGCAATTTCAAGGCTTTGGAAAATGCGGCGATGTGTAAAGCGATTCAATATTGCGGCAGAGTTTACCAAAATTCTCTGGCAATGGCGTGCCGGAATTTGGGGTATGAAATCAGGGAAACTCTGGATTTTCGAGGCAATGTCAAAGGCTTTGAAATAAAGAATGTCCCGAAAGAAATATTGGATCGTTTTTCCAAACGGACAAATGATATTGATGAAGAAATTGTACGTCAGGAGCGAGCATTGGGACGGACTTTGACTGCGGCCGAAAAACATGAGATTTCATTGGCAACTCGGTCGGAAAAGATGTTGACTTCCAATGCAGAATCTGTGCGGAAATATCAGTTGTCACAGCTTTCTGAAGAGGAACTTGAATTATTGCAGAATATTTCTGAAAAATCTATGAAACAACCAATTTCAAAACCGGATATAACTCTTGTTTTACAAGAGATTCTACCTGAACTTTTTGAAAGGCAGAGTGTAATGAAAGAGGAACATCTTATGGCCGAAATTTTGCGGCGTAATCTTGGCATTTTTACTTTACAAGAAGTCCGTGATGCTATTGAGAAAACCTGGGAAATATCAAAGCTGCCAGATGGGTATATCACCTTGCAAACGGTTATGGAAGCGGAGCAATACACCCTTGATTTAATTAACCGGGAACGGGGAATTTGCAAGGCACTAAATCCGGATTTTATACCATTCCCCAATGATGAAAATAAGGAGATACAACGCTCTGTTATTCAAGAGATCTTGCAAAACAAAGACCGTTTTATGCTGTTGCGGGGCGTTGCCGGTTCCGGGAAAACTACGGTATTGAAAGAATTGGCCAAAGGAGTAAAATGCGGTTTGATGGTGCTGGCACCGACCAACAGTGCCGCCGATGTATTGAAACAGGAGGGCTTTACTCATTCTCAAACGGTGGCATCTTTTTTGCAAAATCCCCCGGTATTTAACGGGCTTTTGATCGTAGATGAGGCAGGATTATGCTCTCTCAAAGATGGGGTGAAATTACTGCATCAAGCAGAAAAATCCCATTGCCGGATACTGTTTGTGGGAGATTCACGACAGCACACAGCCGTTGATCGGGGAGATTTTTTCCGGTTGTTGGAAGATCACTCTAATATCACACATTTTGAATTAAGGGAAATTTATCGCCAGCAAATCGCCGAATATCGCCGGGGCGTTCAGGAGTGCACCAATGGCAATTTCACAAATGCATTTCAGTTGTTTGACAAAAATGGATATATTTGCGAAAGCAATTCGGCATACCTCCGGCAAGCTGCTGAATATTTTGCACAACATCTTGATGATAATATTATTGCAGTTGCGCCAACCCACAAGGAATGTGACGCATTGACAGAAGAAATCCGCAAACAAATTCCTCTGGGAGATGTGGTGCAACATAAAGAGATTTTTCGTTCTTCGCAACTGACAAATGCTCAACTCCGCAACCACAAAAATTATGTCATTGGCGATAATATCATGTTTATCCGGCGAATGAAGGGTGTTGCCGAAGCCGGTACTGTGTTGACCGTTGTAAAGGTTCAAAATAAGACGCTGTATTTAAGTAATGGCAAGCAAATCAAACTTCCCATGGCGGCAGATTTTATTGATAAAGGCGCAAGTTTAAGTCGGGAACTGCGGACAGGCGACATCATTCAATTTAAGGTCAATTTGCGCTCTGAAAAGATCTATAATGGCAATCTTGCCCGCATAACCGATTTCCCCGATGTGGTTGAGTTGCTGGATCAAAATATGCACCCGATCCCCAACGGATTACGCCGTTTGCCGGACAATTTTGCCGGTTTTGATTACGGTTGGGTGACGACCTCGCACAAGTCACAGGGACGCACTGCAAAACACGTCGTGATCGCGGCGGAACGCCTTGACCGTCGGGCTTTTTATGTGGCGTGCAGTCGGGGGCGGCAGAGTATGAGATTGTTTTGTCCGGAAAAAGAGTTCCTGAAAAATCAACTTTGCAAGGCCGATGATTCCCGGCACAACGCCGCCGATTTACTACCGCCTCCGCCTCGAAAAGAGTATTTGAGCAACGATACCACAAAATTTGAACAGCATCAAGAAAAATATGCGAAACAAAAAGAAATTTTTGATCAACAGCTTGCAGCGCACAAAAAGGAAAGAAAGGCTTTGGAAGCAGAAAAAGAAGCTCTTGAAAAGAATCATGCAATGCTTTGCCGCAAAATTTTTGATTATAAAAACGCCCGGAATTTACCCTGGCATCAGCGTTTGCGTCTGGCAATGCAAGGCAAGATAGCCATAACTTCATCGTGGTATAAAAATGCAATCACAGAACGGGATAGTTTACACCAAAAAATTGCAACTGTAGAAGCAAAAATCAACAGCATAAGATTTCCGCAACTTACTGTCCCCAAGAAATATCCGCTGACTTTTTCTCAAAAGTTGATTCAATACTTAAAAACCGTTTTCAAATCCACAAAGCCTTTGTTTACAGATAGTGAGTCGAATTTTGTTAATGCGTGGCAGAAATCTGACATTTGGGGTCTGCGGGAATATTTCTGCAATCATTTTCCGGACAAAGATCACACATTATTTGAAAATATTACAAGAACTTTACTTGCAAAAACACAGGATTTTCATTTTTTCATCCCCATATCACAGGAACAATACAAGGTCTTCCGGAAGAATCAGAGCAAACTTTTCCATCGTATTGAACTGCTTTACGATATAGCAATAAGAGAAAAACGACAAAAGCAACAGCAGGAGTTCCGTGAACGGATGCAACAGCAAATTGCAAAACGGCAGCAGGAAATCAAAGCGTTGGCAGAAATCAAAACCATTCCGGCAGCAAATGTAGGTGGAGATTTGTTACAACAGGCAAAAAGTTTTGGATATCCGGAGGATTACGATAGGCAGAATACAGCTAAAGAAATTGCGAAAGAGAGTTTTATCCGTCAGCATCAATTTGCCCATATAAATAAGGCTGTTCTGACAGAGATCGAGCCGCCGCCAATGCTGACTGTGCCGGAGTTGGTGACATGGTATCTCTCGCGCCACGATCGGGAGCAATTAGAGGATTTGTTGCAACTTTCCATAGAACGGCAAAAAGATAAAGTAGGGCAGGATATTTTAGAGGAAGAACGCCGTACTTCTCCCATGACGGGTCCACAAAAAGAACTTTTTGCCGAATTGATCAGGCGGGGACTCGCCACCGAAATCCCCTCGGATATTTCCAAGCAGGAGGCAAGTAAACTTATTGCAGAACTTACTGCCAATGAGCCGCTTGCTGCGCAACAAATCAATATTCTCAAGCAAAAAATTCAAGATGGATTGCTTCCGTACATTCCGGATGGTGAATTGCAGAATCTTACGCAAAAAGAGTTCAGCAAACTTCTGGCAGAATCTAAAGCAAGGGCGGCAAATCGATCTCCCCGCAGGGAAGATAAGTCCCGCATTAAGAATAAGGGAATTGATATATAAGGTCTATCAATTTTCTTCTGCAATAAATTTTTGTAGATTATTACCGATTTGCTTTTCCTGCAGGAGTTGATCGGCATATAGATTCATTTTGACAATGAACTCTTCCGGTTCATCCTGAGCAAGTTGGCAGAGCCGTTGCCGGAGGGTACGGATGGTGGAAATGGAGTCATCAATTTGCAGTAATCCGGACATCATCAACATTCCTTTCTGCCGGGCAACTTTGTCGGCATGCTGCTGATAATGTTTGGTCATATCCGAACTCAAATGTCCCACAATGCTTTGGATCACCGGCAATGGGACGCCCTTTAATCCGGCATAATAACAAAAACAATGCCGCAAACTGTGAAAATCTTTGATGCTTTGATTTCGTCCGGTTGCAGTTTTTCGGGTCGTTTGTATACCCAAACTGCTCAAATATTGTCCGATTTTATCAGATAAACTTTTTGCCCGGTGCAAATATAATCGGGCTGCTTCCGGAATGACATAGGGATTCCCGGCTTCTCTCTTTTGGTAAAGTTTATTTAAGCAAGCAGTTAAATCTTCTGTTACCGGAATATGTACCAATGTATTGGTTTTACGGGTAACTCGATGAATTTCCCGATAAAAATGATCGTCCGGATTCGCATTTTCTCCATATCCATCAATTTCATCCCAACGCAAAGTTGCCACATCTCCTTCCCGCAAACCGGTACAAAGTCCGATCGTAAACATTGCGTGAACCAAAGGTGGTGGATTTGAAAAAATCAATTGCAATTCATCCGGTGTAAAAACTTCCCGGTTTTCTACTTTTGAGCGTGTCCCGGCAATATGTCCGAATGGGTTTTCATTTGCCATAAAACCTAAATCCGGCAACAGCATCCGGAAAACACAACGGCATATCCGCAAGTATTTGTTGACCGTTGTAGCACAGATTTTCTTCTGTTTGTATTTCTTTACCGGCTCCGTCAAATTTCTGCCATAAACTCCGTGGTCGCGTAAGTAGGAAATATAGGCATCTGCGTGATCTGATTTGACTTCCGCAAGATGAGTTAAGTGATATTGCTGTTTGGCAAACTGCACAAAATCATTCCACCGCCCTCGATTTATAGTCAATGTCATTTCACCCATACTTTTAGGGCGGGGCTTGGCAAGGTAACGATCAAAGGCGTCGTCCAGCAAAATTGTTGTTCGGGCGGCAAATTGTTTCAGTTTGGCTTTTTCTTCCAGATATTCCAATCGGTTATCAATTTCATTGATCTTCCGGAATGGTTCCAGATATTTTCTGGCAGCAGTTTCGGCTTTCCGCAGATCGGTGATCTTTTCCCCTTTTTCGTCTTTGAGGGTGACACTTTTGCGACTTCCGTCAGGTAATCTGTATTGAAGGTAATAGACTCCATTTTGTTTGTAAACTCTCCCGGTTCCGTTAGCTCTTCGCTTCAATTCTTTGTTTTTTGGCATAGGCATTTCCTCCGTATTGATTGAAAGTTAAAAGGGTTTTCCGGATCATACATCAGTTGTCCGGAAAACCCAAGAGGAAATACCTTCTGAAAGAGAACGATAACTCAACTCGTTACATCATACCAAAAAACTCTGATTTTACGCTCAAAAACTCATTTGCCATTATTTGCCAATTCTGCTGAATAACAATGTAAAACCAAGCAGTTTCACCTCAAAACAGTGTTGTGCTGTATAAAAACAAACAACGAAATGAAACAATAACGTAATATACTTGTTATAAATGAGTTAAATATAAATAAGTAAAGGATTTTTATAAAATAACCTGTCCTCCGTAGCCTTGGCAAAGGAGGAAGGGAGCTGCTTCGCGGTCGGAGCAAGCCGACCTCTTCACAAGCGACTGCAAGGAGCGACTTCACAAGCAAGGCGAAACGGCGATTTGAGTGAAGAGCGGCTGTCGCCGCGTGAAGATGTGAAGTATAGCCTGACGGCTCTGTGAAGTGAAGCCTTCCGTCTTCGCCCTTACGGGCTACGCCGTGACAAGTGCGGCTTCGTTATTTTTTTGCCTTTGGAAAAAAGGCAAAAAAAATGGTGGCAGGACCCGGGATCGAACCGGGGACACGGGGATTTTCAGTCCCCTGCTCTACCTACTGAGCTATCCCGCCACTTTCGTGGTTTCTGCTTCGCTTGCCTCTCGGCTTGCTCGCTGTTTTATTACTTTAGTCCTTTTTTTTAAAATTGCAAATTTTTTTCTCCTTTTTTTTGATTTTTCCTTGTTTTTTTACTTTTTTTGCATGTAATATGTGGTTTCTGATTGTAAAAATTCATTGACCTTGAGGATCCTTGTCAAATTTTTTATCAATTATTTTTGTTTTTCCGGTAAAAAATTCTGTTGCAACACTGTCCTTAATGGCATTTTGCTGAAGATGGCAATATTTCACACATCGGAGAAAATTACCTTTTACTTACAGAAAAACTGTTCAGTTGCTTTGTCTGGCAAGATGTGTTAAAAGGTATTACAATATTTTACTGCAGAAAAATTTGAAAACACATTTTTTCGTGTTATAGTACCCCTCATTGATTTATATGGTTACATTTCTGAAATATTTATCGGATTTCAGCGTTTTAACAGGCATTGAGCTGTTTGCACTTTATTATAAATTGGTTTAAAATCCAATAAATATTTACGATCAAGAGGCTTTTTACATTATGAAAATCTGTTTGTTGGGCAGTTGTTCCGGCACGGAACCCCAAGTCGGGCGGCACCACACTTCGTGGGTTTTGCAATTCCATGATGAACTCTTCTGGTTCGACGCCGGCGAAAACTGCTCCTGTACGGCGCATCTGGCGGGGCTGGATCTGCGGCGATCCCGGGCAGTTTTTCTTTCGCACCCCCATCTTGACCATGTGGGCGGTTTGCCAAATTTGCTTTGGAACATCGGCAAGATCCGTGCCCGTAACCAACAACCGTGGCAGTTTGAACTGCCCATCTACACAGCTTCGCTCAATCAGGTGCAGGCGGTTTTTGATCTGCTTGCCGAAACGGAATTTCCCTGCAAATCTCCCATGTTCCGGCTGCAGGAAGGCGTGGTTTGGAGCAATGGCATTACTGTCGAAGCACTGGGCAACAGCCATTTGCCGCCGGATCCTGACGGTACGCCCCGCTCTTTCAGTTTCCGCGTTACAGCAGAAGGCAAAAAAATCGTTTATTCCGGCGATATACGCAATATTCAGGATTTGGCAGATTGGCTCAAAGATTGCGATATATTATTGATGGAAAACGGTCATAACGATCCATACAAAGTCTGTTGCTATCTGGCGGATGCCGGAATAAAGTTGGGGCGTTTGATTTTTGTGCATCACGGCAGAGCCATGCTTGAAGATGAAAAAAACATCATTGCCCAATGCCGCAAACTGGTGCAATTCCCGGTGGATGCGGCGTATGACGGCATGACGATCGAATCGTAACGCCTGGTTGTTATATTGAAAAGTCATATTATCCATTTTTTCGATCAAAATATACATTGCATTTGCTGCAAAAGCTGTTATATTAAAGGCAATTTGAATTAGTTATGCAGTAAATGAGGTGGACTCGGTGTCTGAAACAGAAGGTAAAGCGGTGTGCCGGTGTGGCCGGAAGATTCTTTTCCGGCAGCGTAAACTGGCGGCAGTTTTTATCATATTGTCCATATTCAGCATTATAACGGCAGCTTTGCAAGCCCGTGAAACTATCCGTACAGAGAAAAAAGGAGAACGCCCGGTGAAAAAAATCAAGATATTGCTCCGTGATTTCCGCAAAGTCGTCAAAGATGGCAAAGTGGTCAACTTCAATGTGGGTACCACCGCCCACGGCCCGGGTGCGATCACGGTGCTGGAAAAGTTTGTGCCGGAGTGCGAAGTTACCGTCTGGGCTTCGGCTCCCCTTTCCGAACCCATGCAGCGGATGATGGAGCGGCGTTTCCCTGATGTAAAAATCGTTTGCGGCAGACTTGATGGCTCCAGTAAAGCTGTGGAAGATGCGGTTCGCTGGTGCGATCTGCTGCTGATCGGCCCCGGTACCGGTATAGCTGTTCACCGGGATGTGGAGGCTTTTACCAAGTTCTGCAACAAACCCTACGCCGCTGCCGGGATCGGCTTTGCGGCTAAAGATATTGAAAAGATGCGACAGAGCGGATTTATCTTTTTGCGGGATAGTGTGGCATTGGCGGCAGCGGAAAAAGCGGAACTGGGCGTGCCCACAGCTTTTGTACCCGATGGAGCTTTTCTCTTTGATGCTGCCGACGATGCCGGAGCTGTGGAATTTATGCGGCGGCACGGTTTGGAAAAAGGCAAATTTGTCTGCTGTCTGCCCCGCTACCGCTACACTCCCACCTGGGAGTTCTGCCCGGGCGAAACTTATCCGGAAGACCGTATTGCCTACAATAAAAGCATGATCGTTCAGGATATGGAGCCATTGGTAAAAGCCGCCTGCCGTGTGGTGCGGGAAAAGGGGTTAAAGGTGCTGCTTTCGCCGGAAACGGAACCGGCGATCCGGCTTTGCCGGAATGAACTTTTGAGCATGTTCCCGGCGGATGTAAAACCCTTTATCGTGGTGCCGGATCACTTTTGGGAAGCGGATCTGGCGTTGGGCGTATATAAATTGAGCCGGGGCGTGTGGGGTATAGAAATGCACTCGCAAGTCATGGCCATCGGCAACGGTATACCCGCAATGGTCTGCCGCACCAAAGAATTCGGCAGCAAAAGCCAGATGTGGGTGGATATTGGTCTTGGTGAATGGCTCTTTGACTTTGATCTGGCAAGCGACCGGGAGCGTTTTCCCGAAGCGGTTATGCAAATGCTGGATAATGAGGAAGTTTCGGCAAAACTGGTGAAACACGCCCAAAGTGTATTGCAGGAGCGTTTTGAATTTTTCGGCAGCTTTATGCGTGAGCATTACGGCAAATAAGGCGAATAGTATAATTTTTTCCGGAGGTAGTGAACCATGGATTATTTTAAGAACTTGCAATTTATCCGGGCGGCCAATCTGCCGGATCGCAAGTCCTACCACCCTGGCAGAACATTCGATAATTACTACTCCATCCACTACTGTCACGCCGGGGATTTTTCGCTGAAGATCGACAATGCTTTGGAAGAAACCAGCAGCACACCTTGTGCTTTTCTGGCGTTTCCCCAAGCTGAATTTGCTTATGGCAACCCGCAGAACACCTATCACCACTTGTATGTATGTTTCCGTGGGGAGTTGGCCGAGCAATGGCGTGAGGGCGGGCTGTTGTGCTGTTTGAGCAAAAATGCCCTTATCCCCATACTCAATCCGGTGGATTTTTTCAATAAATTTGCCAGATTGATCGCTCTGCTGCATGGTGCGGAACGCAGCCGCAATCATGCCCGGGCGGTGCTGCTTTTGGCGGAGCTTTTGCTGCAAATGGCAGAACAGCAGCAAAAGCAGTTCAAGCACAGCAATCCTTTTACCCAAAAAATGAACGATTTGATAAAAGAGATCCACCATTCTCCTGAATTGGAGTGGGATTTCCGGCACGAGGCAAAGCAGATGAAAATCTCTTATTCCTACTTCCGGAAAGTTTTTGAAGAACTCTACAATGAACCGCCCCACAACTACCTTCTGCAATGCCGTTTGCAAAAGGCAGAATATCTTTTGACCGATAATGAGTTGCAAATTCAGGAAATAGCTGTTTTGTGCGGCTTTCAGGATAAATTTTACTTCTCAAGACTGTTTAAGAAAAACTATGGCATGTCGCCAATGAAATACCGCAAAGAGCATTTGCTTGAACTGTAACGGTCGAAAATAATAAAAATCACGCCTAACATATTTTCAGTTAAAATGTTAATGTTTTAAAAAGTTATTTTGTCCATATTTTTATTAAATTATACATTGTATATTGCCGGATTTTTGAGTATAATAATGTCAGTGATTTTTGATACAGGTATTTTTAATTATTAACTGACAGGAATATTAAAATGCTGAACAGATTTTTTGACCGGAAAAGTTTTACTTTGATCGAATTGTTGAAAAAACGCTCGCAGCTTTGCTGCAATCGTTTTTCCGGCAATGAAGTTCCCCTTTACAGACACCCTGCCCATGGGCAGGGTAAAGCATATTGCTTTACCCTCATTGAACTCCTCGTTGTTATTGCCATTATTGCCATTCTGGCTGCCATGCTGCTGCCCGCACTTTCTTCGGCACGCAGCAGTGCTGTGGCGAGCAACTGCCTCAATAACCTGAAAAGCTGGCACACCATGTACCGGCTTTATTGTGATGATAATAATGATTATGCCCCGTATGCACATACCAGTAAAGTGCCGTCTGGCGTTCCCGAACATGTCAATAACTATGTCTGGACAAGTATATTGCCCAAACTATACTATCAGTCTATTGGCACTATGACCACCAGCAGCAGTTTGGAGTGTCCGAACTACCGCAGTGGTGATGGCGGCAACAGCCGGGTCAACAACGGATACAGTGCTCATCATTATTTATTCAGCAAGGTTCAGTCGGCAGTTTATTTTCCAACCAAGACCCCGGTATTTATTGAAACCTATCGGAACACCTGCTACGATTACGAAGTAGCAACTTCAAGAAGCAAAAAATTTATCTACCCCGATCACGCCCGTGAGTTTGGTTATTTCAGCAGTGATAAAGCTCAGCGCATGGTATTTTCCCACAACGACCGCAATCATCAGGTCTATGTGGATGGCCACGCCGAAGGCCGCACCTATCAGGAAGTACCCAACGATCAATCCCGCTGCTGCTTCTTTTATTACCTCGACCGCGATTATTAATAAGATATAAAAGGATAAGATTTTATGAAGAAATTACTTGTTGCGGCAATGCTCTTGGCATTTGCCATATTCCCATCTGCAGCCGAAAATAAGCTGCAGGTGCTGGAAATCAAGGCCCCAAAAGAGGTTGCCCCCGGTCAGCAGGTGGCCGCTCATATTACTTTGAAGGTTCTGGAGTTTGAAGGCAAAGCCCATCTGCGGCCCGGCGGTTATTACAACTTTGCCCAAAGCAAACACAATGGCAACATACCCCGCACCCGGACTACCCCGTGGCGGTTGAAAGATTTCAAGGTGGGCGATACTCTTAAATACACTGCCAGAATTACCGTGCCCGAAAATGTTATCCCTGGCGAAAAAGGTATGATCGCTTTCCGGATGTCCCAGCCGGGAGCCAAAAAATTTATCAAGCTCGTTGGTTCCAATAAAGCCAATTTTACGGTAAAAGCTCCTGAAAAAGTGGATCTGTCCAGTCCGGTGGAGGTCAAAGATCTGCCGGTAGCGTGTATACCCTTTACCAATGAAAATATCACCATCGACGGCAAGTGCAATGATTCTGCGTGGCAAAAAGCCGCTGTTCTCCCCATAGCTCTTAACAGCGGCAGCGGCAAAAAAGCTGACCATAAAGCTGAAGTCAAACTTATTACCGATGGCAAATATATCTATACGGCAATGATCGCCGACGCTCCCGGAGCCAAAAAACTTGAAGTACGTAAATTCCCCATGCACGACAGCAAAGTCTGGAACAATGACGCTATGGAGTGCTTTTTTGTGCCGGATATTTATCTTAATGAATACAAACACTTTATTACCGATATGGCGGGGCAGCATTTCGATGATGACAACGGCGATTTCCACGGCTTCAACCCGGTGTGGAAAACTGCTTCCAGCTGCGGCGAAAACAGCTGGGTGATCGAAGCGGCGATCCCGGTGGATGCCATTACGCCCCGTAAGATCACCGCCGGAACTCTCTGGCGGGGCGGATTTTTCCGTTATAGCGAGCGGGCACGCAACAACAGCGGCTGGACCGCCACCATGGGCAGTCACAACAGCGTATCCCGCCACGGGTATCTCTTCTTCGGCACGCTGGGCGATGTGCTGGATAAACAGAGCGATTTTATCAAAAGTGTAAATGAAAAATCTTCTCCGGAACTCATAAAACTTGCCAGAGAGGTGAAAGCTCTCTGCAACGGTTCCGCCCGGAAAAACATCAAGGAATTGCCGGAAACCTTGACCAAACTTACCGAAATGCGTAATAGCTATGAAAAACTGGCTTTTGCGGAAAGTTTTGCCAAGTCCAAACTGCCGCTGATCATCCAGAACGTCTTTCCTTACAGCGGTAATGTTGCACCGGACAGCACACTGCAAGTTGCCGCAGTTCAGCAGAGCTTTTTCCCCGGCGAAGTGCAGGATCTGGCATGGAATCTGACCAATGTAAGCAATAAAACCATCACCATCCACGCCGGATTGTTTGGTGTGGAAGCTGATAAATTTGCCCACCACCGCAAATCACGGGATTTTCTGCTGCAAGGCATCCCCGGATTTCCGGCAAAGCTCTTTGCCCCCGCTCCGGTGGCGGCAGCTGACGGCAGATGCGTTTACGATGTGCTTGCACCTAATCCCGCCGGAGTGTGGCGCATTGCCCCGAAAGAAACGGTGCAGATATTTGTACGGGTTTGTGCCGACGGCAGCCGCAGAAAAGGTGTGGGCTCGCTGGTTATTGAAAGTATCGACAATGGTGCTATGCCTGTAACCGCCCTGCCGGTAACATTTGATCTGGTGGGTGATACCACCTTGAGCCAAGCAAATAAACCCTTTGTCTTCGGCTGGGATTACATACCCGAAAAGTTCGCTGCCCAGCGGCCGGAACTGGTTCGCAATCAATATAAAATGCTGCGGGAATACGGCTTTAATGTAGTCATGCTGACCGGTCTTCGCCACTTTCCCCGGCCCAAAGCCGACCAAGATGGCAATTTGCGTGAGAAGCTGGATTTTACCTTGCTGAATAATCATTTGAACCGTATCGGCAAAGAGTTTGATTACATCTACTGGGATTTGGCGATCTGGGAAAAGAAGGTGCTGCGTAAAGACCTTTTCGGGTTGGATTTTTATTCGGAGGCTTACGGAAAAGCCTTCAAAAGCTGGTTCAAGGCTTGTGCCGATGCTTTGCAGGCTGCCGGGGTGCCCAACGAAAAAGTTTTGATTTGCCCCATTGACGAGTGCAGCGACAAACGCGCCGAACGCATTGCCCGCTGGATCAAGGAGTGCCGCCCCGAAAGCCGGGTGATTCTGGATTCATCCCGTACCGATATGGTGCAAGTCAAAAGCATCGACCGCTATGTGGATGTGTGGATGCCCCACGCCCGCACTTTGCAGCAGGATGCGTTGCAGGAGTTCCACGAATTTCTCAATACAAAAGGTGCTATGAAACTGCTCTATTATTACAGTGCAGGCGGCAACGAAAAGCTCAAAAATCCTTATGCGGATTACACGCTTAAATTCCATGCCGCTTTTGCCCGGGATTTCAGCGGAATAGGCTTCTGGGCGGGCGGTCAGTATTACGGTTCGCCATGGTACCGCCGGGGATATACCCGGATGAATGATACCGCATTGGTCTACCCCGTGGAAAACTCTACCGTACCCTCCCGCAGATTGGCGGCGTGGCACCGGGGCGTACAGGATCTGTGGCTGCTGCGGGAAACGGCGTTGCGTTACAAAGATAATGCTCAAATCCAAGCCAAATTACGCAAAGCCGCCCAGAGTGCAGTCAATTACCCCAACGATCATCAACGCTCTGAAGCATTGCGGAAATATTGCCGGGAACTTTTGGCAGCCATTAAAAAAAATGATTTCGCAGGGTAAAAAAGCGGCAATGAAGAAACTGGTTTTGCTGGCGGGGCAGTCCAATATGTCCGGCAGAGGTTATCTGACAAACGATGATATAACCGCACTGCCGGGGATCACCGCTTTGCGGTGGGATAAAGTGTGGATACCCGCCATCGACCCCTTCAACTACGACCGGATCAATCAGTTGGGGTTGAATGAGTCTCAAGACCCCTTTGAAGAAAAAGCTCTGGAAATAAACGACCAGCGCCGCTGCGGCGTGGGACCGGGCCGGACTTTTGCCAAACTTTTGCAGGAAAAATTCCCCGGTTCAGAAATCGGCTTGATCCCGGTTTCAGTCGGCGGTACAGCCATAGATGCCTGGCTGCCCGGCGGCAAAGATAAATACAGCGACCGCCACCCTTACGATGACGCTTTAGCTATGGCTCGTTATGCCATGCAGTTTGGCAAAATCGAAGTGATATTGTGGCATCAGGGCGAAAGCGATGCCAAATTCAAAACTCCGGATTACAAGGAAAAACTCATCACCGTAATCAACAACTTCCGGCGGGATCTGGCGTTGGAGCATGTGCCGGTGATTTTGGGCGAGATCGGCTATTTTCTTAATGAAGAACGCTTTGCGGTTAAAGAGTATAACAAATATATCCGTCAGGCGGCAGCCGAACTCGCCAACGCCGGAATCGTTTCCGCCGAAGGTTTGACCGACCGTGGCGACAGAGTGCACTTCGATACCCCCAGCCAATACGAGTTGGCAAAACGCTATTTCAATGAGTATTGCCACTTGACCGGCCGGAAAGCTGCTTCAACAGAAGCAGCTGATCACCGGCGAAACAGCAGCAAAACGCCTGATCTATTTTGATATGCCCCCGCAGGTTCGGGGCACCGGATGATGAATATTCTGACCAATCAGTTGGCGAATTTGAAATAAATACCTTTTTCTTCATTGCGGGATTGTGCCATATTGGAACATTTCAACGGTTCTGATTTTTTGGCATCTATTTTCCCGAAATCAACTGTTGTTATAACCTTGAAATTACAATTCAGAGATGATCTTGAGCTGTTAGAATTACGGTTTTTCTGCAAGAATACGGTTTTTTTCTTGCTTTTGGAGCTTTTTTTCAGGCTTTTTTTTCAGAATATGCTATATTATCTTGGATTTTTTCCTTAAAACTCTAAAACTTTAACACAGGATGCAAAAAATGTTTATCGACATTCATGCTCACGCTTATCGCAAGCCCTTTTTTCAGCTGCCCGGTCGCAAGCCCTGGCCCAGCCCCGATCAGCTTATTGAATTTTATGACCAGCACGAAGTGGAAAAGGCAGTCCTGCTGCCTTTGATCGGCCCCGAATTTTATCTGCCCCAGGCTAACGAAGATATTCTGGAAGCCGCTGAACGCTTCCCCGGCAGATTCATTCCTTTCTGCAACATCCACCCCAAAGCCATGTGGAACGACCATTTTACCAAGCTGGAAGATGTTTTCAAGCAGTATCAGGATGCCGGCTGCAAGGGCGTTGGCGAAGTTATCTGCAACATGAGCTTCTTTGATCCCTTTATGACCAATTTGTTCCGTGCCATTGAAGAAATGCAGTGGCCCATGACCATCCATGTGGCTCACCGTTACGGCCGCTGCTATGGTATTTATGATGAACCCGGTCTGCCCGGTCTGGCGGAAACGCTTCAGCGGTTCCCCGGCATGAAGATTTTTGCTCACAGCCAGACTTTCTGGGCGGAGATCGGTACTTTGACTCATCCCCACGAGCGTGCCGGTTATCCCAAAGGCAAAGTTATCGAAGGCGTGGTGCCCAAGCTGCTGCGTAAGTATGACAACCTTTATGGCGACCTTTCTGCCGGTTCGGGCTGCAATGCTCTTACCCGTGATGAAGAATTTGCCGTCAAGTTCCTCAACGAATTTCAGGATAAACTTATGTTCGGTATCGACATTTGCTCCGCCCCCGGCGAACCGCACCATGTCGGCTTGATCAACTTCCTGAAAAAGCTCCTTGCAGAAGGCAAGATCAGCCAGACGGTCTTCAACAAGATCGCCAAAGAAAATGCAGTCAGACTGCTGGGGCTGTAAGATAACGGTTGTGTTGTGGGGAAAAACAGTTGATGTTGTTTCCCGACAGCATACGCGGCAACAGCCGCGAAGCGCGGTTAGCGCCGCGAGCGCATGTGAAAGTAGTCAGCAGGATGAAATCCTGCTGACCGAGCGGCTCCGCCGCGCTGTTGAACGGAGTCGAGCGAAGCC
>JAZSHD010000157.1:0-19615 GCA_045533055.1 Victivallaceae bacterium | reverse complement strand
TGGCGGCAATGCTGCTGCCGGCGTTGTCGGCGGCACGGGAGCGTGCCAAGCAGTCCGGCTGCTTGAGCAACCTTAAACAGCTGGGCGTTGCCAAAGAGCTTTATTCCGGAGATAATCAGGATTATCTGCCCTACTCCGGAGATTATCCTTCGGTAAGGACTGCGCCGTGGGCGTATGAAATCGGCAACTATGTTTCGCCGGATTCCGGATGGAGAACCAATGCTCCGGCAGCAACAGTCTGGCGATGCCCCGGCGAAGGCGATGGTTATGGAACTTACAAAAGCAGTCTGGGCGGATTCAAAGGTGAATTTCAGACCTATCCGCAATATGCCATCAACCCCTATTGCACTTACAAGTACAAGACCAAGTGGGGGATCGACTGCCATACTCACGCCCGTATCAACAATCCGGACCGGATCATGATCTTTGGCGACAACCGGCACCGCGGCAATCATGTTATGGATAATTTCGGAAAAACAACGACCATCCGTCTGGCGTTGCGGCACGGCGGCGATTCGGAAGCTGAATCCCCGAAAGGTTACGGCAATGTGGTCTTTATTGACGGTCATGCCGAAAGTTTGACCTACGATGGCATACAACAGTGGTGGGAAGGCCCCAGCGACTATTCGCCGGGTTATCAGATATTGCTGGGCTACATCAAAGGGGCAACTGAAGTATCGTTTTAACCAATCGGCCGGAGAAAATATACTAACCAAATCAAGCAAAGGAGTTGACTATGAGAAGAGTTGCAAGTATCCTTTCCCGGAAAAAACCATTTACCTTGATCGAACTGCTGGTGGTAATCGCTATCATCGCCATTCTGGCGGCAATGCTGCTGCCGGCGTTGTCGGCGGCACGGGGGCGTGCCAAATCCGGCAGCTGTATGGGCAATCTCAAACAGTACGGTGTTATTTCGGCGTTATACAGTGCCGATAATCAGGATTATCTGCCGGCATACAGCCATGCAACCGAAACCAACATCTGGATCAAACAGCTCGGGCAATATTGCGACAAAGCATTTTATCACCAATCAGCCCCCGGTACGCTTTTTGAGTGTCCCGCCGAAAGCAGCGGCTTTGCTGCCAGTCACACCCCCAGCCCCACCGAAGGCATTGAGCAGGATGTTTTTACCGGCACATTCAAGGTGCCGCAATACGGCATCAACCCTTATTGTACCTCAAACCCCAGCAGCGGGTACGAAGATACCGGTTGGGGCGTAAAGACCCACGCCGGGATCAACAATCCGGACAAGGTGGCTCTTTTTGCCGACAACCGTCACCGGCAACAGGGATCGGTGGGGAGCGGTGCGATCGCCACCGATGCAAAATACCGCCGTTTTTCCATGCGGCACGGCGGCGAACCATTGGATAACTCCAGCGGGTACGCCAATGTGTGCTTCATTGACGGCCATGTGGAAAGCGTAAACCAGAAGCAGTTCGAAACCTGGGCAGACTCCAAAGGCAAATCCTGGCCCGGGGCACTCAAGATCCTGACCGGCCCGGACAGCAAAAACTGGAATATGAGTTTCTGACCCGGTGCAAAGGGGGGAGGCAAATCATAAGGTTCTGCTCCCGATAAAGGTTGATATGGAAGCCTTGGCAAAGTCGGAAAACCTTTTATTGGCATTTATCTATTGCGTTTGCAAAATAGATAAATGCCATTTTAGTTTTGAAAAATCTGATTCAACATCTGTTCTGTTTATCAACCGATATTGGGAACAGAGCTATAAAAAAATGCCGCCCGAGTCAACACTCCGGCAGCATTTTTTCTTTACGGATCAGTTGTAAGTTCCGTATTTTTTGCAGTTTTATGCCTTGAAGTCATCAAGTGCTTTGATGGATTCGGCAATCACATTGTCGCCGGTTTCCGGTGCCCACACGGTTCCGGCATCGGCTTCGTAGCCGCCTTTGGGAAAGTCGCTGGCAACCGGCAGATAACACTCGTAACCGGCAGTGCAACTGACCACTGCTGCATCGGGATAGACTTCCCGGATGCCTTTGCCGATTGCGGTCAGGACTTCAAAGGGCAAGCCCACCAGCACCCGGTCGCCCAGCTGCATAAGCTGGATGGAAAGATCAGCTTCGGTGCCGTTGAATTCGTGGTAAACGCTGTGCATCATACCGGTCATATAAAACTCCCGGCTGTAAGTGGAGGTGCTTTCGGCTTTTTGGAGTTCCTCTGCCCAGAGTTTATCAATAGTTCCGGCGGTAAGACCTTTCATCATTTCAGATTTTACATGCAGATTTCTGGTGGCACATTTCAGCGTAAAATCAGTCGTATTCCGGAAAGTTCTGCCTGCCAGCCGGATGCTGGATGCCATAACCTGACCGATATCTTTGCGGGATTCTTTCTGCCGCTGCATGGGTACTACATCACCGGCGGTCCCCAGCAAAAAGAATGCCGGGCAGCCCAGTTTTTCTTCGGTATAACGCTTGAAATACCCGGGGTAGTCTGCTGAAATACCGTAGCTGTTATATCCGCCGGTGACCGGGTGGCAGCCGTAGCGGGCAAGGACGCCTTTAGGAGCAGTGCCCCGCATAAACTTCCACACATGCATAACGGTATCGATTTCCGAAAAATCGTAATTTTCCGGATCAGCCGGGTAAGTGTAGTTGGTGGTGACTTTGCCGTCGGATTTGCGGACGGTACGGCGGTTGAAAGCTATGCTGCTTACCGGGATATCGGCTTGCAGCAGTTTGACTTCTTCCAAATCAGCAATGGCGTGTTTGACTGCGGGAATAACTTTGCTCAACCAGAAGTCAAAGTACTGGCGGTCAGCCGGATAATCGCCCAGCTTCAATTCGCCGCCGGTGGTATAAATGGTGTAGCCGTTAAAGTTAGGTGCAAAGTGCGTGTGGCTGCTGGAAACCATGATATTGGGGTAATCAATGCCGGTTTCAGCGGCAATGGCCTTGTAGATTTCCAGCATATCCGGCAGCTTGATGCCCAAACCGTCCACCGTCAGGATCAGGCTTTTCACATCACCTTGTTCCAAAGCAATTACGCCAACTTCGATAGGTTCTTCCACCTCATCGGTCAGACGGTTTCTACTGGCATATCCCCGCAGATAAGTGGGAAAAGCGGGAGTTACATCAGCTTTGGCACAACCCATTTTAAACATAACAAAGACCTTTCATATCGTATGTTTTAAACAAAAAAAAGAGTTTTACTGTATAATCTAACAGCAAAACCCTTTTTGTCAAGGTCGCAAATATTTTTATTGGCACAAATTCAAAAGAAATCTTCTTTTTTGAAGCGGTAGCTCCGGCAGCAGAAGTTGCACTTTATTTCGGGATCGGTGCGTTCTTCAAAGAGTTTTGCCAAATCCTCTTTACCCAATACGGTCATGGCCCGACGCATGCTTTCTTCGCTGCAGCGGCACTGCCAGCGGGGTTTGACACCGGTGGTAAAAACACATTTTTCTGCATCAAAGTCCGGCACATTGGCTATGTGGGCTAATTCTGCAAGCATAGATTTCATCGCCTTTTCCGGCTCGTTGAAAAAGTCCAGATTTTTGCGTATTTCGCTGGCTGCGGCTCCGTGTATGGCGTTGCGTAAGTTGCTGAACGCTTCCAGATCGCAATCCGGCATTGCCTGCAGCATAAGCACCGACATACGCTTGACCGGCCTTTGGGGGTCAGCCTGATACTCTGCCCAAGTGCGTATCTCGGTTTCGATCTGATTGCTTACGCAAAAGAAAAACGCCAGATCGTTTGCCGGGTCTGCCAGCGGGGCACGGGTTTGACCGGAATTCAATATCTTGCCATCGGGCGTAGAGCGTGTTACATAGATCATGCCGTCGTTGTCGCCGTAAAGTTCACCCAGCTCGCAACTGCCGCCATCCAGCGGGTGCGGAGCAAAGGGTACGCCCCTTATGGCTCCATCGGCAGCAGATTCAATTATCATGCCCCGCAAAGTGCCGGGGTATTCGCAGCGTATGGAAAAGCGGTCGCCTTCATCCAGCATGGCAGCAGATACCGCCGCCGCACTCAAGGCATTGGCAAAAGCCATTGCTGCCGCCGGATCGGTATCATGGGTGGTGATCCCGGCATTGACCAGATCGGTGGTTTCCGCCCAAACTGCACGCAAATTCAGAAGCGGATGCAAACCTCTTATCAGACAATCCTGTTCCATTATCTCTCCCAAAAATTACAAACAATGGTTTGAAAAATACCAACGCCGCCATAGATAAAACGGGGCGTTGGCTCAATAGACTTTATTCAACAGAATTTTGTTGCATCACAAAACGCGTTCGATAGTGATTTCCGGGTCGATCTCTTCGCGGAGCACCCGTTCCAAACCGTTTTTGATGGTCATAGTGGCGTGGGGGCAGCCGCCGCAGGCACCCCGCAATTTGAGCTGCACAAGTTTGCCTTCGATCTTGACGATCTCCAGATCGCCGCCGTCAGCTTGCAGCATACAACGCATTTCGTTTAAGCGGGCAGTGATTTTATCAGCTAAATTTTCCATTTTTATTTGCCTTTTCTCTTTACATTGGTGTATAGTATACTATGTATTGTTTAAATTAACCCATTGCCAGCGGCAATGCAAATTTTTCAACTCAAATTACGGAAAAAAAAGTTATGATCATCGAAACTTTGAATTTGGACGGTGTGGTCTGCACCGGAGCCGCTATTCCTACTCCTAACGCCACTTTGCTGGTCATCAATGCACCAAACGGTCTGCTGGGCTGCGGCTATTTCAGCTTGGCTACTGCCGATAAGCTCAACGATGCTCTGGCGGTGGTGCGGGGCGTCAGCAATTTTGACGATATGCTCAACGCCAAAGTCTGCGAAGTATCTGCCGCTGCTGAAAAACTTGGTATTGCAGCAGGCATGAGCGGCAAAGATGCCCTCAAACTTATGAAATAAGGTTCTTTACCCGATGAAAGTCATTGCGGACGATAAAATACCGTTCCTTAAAGGGGTGCTGGAGTCTGAAGGTATTGAAGTAACTTACCTGGCGGGAGCCAAAACCACCGCAGATGATGTTGCCTCTGCCGATGCACTCATAACCCGTACCCGCACCAAATGCAATGAAGCATTGCTGGAAAATTCAGCTGTCAAATTCATTGCCACAGCAACCATCGGCTTTGACCATATAGATACTGATTATGTGGAAAAAAAAGGCATCCATTGGACTAACGCCCCCGGCTGCAACAGCTCCAGCGTAGCTCAATACCTTACAAGTTTACTGCTGAATCTGGCAGTAAAGCACAACTTTTCCCTTGCCGGTAAGCTTCTGGGAGTTGTGGGCGTGGGCTATGTGGGCAAAAAGGTTGCCGCTGTGGGCAAAGCTCTGGGTATGGAAGTGTTGCTCAACGACCCTCCGCGGGCAAGAGCCGAAGGCAGTGAAAATTTTGTGGACTTGTCTGTCATTGCAGAAAAAGCGGATATTATCACCATACATGTACCTTTGGAGTTTGAGGGGATCGACAAAACCTTCCACCTTGCCGACAGGGATTTTCTTGCTCAACTCAACAACCAACAGTTTCTGATAAACGCCTCCCGGGGCGAAGTGGTGGATAATATTGCTTTGCGGGAAGCGTTGAAAGCAAAATCCATTGCCGGAGCCGTGCTGGATGTGTGGGAAAATGAGCCTGAAATAGATTTGGAACTCTTGAAGCTGCTTGACTATGCCACGCCTCACATTGCCGGATACTCCACCGACGGCAAAGCCAACGGTACGAGTATGAGCGTAAATGCACTGGCAAAGTTTTTCAATTTAAGTGAACGCTTGCAGAAGTGGTATCCGGAAACTGTGCCGGTGCCGGAAAAAACTGTTATTGAGTGTCCGGCAAACGGCTCTTTGGAAGAAAAACTGTTGTATGTGGTGAGTCAAAGCTACAACATTGCTGATGATACAAATCGTTTACGCAACACACCGCAAGAGTTTGAAAAACTCCGGGGCAACTACCCCTTACGCCGGGAGTTCGGTATTTTTACGGTAGTAAATGCCGATAAGCTATGTGCAGAAATATTGTCAAAACTGGGTTTTCAACTCAAATAAATTTTTGCTATGGGAAAAACAGCCAATAATTTGCAAAAATGGTGCCGGATAATCTTTCTGGCAACCATATTTCTGCTGCCCTTGAAGATGGGCTCCATGCTGCTGCCGGGGGTGCCGCACAGCTATCCGGCAGAAGTTTTTGATCTTGTGATAAATCCCCTGCCCCCCTCGGCTTTTGCCATCTGGTCGGCAGTGCTTTTGCTGTTGGCACTTGGGTCATACGGTTTTCCGGCAAAACTCTCGTGGAAAGATCCGGCGGGCAAACTGCTGGGGCTTTTTCTGCTGCTGCCATTGACAGCCTTGCTGGGTTTTGTCAATCCGGATAATTTGGAAAGTGCGGTTATTGAGTTTGAGTATCTTTTAAGCGTGGCAGCATTTGCCGCAGCTTCGGCGATCATGATTTTCAGCGAACCTTTGGAGTTCCGCAATAAGGTAATGAACACGCTTGCTGTTGGGACTGTATGCACAGCGTTGGCAGGAGTTTACCAATATTTTTACGGCTTTGAGGAGCTGAAAAAGTTTATTGAAGAACAGGAAAAACTCCACAATATCAAGTTCCCCATGGAGCTGAAAGCCCGGGCTTATGATGTAAGAACTTACGCTACTTTCACCTTTGCTTCGGCATTGGCTGGCTTTCTGGCTCTTGGCGGAGCCTTGACTTGCGTGCGGTCATTCCGGGCGGGGAGCAGGTTTGAACCCGTCAAGCTCTCGCAAAAAATCTTTACTGTGTTGGCGATAATTCTGGTTTTCGGCATATTTTTGACCACCAAAGGCAGAAGTGCATTTTTATCGGTGATCGTTGCGGGAGCTTTAAGTGGTTTTCTGCTGCTCAAAAGCCGGAAAATCAAAGTCTTGCTGGCGATTTCGGCAATATTGGCGATCACTGCCGGAGCGTTTTATATCCACTACGCCGGGCGGGGCTTCGGCTCCATGACCGAACGGGTGGGCTATTTGCAAACCAGTGCCAAGATGCTGGGGGAACACCCGATCTTTGGTGCCGGTTGGGGCAGTTTTACTTATAACCATGCTCTTTACAAAAACTTCGGCAACGAGGAGCTTGCCAAAGATCCGCACAATATGATCGCTGCCTTTGCCTCCCAAACCGGGATTTTCGGCGGCTTGGCGGTAACGATGCTTTTACTCTACACGCTTTATTGTGCAGCCAGACGCCTGAAAAATATCTTTGCGTGGGAAAATCTGGCGATATTCTTCGGCTTGAGTGCATTTTCTCTGCATATACTTATGGATTTGGATTGGCAGGTACCGGCTTTGATGGCGTATTACATAATCTTTGCCATGCTTGCACTACCGGAAAATAAGTGTGATCAAGTGCAAAAATCCAAACTCCCGGCAATACTCTTTGCTCTGCTGGGGGCAGTTGCCCTGACTGGCGGACTGCATTGGGCATTGTACGAAAACTCTTTCGGAAAAATGCTGGCAGCCTCCGGGCAGGAAGCGGGAGTTTTTCAAGAGCCAAAAAGCAGTTACGAAGTGGATGTGCTTGCAGGGAAAGCGTTGAAGCTTGCCCCGTATTCAGCAAGCATTTACAATGCCTGGGCGTTGGATAAAATGCGTCGGAGCGACTTTGAAGAGGCAGAAAAACTCTTCTTGAAAACCATTGAACTTGCTCCCCGCTCCAACGCTGCCCACAAAAGTTTGAGCAAAGTATACGATTTGCTCGGCAAAAAAGATTTGGCAAAAAAACATGCCGACATTGCCGACAAGTTATTCCCATACCGTAAAATATTGCTAATGTCTCAAATTTTGTGAAACTGAAGTGTTAAAATATATCATTTCACATCATAGATAAATCACACAAGTTATGACTTGTCAAAAACGCCAAGACTATAGCTTGCCTCCGGTGGATACAGCGTGCGGCAAGGTCGAGTTTTGCAATGCCCTGCCCGAGGGAGTGTACTTTTGTACTCGACCGAGGTGCAGGGTTGCAGCAAGGCTCGAGATTGCCCGCGATGTGCCACCGTACTTTGATTGCTTACAAATTTCAGGACAATAACAAATATTATTAGATAAAAAGAAAGGATACAACAAATGAGTGAACAACTTTTCTGCGGCTGGGCACGCACTGATATCACCCCCAAAGTGCCGGTATCGCTGGCAGGTTATTTCAATATCCGTATATGGGATAAAGTCCTTGACCCTCTGGAAGCCCGTGCCATCGTTTTCAAGCAGGGCGAAAAATATGCCGGGCTCGTCAACCTCGATTTGGTAAGTTCTGCCCAGATCCTTATTGACCGGGTTTGGCCCAAGATCGCAGATTTGACCATGTTCAGCAAAGAAAATCTGCTTTTCTGCTCGACCCATACCCACACCGGCCCCGAGATCCGCTCCAATCATCTTACCGGCTCCGAAGAGTGCGGCGAAGATATTGCCGAAGCGATTGCTCAAGCTCTGCGGAACGCTCTTGCCGACTTGCAGCCAACAGACGGCATGGTGCAGGGCGAAACTTACGACAACCGCTTTATTTTCAACCGCCGCTACTGGATGAAGTCCGGCGGCGTAGTGACCAACCCCGGCAAATTCAATCCCGACATCCTGCGGCCCGAAGGCACGGTGGATGCGGAGATACCTTTGATCGGCATCAAACGCAACGGCAAATTAGCTTTGCTTTTTGCCAACATCGTCAACCACAGCGACACCATCGGCGGCAACGGCGTATCTGCCGACTGGCCCGGCTTCACCCGGCGGATAATCGAATCGCAGATGGCGGAAGATTTTATGTTTGTACCCATTATCGGTACAGCAGGCAACATCAACCACTTTGATGTAACAAGCCACCTCAACCAGACTTGCTACGCCGAAGCTGAACGCATCGGTTCGGGTATTGCCGCAACCATCCTCAACGCCATTGATACCATGAAGCCCTGCTGTGAAATGCCGCTGGAAACCCGCTTTACGGAATTGTACTGTCCCGCCCACGAAGTCAGCGACGCTGAATACGCCGAAGCCGCTGCCACTGTGGAAAAATATAAAGATGAGCCGGACGTATCCAAAGCTGACGACCTTACCAGCGAAGACCTTGCCAAAAAAGTCCCAAAAGTTCTGAAATACTTTGCCCAGCAAGTTCTTTTGCTGCGCAATGAACCCAAAAACGCCAACTTCCCGCTGCCGGTGATCATGGTCAACGGCACCGCTTTTGTGGGCGTACCCGGCGAACCCTTTGTGGAAATAGGCTTGGAGATCCGCAAACGCATTTTCAACGATTTTCGCACCATGGTTGCCGGTCACGGCCCCACCGGTCATGCCAAACTGGGCGGCGGATATATGCCCAACAGTTGGAACTATGGCAGAGGCGGCTACGAAACCACCGGCCGCAGCAATCCTTTCAGCTGCAAAGCCTCCGAAATGCTGCTTGACGCCATGAACAAAATGGCAAAACGGAGCTGATCATGCCAGAGTTGCCGGAAGTTGAAACTATCGGACGGGCTCTCAAAGAGTATCTGTCGGGTAAAAAAATCTGCAAGGTGGATGTTTTTACCCCCCGTTTGCGGGAGCCTTTGGATTCACTTAAATCCCCTGATTTATTGGGCAAAAGAGTCCTTGATGTAAGGCGGCGGGGGCGTTATCTGATTGTGGAGCTGGAAGACACCTTTGCTTTGCTGATGCACTTTGGCATGTCAGGCGTGCTGAAGACCATTCCGCTGGATGTTCCCCGAGCCAGGCATGAGCATGTTATCTTTGACCTTGGCAACAACGAAAGTTTACGCTTTGAGTGCCCCAGAAGGTTCAGTTTGCTTAAATTTATAAAGCTGCCCAGTTCCGGTGCCACGCCGCCCGAACTTGACAAGTTGGGGGTGGAGCCTTTGAGCGACGACTTTAATGCAGAATACTTCTGCAAATGTGCCCAAAAGCGGCAAATCTCTCTTAAAGAGTTTGTTATGGATAACAATGTTGTTACCGGGGTGGGGAATATTTACGCAACCGAAGCCTTGTTCAACACCCGCTTGTCGCCCCTGCGGAAAGCTTGTGATGTAACAAAAGCTGAAGCAGAAAAACTTATTGCCGAAATCAAGGTCATACTGCTCAAAAGCATCGCTTCCGGCGGCACCACCTTTTCCGACTACCGGCAGCTGGATGGCTCCACCGGGAAATATGTCCTTGAGCTGAACGCCTACGGTCAGACCGGCAAAAACTGCCCTGTCTGCGGCAAACCTTTTGCCAGTATAAGACAGGGCGGCAGAACCACCGTATACTGCCCGGAGTGCCAGCATTGAGCAGAATGTTAATTTTTAACATTTTTTTGAAGCAAAATCACATATCGGATGGCTTTTTTACTTGCTAAAGCAGTTTTAAACGGTTATCTTTACAACAGAAACCGTTTTCAACTCTTTAATGAAAGGAACTCAATCATGGGTAAATACAATCCCGCACCGTATCAGCTCGACCTCAATAAGTACCCCAACATCGTGACCGACACTCTGCCGGGACCTAAAAGTGTGGCTATGCACAACCGTGCCGCCAAATACTATCGTGGTCTTTCCGGTCAGGTCAAGCTCTTCCCGGTTGCCTTTGAAAGCGGCAACGGCTGTATGATGCGTGATGTGGACGGCAACGAATATATCGACTTTTCCAGCGGTATTTATGTAACCACTCTGGGGCATTGCCACCCAAAAATTTCCGAAGCGGTGGCAAAATATGCCAGGCAGATGATGAACTGCCACGACTTTACTACTGAAATCAAAGTCAAATTGCTGGAAAAAATGGCTGCCACCCTCCCCGGCGACCTCAAGAGCTTCCAGCTTTATGACTGCGGTACTGCGGCGGTGGAAGCCGGTTTGCGTACCTGCCGTGCCGCTACCGGCAAACATGAGTTCATCAGCTGCTTTATGGATTTCCACGGCAAGAGCGGTCACTCCATTGGTCTGGCACGCATGACCAAGTTCAGCGGCCCCACCCGTGCCAGCGGTTTTTACATGGTTCCCCGCCCCGACACCTATCGGCCCTGGTGGACAAGGGAAGATGGCACATTGGATACTGAACGCTATTTGGAATTTTACGATACATTCATCAAAGAATCCACCACCGGTCAGATCGCCGCATTTGTTCTGGAACCCATTCAGGGCTGGGGCGGCTCCATCATGCCGCCGGACGATTTCTTCCCCAAACTGCGTAAGTTCCTGGATGAACGGGGTATATTGCTCTTTGCCGACGAAGTGCTTACCAGCATGGGTCGTACCGGCAAGATCCTCTGCTGCGAACACTGGAATGTTCTGCCCGATGTGGTGACTCTGGGCAAAGGGTTCGGTAACGGCTTCCCGGTAACTTGTATGGCGGTAAGAACGCCTTACGCCGACGCTGTTGATAAGATCAGTGCCTCCACCAGCTACGGCGGCAACCCCATGGCTTGTGCGGCGGCTCTGGCTTGCTTTGAAGTCATCGAAGAAGAAGGCTTGCTGGAACACGCTCAAGAGCTGGAAGTATTGTTCAAAAACCGCATGAAGGATTGGACCAGTAAATATCAGATCGTAGGCGACACCCGCTGCAAGGGCTGTTTGCTGGGTATTGAACTTGTAAAAGACAAAAAGCTCAAGACTCCCTTTGACGAAGCCGGTAAGATGGTCTATCAGAAGGCATTCGGCAAGGGTCTGGCATGGGTGCCCGCCGGTCACATCCTGCGTATGAGCCCCCCGATCATCATGCCCAACGAAGTGGCAATGAAGGGTATGGACATCATCGAAGAAGCCATTGCAGAAACCGAAAAAGAACTGCTGGGCTGAAATTGAACCAACTGCTGCCGCCCCGGAACATTGCTCCGGAGCGGCAGCTTGAATAAAATCAAGAGATCAAACATTATGAATTCTCCGGCAGTAAAATGGTATGGCATAAATGCTTTGGAATTCCGCCACAGCAAGGGTTCGTTTATGATCGACCCTTATGTGAGCCGCGACAACCGGCTCTTGCACATTCCCGGCGAGGTCGATAAATACATAGTCGATCCGCCGGATTTTGTACTTATGACCCATGCACATTGGGATCATTTGCCGGATATGCCATATATATTAAGCAAATTCAACACGGTTTTGTACGCCTCTAAAACCGCCTGCAACATCATGCGGGCAATGGGCGTGGCAGAAAGCCGGCTCTATGAATTGACTTACGGAGAAGAACTCCTTTTGCCGGGCAATGTCAAAGTTACCGCACTTGAAAGCCGCCACATGGGTATAGTTGGTGAGCCGGAAGGTTATGCCGGAGTGCCGGAAAACTTTGACCCCACGGTAAAAGATAACTGGCGGTGCGGCGAAACTTTTGCTTTTCTGATCGAAGTCGACGGCAAAAGGCTTTTGAACATCGGTACAGCCAATATGTACGAACCGGTCATACACGGTATGGAGTGCGATTACCTTCTGTGCGGGATCAGCCGCTGGAAGGAGGGATTTCCGGAGCTTTTGAGCAGAAACATCGTTTACGATACGCTCATACCTACCCATCACGACGAGTTTACCCTTAAACTTGATGATTTTTATCTGCGGGAAGATATGGAACGCTTGAAAAAAGCAATTCCCGGTATAAAGTATAAGGAAATGCCAATATTGCAATGGATGACTCTTGGATAAAAACTATGATTTTTCAGGATGAAAAAATGAAAACTATTAAATTCGGTATTATCGGTGCCGGTCTTATGGGCCGGGAATTTGCCAGTGCCTGTGCCCGCTGGTGCCACCTTACAGAAATCAACGCCAAGCCGGAATTGGTGGCAGTCTGCGACAAAAATCCGGCACTTTATCCGTGGTATCAGGATAACTTTCCTACCATTAAGCAGGTTACTGACGATTACCACGAACTCCTTGCCAACAAGGATGTTGAAGCTGTTTACTGTGCAGTACCTCACAATCTCCACGAACAGATCTACTGCGACATAATCAGATCCGGCAGACATCTGCTGGGCGAAAAACCCTTTGGTATTGATAAAAAAGCCAACGATGCGATCATGCAGTGCATTGCCGAACACCCGGAAGTGATCGTGCGGTGCAGTTCGGAATTTCCTTTTTACCCGCCCATGCAGCGGATCGGTCAGCTTTTGGAAACGGACTTTTTCGGCGATTTGATCGAAGTCAATTCCGGATTTCTCCACAGCTCTGACCTGAACCCCATGAAGCCAATCAACTGGAAACGCATGATCGAATTCAACGGCGAATACGGCTGTATGGGCGACTTGGGCATGCACGCCTGTCACTTCCCCTTCCGGGCGGGATTTTTCCCGAAAAATGTGCGTGCCATCCTTTCCAAACTGGTCAAAGAACGCCCCGGCAAAGATGGCTCTATGGTGCCTTGCGTAACCTGGGACAACGCCACATTGCTCTGCGAAGCACTTGACCCCAAAAACGGCAACCCATTCCCGCTGACCATCAAGACCCAGCGGATCGCTCCCGGCGAAACCGACACATGGTATTTTGAAGTCAAGGGCATGAAAGGCTGTGCCAAGTGGAGCAGCAAAAATCCCCGCCGTCTGGAACTCTTGGAATACACCGGCAAAGATCAGGCTGTCCAGCAGATCGACATGGGCTATGAAACAGCGTTCAAGACCATTACCGGCGGCATTTTTGAGTTTGGCTTTACCGACAGCATCTTGCAGATGTGGGCATCGTTCGTTACTGAAATAACTGAAGGCAAGCCCAAAGGCAAATTCGTTTCCTGCGTTACGCCCGAAGAAGCGGCTCTCTCCCACAAGCTCTTTACCGCAGCATTGGAAAGCTGGAAAAACTCAACCACCGTTGCTCTGTAAATAAATTGAAAGTGTTGTTTGTATCATGAGTGCAAAAGTTCCGGCGATAAATTGGAAAAAAAATCTGTTCTGCACCTGGATAGGTCAGCTCTTGTGCATGGCAGGTTACTCCGCGATCATGCCATTCATCCCGCTTTTTATCCGTGACCAATACCATATCACCGACGATAAACAGCTCGGTATTTGGGTATCGGCATTGACCTTTTTCGGCTTTGCCAGTTTCTGCGTGGCGAACCCGTTCTGGGGGGTCATGGCGGATAAATTCGGGCGGAAGCTGATGCTTTTGCGGTCGTATTACATTTCAACAGTCGTTTTCCCGTTGATGTATTATGCTCCGTCGGTAATCTGGCTCATTGTCATAAGGTTTCTCATATCCTTTTTCTCCGGGTCGGTAACGGCGGCACAGACTTTGATCGTGACCACCACGCCCAAAGAGCATCAGGGCACTGCTCTGGGCTTGTTGAGTTCGGCGGTCTGGTCGGGGCAGATGATCGGTATGCTCTGCGGAGCATTCTTTGTGGATTCATTCGGCTACAAATCGGGCTTTATGGTCTGCGGAGCACTCTATTTGGTGGGCGGTATCATCACTCATATCTGGGTGGAAGAAAACTTTGTACCGCCGGAAAAGACTGCCAAAAAGAGTTCACCGTGGAAAGAAGCCCGGGCATTACCGGCAGCCATTTGGGTATTGATGGGTATTTTTGTAGCCGTAGGATTGGTGCGGCAGCTGGAAGCACCTTATGTGCCGATTTTGATCCGGCAGATAACTTCGCCTGAAAAAGCTATCTTCTACACCGGTATAGTTGGGTTGCTGGCAGCACTGGGTGCGGTGATTTCCGGCTTGGTGTTGGGTAAACTCTGCGACAAATTCCCGCCCATGCTCGTAGCGATCCCCGCCGTGATAGTTGCGGCAATAACTATGCTTATTCAAGGCATTACCGGCAGTTTGTATTTATTCGGCGGCAGCAGATTTTTCAACTACATTGCCGCCGGTGGTCTTGACCCGGCATTTCAGGCAATGTTGGCAAAAATTTCGCCGCCGGAAAAGCGGGGCAGTCTGTTCGGCATCGCCGCAAGTTTGCGTATTTTCGGCGTAATGCTCGCTTCCCTGCTGGGTGGTGCCATCATCGGCATCAGCGGCAGCATCCGGGCGGTGTTTATCTGGACGGCAATACTCTTTGCCATGCTGCTGCCTTTGATGTATCTCTCGCAAAAAATCATGAATAAAAATAAATAAACGAGGTAAAATTTATGAATAAAGAACTTTTGATCGGCTGGAGCGAAAAAGATATCACTCCCGACTCTCTTGGCAAAAAAATCCCGCTGTACGGTCAGTATTACGCCCGTATAGCCAAGAGCATACACTCCCGGCTCAAGTGCGTTGCGGCGGCTTTTTCCAGCGGCAGCGAACACTTTGTAAACTGCACCATCGACAACTGCGGCTGCCCCAAACAGCTCCTGGATCTGGTGCGTGCCGAAGCATGTAAAAAGGCGGAAGGCCTTGATGGCAAGATGATCTTTATCAACGCTATCCACAGCCACAGTGCCCCGTCGCTCTCTTTCAATGCCGCCCGCCACGGCGTAGGTGCCATCGCCTGGGGTGATATGGATAAAAATAATGATGTCTTAACAGCCGATGAATACGCCGATTTTGCCGTGCCCATTATTGTTGACTGCATTGTGGAAGCGTGGAACAACCGCACCCCCGGCGGTATTGCCACGGCTTTCGGCAATGCCCGGATCGGCCACTGCCGCCGGGCGGTCTACGCTGACGGTACTGCTGAAATGTATGGCGACACCACCCGCATGGACTTCATCGGTCTGGAAGCCGGAGAAGATACCGGTGTGGAAATGCTCTTTACTCTGGATAAAGCGGGCAACCGTACCGGCATGTTTCTGAATGTGGCATGCCCCTCGCAGAATATGGAATCGACTTACATGGTTTCCAGCGACTTTGCCGGTGCCGCCCGGGAAATGCTTAAAACTGTTTACGGAAAAAACTTCCACACCCTTTATCAAATCAGCCCCGCCGGTTGTCAAAGCCCCCGGGATCTGGTGCGGCACTACACCACCGAGCCGGATTTCTGGCACGCTGACGGCGTGAAAGTGCTTGCCCAACGCCTTTACAACACAGTTACCACAGCTGAATTAAGCGAGGTAAATTACACACCTGAACTTATCAGCAAAAATGTGGAAGTTTCTTTGCCCCGCCGCCGTGCCAGTTACATAGATTACAAAAATGCTCAAGCCGAGCTGGAGCGTTTGACTGCCATCATGCCCGAAAAGGAAGCCTTTGCCGCTTTTGAAGCCGAAACTCACGCCAACGAAGTTATTGACGGCCCCGGCCCTTACGACAGCAAACTGCACCACTTTGTTTTGATCAAAAATGCTCAAGCGGTCATCACCCGCTACGAAAATCAGGATGAAACACCCAATTACATTTTTGATATGAATGTTATCCGCCTGGGCAACATCGCCATCGCCAACAACCCCTTTGAGCTTTATCTCTATTACGGGCAGAACATCAAGGCCCGCAGCCGTGCGTTCCAGACTTTTCTGGTGCAGCTTTCGGGCAACGGCAATTTCCATGCCGGTTATCTGCCCAGTCCTGATGCGGAAAAGTTCGGCGGTTACGGCGGCTTGATCATCAATGGTCAGGTGGGTTCCGACGGCGGTTACAAACTTGCTGACCGCACCGTGGAAGAAATCAACAAACTTTTTGATCGATGACTATGAATTACTATCTTGGTCTTGACATAGGCACCACCGGGATCAAAGCCGGGATTTTTGACGCCAAAGGCAATATGCAAAGTGTGGGTTTGCAGGAATATACGCTGGAAACTCCCAAGCCGGATATTGTAGAGCTGGCTCCCGAAGTCTACTGGCAGGCAGCCAAATCAGCTGTCAAACAAGCCATTGAAAGTGCCAACCTTGCTCCGGAAAAGATCAAAGCTCTCGCCATAACCGGTCAGGTGGAAACCCTTATCATGCTGGATAACTCCGGCAAGCCAGTCCGCAAAGCCATCGTCTGGCTGGATAACCGGGCACATGACGAAGCAGAATTTCTGGAAAAAAAGTTCGGTACCGATGCCTTGTTCCGCCTCTCCGGGCAGACCGAAATGCTGCCCTGCTGGCCCGCTGCCAAAATCCTCTGGTATCAGAAAAACGAGCCGGAAAATTTTGCCCGCACCGCCAAATATCTGATGGTGGAAGATTACATCGTCTACAAGTTAAGCGGCAAATTCGTCACCAGCTGCGGGCTTTTGCCTTCCACGCTTTACTTTGATATCCGCAGTAATAAGTACGATGATGCCATGCTGTCAACACTGAATATAACTCATGACCATTTGCCGGAGCTGAAAAACTGTACCGAAGTAATGGCTGTTGCCGGAGCAAATGATTCGCTTATCGCACCCGGCACCATCATTGCGGCGGCTCCGCTGGATCATATTTGCGGAAATCTGGGCAGCGGCTGTGCGAAACAGGGTTTCATCAGCGAAACCACCGGCTGCACGCTGGCTCTTTGTGCCAACTTCCCCCAAATCGTTTATGATGAAGATCGTCAGTTGAGTACATATTTGAGCTTTGAACCGGGGAGTTTCGTGCTTCTCCCGTGGGCACCTACGGCAGGGATGCTTTTGAAGCACTTCCGGGATGAATTTGCCAATATGGATTACAAAGAATTCGATGCCGCCGCCGCAAAGATTGCTCCCGGCAGCGAAGGGTTGATCCTGTTGCCCCATTGTGCGGGGGCGATCTCGCCGGACTGCAATCCCCACGCCCGGGGAACCGCCTGGGGCATAACTCTGGCACACAAGCGTGAACACTGGGCAAGAGCCATTATGGAGTCAGTAGCCTATCTTTTGCGGAGCAATGTGGAGGCTTTGCAGAAAATGGGCTGTCAGGTCAAGGAACTCCGGTCGCTGGGCGGCGGAGCCAAAAGCAAGCTCTGGCTGCAAATCAAAAGTGATGTTTTGAATTTGCCCATAACCGTTACCGAATGTGCCGATGCTACGGCATTGGGGGCAGCCATGCTGGCGGCAGTGGCGGCAAAAGAGTACAAAAGCTGTGCCGAAGCGGCAGAAAATATGGTCAAGCTTGCTTTTACCATCCAGCCAAGTGCCGATGCTGAACTTTACGAAAAATATTTTAAGAAATATACTCAAATAAACCAACTGGTCATGCCGACCTATAAAGGAGATCTATGAGCAAACAACAGTTGAATATCCGTGCCGGTTTTGTGGGCTTCGGCGAAGTCAACACCCCCCGGGAGTTTATCGACAACCGCTGCCGTGTAGCGGCTGACGAACTGAAAAAGCGGGGCGTAACGCTTTTTGAAACTGCTCCCGTAAGCGATGACCCGGCAGGTTTGCAAGCCCGGCGTGCAGTGGAAGAACTCTCCAAGTTCGATTTTGACGCTTTGGTTGTCTGCGTTGCCGGTTGGATCCCCACCTGGGCAGTAATAAAAGTATTGGAACCCTTCAAGCACAAGCCCATGGTATTGTGGGGCTTGAGCGGCTGGCGGGAAAACGGTCACTTTGTGACCACTGCCGATCAGGCGGGCACCACGGCATTGCGGGCCCCCATGCAAGAGATGGGGTTCAACTTCAAATACATCGTCAACAAAAAAGATGCCGCCCCCCGTTATGAGGAAGTTGTAAGTTATCTCACTGCCGCCTCGGCAGCCGCCAGACTCCGCCAAGCCTTTATCGGCATGAACGGCTACCGGGATATGCGGCTTTTCGGCACCCTCTACGACGGCAATCTGCTGAAACGCAAGATCGGTGCGGAAATCGAACACTTTGATTTGCTGGAAATCCAGAATATTGCCGAAACCATCACCGATGAAGAGATCGCTGCCGGTGCTGAACACATCCGCAAAAACTGGAAGTTTATCCGCGATCCCCAGCCCGGAACTGTGGAAAATTCCGTGCGGCTGGCACTGGCGTTCAAGAAAAAGATCGAAGAACGCAACTACGATGCCTTCAGCTTCTGCGATGTCGATGGCGTGAAAAAACTTCTGAAGTTCGCTCCCGCCGGAGCCTTGACGCTCCTGCACGACCTTATGGATATAGCCACCGTGCCGGAAAATGACTCCTACGGTACTGTTACTGAACTTATGATGAAGTACCTTACCGGCGTAACTCCAGCTTACATGGAGTTTTACGAATTTACCGAAAAGAGTGCCTTTATGGGTGTGCCCGACTATGTACCAGCTTCGGTCACCGATGGCGGTATAACCGTCATGCCCAACGCTTTCGGTTCATTCGGCGAAGGCTTGCTCAATGTATCCAAAGTCAAAACCGGTAAAGTTACCATCGTCAGGCTGGCTCAAGTGGATGGCGAACTGGTTATCCACGCCGTGCGGGGCACAGCTCAAACTCCTGAAACCTGGGAAGAAGCCGGTTGGGCCCCCCCTGCCCCCCAGCTGCCCAGTATCGAAGTGGTCTTTGAAGGAGCGTCCGAAGATTTCATACAAAATGTAATGAGCCAACACTACATAGTAACCTACGGCGACAACATGGAACTCATAGAAAACTTCGCCGCCATAAACAACATAAAAGTTATTTATTAAATATGTAAGGCTCTGTTCCCAATACGGGTAGGTCAATAAAAAGTTATATGATCAACTTTTGTATTGGAACTTTTTTAAAACTTGAATGGCATTTATCTTTTTGCCGGGCAAAAAGATAAATGCCAATAAAAGGTTTGGGAAAAAGGGGTGGAGTTCCGTCTTCGCCGGAGGCTACGCCGTGACAAGTTGAGGAGGGGAAAAAGGACCTTTCCTTGTATATTATTATCCGTCATCGCAGCTGCTCCCTTTGGCGAGAATGGGATAGCTACTCGTCGGAGCCAAAGGAGAAG
>JAZSHD010000234.1:0-5488 GCA_045533055.1 Victivallaceae bacterium | reverse complement strand
AAACCTTTTATTGGCATTTATCTATTTGTTACACAAATAGATAAATGCCCTTTAAGTTTTGAAAAGATTTTATTCAACATCTTTACTGTTAATCAACCGATATTGGGAACAGAGCTTTGTAAAAAAACCGATTTTTACAATGGTGCAAACAGAAAAAGTGACGGAATTATTCCGTCACTTTTTATACATACGCTGGATAAGTGACGGAGATGATCCGTCACTTTTTTGAGCTTGTTTTTTTCAAGTGACGGCAAATTATCCGTCACTTTTTCATGGCTTCGGCTTCCATTGCCGCCAATTTGACGATGCGTAAAAGTTCCAACAGACGGCCCGAAGGTTTTTTGGCGGCATCCAGCCGGGGTATTTTGCCATCTATGCGGTAGGTATCAATGGAGCGTTTCCGCATAAGCAGCCGGTTTTCGGCAACGCTTATATTGGTATAACCGGCTTTGGCGGCGTAGATTTTTATCAGTGCAAGCGTAAGGAGATTTTCGGTTTCCGGCGGCAATTTGCCGAATCTGTCCATTAGTTCAAGATTATATTTTATGATCTCTTCTTCGCTGGTAAAGCGTGCCAGCGTGCGGTAAACGCCAAACCTTACTTGTTCCGACTCGATATACTCTATGGGTATACCGGCAGCCAGCACCTTTTCCGTACCCCTTATACCGTAGCGGATAAACTCGATATTCACATCCACATCCGGCAGCCATTGGCGGATGCTGCCGCCTTTGAGCGACGCTATTTCCTGCTGCAGAAGCTGGCAGTAAAGCTCGAACCCCAC
Organism: Victivallaceae bacterium; assembly: GCA_045533055.1. Taxonomy (GTDB): domain Bacteria; phylum Verrucomicrobiota; class Lentisphaeria; order Victivallales; family Victivallaceae; genus SIG78. The sequence goes on along the minus strand of JAZSHD010000234.1, from coordinate 4,707 downwards.
TGCTGTAATGTGTCCGGACTGCTCGGAACCCAGCAAATTGCCCGCTCCCCGGATCTCCAGATCCCGCAAAGCCAGCCGCATGCCTGCCCCCAGCTGGGTGCAGCGGCGGATGGCGGCAATGCGTTTTCTGCCGTCGGGGGTGATATAGCAGCTGTCGGGAATCACCAAATAGGCGTAAGCCTGATGTTTCCAACGGCCCACTCTGCCCCGCAGCTGGTAGAGTTCCGCCAGCCCGAAGCGGTCGGCACGCTCAATGATAATGGTATTGGCGTTGGGCATATCCAGACCCGACTCAATAATTGTGGTACAGAGCAAAACTTGCACTTTGCCTTCCACAAAAGACCGCATAACATCTTCCAGCTCATCTTCCGGCATTTGTCCGTGGGCTATGCCGATGGCAACATCCGGCAGCAGAGCTGAAAGTTTTTCGCAGCGATCCTTGATGCTTTTTACCCGGTTGTGCAGTATATATACCTGTCCGCCCCGGGCGATCTCGTCGGTAACTGCCCGGGCGATCTGGGAATCATCTTCCTGCATAACGATCGTCTTGACCGGCAGCCTTTCCACCGGGGCAGTCATAATGGTACTCAACTGCCGTGCCCCTGCCATAGAAAGATACAGCGTGCGGGGTATGGGCGTAGCCGACATGGTCAGAACATTTACATCGGTACGCATTTTCAAAAGCTGATCTTTGACCTTGACCCCGAACCGTTGTTCTTCGTCCACAATGACCAACCCCAGATTTTTAAATGCAATATCTGCCGAAGCCAGCCGGTGGGTGCCGATAACTATATCCACCCCGCCGGATGCCAGGCGTCTGACCACCGACTGCTGTTCGTGGACGCTCCGGAAACGGGAAAGCACTTCGATAGTATAGGGATAACCGGCAAAACGCTCTATAAAACTCAAATAATGCTGCTGTGCCAGCACCGTTGTCGGCACGATCATCGCCACCTGATAGCCTGCTTCCACCATACGGAAGGCTGCCCGCATGGCGATTTCGGTCTTGCCGTAGCCCACATCGCCGCACAGCAGCCGATCCATGGGCTTGCCGCTGGATAAATCATTTTCTATTTCGCTGATGCTCCGCAGCTGGTCAGGCGTTTCAGTAAACTTGAATCGGGCGGCAAACTCCTTTACTGCCAGCTCATTGGGCGGCACTGCCAATGCCGGAGCCGCACTGCGTACCGCCTGCAAACGGAGCATTTCGGCAGCGTATTGATGCACCGCTTCGGTGGTGGCTGCTTTATCTTTTGCCCACTTGCCGCCCCCCAGCCGGTGGAGTTTTACATTGGAACCTCTGCCGCCTGCAATGTAGCGGCTCACTGAACTTACCTGATAAACCGGCACTTGCAGTATGGCGTTATCTGCATACTCCAATACAAGCACCTCCCGGGCAAACCCGTCGGGCGATTCTTCAATGCGGGAGCCTTTGTATATACCTATACCATGACTTGCATGCACAGCATGGCAGGAACTTTCCAAATCCGCTAAAACCGCATTTTCCAGCTTGACTTCCTGCTCGGCAGTGGAGGCTGCGGCACTGGCTTTGAGCTGTTTTTTAGCTGCCTGAATACCGGCAAGCAGTTCGTTTTCGGTAATCAGAACCATGCGGGAGTCGTAGTCAAAAAATCCCCCCGGGGCATCAAGTTCAATAAAATCAGCTTTGATATCCTGCAAAGAATTTTCGGCAAAATATGTTTTGAGTCTTGCCGGACTTTCAACATCGGCTCCCGCTATAATTATCTGATAGTTGAACTCCTGCCACTGCTTGAGCTGCTGTTTCCACTGTTGGCCCAGAAGTTCTCTGCCCCGGTCGGCGGCGGCTTCCGGCAGATCGTTGATCAAATGGGCAGTGGCCGGATAAATGCCGGCAGCGGGCGTACCTTCCGGAACCGGCTCGCTGCTGCTGAAAAGTTTAAGGCGGTTTTCGCTTTTGATTTTATTGGTAAAATCATAATAAAGTTTTTCGTCCTCTTCAGTGGCAAATTTGCTGAAATATTCGTGGAAATTGGTGCTGTAAAGCTCAAAAAGCTTCATGGTGGTACTGTCAAAATATTCCAGAGCAGGTACAGTATTTTCATACATTTCGCCATCTTCACCGGTCAAATTCTGGATGGTACAGCGGTTGATGATGCGGTAACTGGCTACTTTATCCGGCAGCGACCGCTGGGTGGCTGGGTCAAAGAGCCGGATACTGTCGATCTCGTCGCCGAAAAACTCGATGCGGGCGGGTTTTGGGGCATCGGGGCTGAATACATCGATAATACCACCCCGGCGGGAAAACTCACCGGAGTTGGTAACTTCGTACTCGTCATCATAGTCCAAGGCAATGAGCTGTTCAAGCAAACCGGTAAAGCTACAAGTATCGCCGACTTTAAGTACTATTTCGGAATTTTTAAGCGAAGCCGGCTCTGGAGCCGGAGCCAGCAGTGCCGCCAGCGAGGCTATGACTATATCAACTTCCCGGTGGGCTATCTTGGTCAGAACTCTTGCTCTTTCGGCTTCAGAACCGGCAATATAAAATCTGCCCCGCTGCATTTCGTTCAAAAGTTCAGTACGCCAGGGCAAAGCAAATGCTTTCTGCCAGAGTTTGAGCTGCCGGAAAAGCTCTTCGGCATTATCCAGCCGTGGCAGAACAATAAAAACCTGCTTGCCTTTATCAACAGTTAAGGCAAGCTTACCCAGCAAAACCGCAGCGGCAACACTCTCGTCAACATTGCCTGTAACAGAGTTAATTTGTCTGAAAAGCAGGTTTTTTTGAATTTTTTTTAAAATTGCACTTGACATTTTCGTATTTTATACTATAATAATCTAATTAGATTCATGTATTAGTGCTTTTACGGGAAAGCACACTGATTTTCGGCGGTCGGCAGCGGTGCTGCGAGCCATAGAACCGGATAAAAAAACAGGTTCTGCAATTATAAATATACCGCATACTGAAAATTTGGCAATTCCCGGGGGAGCTGTTTTTGATTTTTTTTGTCAAATATTGTTAGAAAACTCCGGTGACTGGGGAAACAGGGGCTTTTTCAGGCTCCCAAACCTGTATGAACCGGGAAAGACAGGCATTACATGGCAAGCAGCACGAAAAAAAGTAGAAAAAAATCTGAAGAAGCGGTAAATAGTTTGGTTGAAGCAGCGGAAACTCCGGTTGCCGCTGCTGAAGAAACAGTGGAGTCAGCTCCGGAAGTGATCGTTGCCGAAGCCCGTAAAAAGGTAAGGGTGGTGCGTCGCCGCAAGGAAGTAAATACTTCTGAGCCGGGTGTTATGGAAATACCGCCGGAAAAGATTGCGGAAAGAGCAGCCCGTCTCCGCCGCAAGGGTGCGGAAGCTGTTGAGGCGGAAGATGTTGTCGGCACAACGCCCAAAGTGCGTCGGCGGAAAAAAACGGCCGAGGAAGGCAGCAGTGCAGAAGGTGCGGCAGTGCGGGGCAGACGCTCCAGACAGGCAGAAGGTCGTCCGCAGACCAAGCAGGAAAAAGATAATGCCCGCCGTTCAGCTCTGGAGTCCAGGGTATCCGGTGTCAGCAAGAACGATACGATGAAAGTGTATATGGGCGAGATCGGTCAGATCGATCTTGTGAGCAAGACGGAAGAAGCCGAACTTGCCGAAGCGATCCACTGCGGCAACGAAGAGTGTCACGATGAAGCCCGTTCAACACTGATCAAGGCGAACTTGCGATTGGTAGTGAAAATCGCCCACGACTTCAAAGGTTTGGGGCTGCCGCTGCTGGATTTGATCAGCGAAGGCAACATCGGTTTGATGCGTGCGGTGGAAAAGTTTGACCCGGTAAAAGGGGCAAAGTTCAGCAGTTATGCGGCGTGGTGGATCAAGCAGTCCATGCGTCGAGCGTTGGCTAATCAGAGCCGGACGATCCGTATTCCGGTGCAGAGTGCCGGTAAAATAAACAAGATCAAGTCGGTAAGAATGAAGCTCACTGAAGAGTTGGGCAGAGAGCCGACCGACGGTGAAATTGCCGAACATCTGGATTTCAGCGAGCGGACAGTGGCAGGTTTGCGTTTGGCAGATTTGCGGACATTTTCGCTGCACGACCCGATCCAGCAGGGCGAAGAGGGCGAGTTTCAGGATATCATTCCCGACCGCCGGGCGATGACTCCGGATCAGATATTGGGCGATGTGGAGTCGGTAAAAAGGCTGCTGACCTTGCTGGACGAACTGGAAGACCGGGAACGGTTGATTTTGAAAATGCGTTTTGGTCTGGATGGCTACCGGGCAAGAACGCTGGAAGAAGTAAGCCAGGCTATCGGCAGGACCCGTGAGCGGGTGCGTCAGATCCAGAATCAGGCGTTGGTGAGATTGCGGACACTGCTGGCAGATGAAAGCGGTTATTCCGCAGAGTAAGAAATTTGCTGCTTGAAAAAGCAGAAAGTATATAAAAGATGAAACCTTTAACTGTGTTTGAAAGGGGGTGAAAATTATGGACACCGAGATTCGCGTAAAGAAAGGCGAACCGATCGAGCGGGCTCTTCGCCGTTTGAAGAAAAAGCTTGATAAAGAAGGTACGCTCAAGGACTTGCGTAACCGCCGGCACTATGAAAAGCCCAGCGAAATCAAACGCAGAGAAAAGCAGCGTCGCCACCGCTAATGGCAAGCTCATAAAAAAAGGGGCTGTTGCAAAACTTGTTGATGTCGTTTGCCAACAGCAACAAGCCCGGTCAGGGCCGCGAGCGGATGTGAGAGTAG
>JAZSHD010000233.1:0-31297 GCA_045533055.1 Victivallaceae bacterium | reverse complement strand
TAAAAATTTAAGAAAAAATAACAAAAAACAAGGAATCAGCCCTTGACTTTTACATAATAGGAGGGGGAAAAGGACCTTTCCTCAAAAGGTCTTTTCCCCTTCCTCAAGTACCGACCCTTATTGGGAACAGAACATAAAATTTTGTAAATTTTTTTGTCAGCCGATACATTGTTGGTTGGCAAAAAGACGATTTTGGTGTTATTATAAACTTTGTGAACTTATGATTTGTTATGTTGGTCTTTTTTGGGTAACATACTGCACAATCAAGATATTCAAGCCGCAAATTGCGGCAGAAAGCGGGGTCATATATGCTTATTAAGGTTTTGTTCAGCGGGGTATTCGTACTGGCAGTGTGCTCTTTATATGGAGCCGCCGACATCAATCAGGCGGTTCGGGATTATGCAAGCTTTTACAACATCAACTCTTCCGGTTCGCTGGAAAGCTTCAAAAACTGTTTTGTTCCGGAAGAACGCAACAATATTTTTTCATTGCCGACCGCTCAAGAGAAAAAGGTTTATATCGTCGGCGAGGCGTTTATTGTGGATACTAAACAGTACGGCAATATTTGCGAAGTAAAATATCATACCGGCAATCCGCAGGAAATCGAAAATGTGGTGCTGAAAAAACAAGATGGCGAATGGTTCGTCAGTTCGCTTTACACTGCCAATCTTCTGGGCAAGTTCAAGGGGGAATGTGCCGCCAGACTTCAGAAACTTTTCGGTGCTTTAAGCAATTTTTCCATGAGCAACAACGGCAGATTTCCTGCGGGCAACGACGCTGCCGGCTGGGAGGAATTGCGAATGCAGAGTTTGATCAAAAGTTCCGGCGATTATCTGTGCCCCCAAAGCAATCAACCTTACAACTACATTGGCGGCAAAAGCACTTCTTCCGGCACTGACGCTCCGCTGGCGTGGTGCAGTAAACATGTGGAAAACGGCAAGTTGAGCAATGTATTACTGATAAACGGCAAGGTCGTTGCCATGGCATCGCCCACCAGTTATGTGCCCTCATTCAACGCCGCACCTGTTGCCAATACAGCACCGCAGAGCCCGGCATGGAACAACGCACCGGCGGCACCGGCTGCTCCGGCATGGAACAACCCGGCTCCTGCCGCAACTCCTGCTGTTGCTGTTACAACTCAAACCCCGGCTGACTGGGTGAAAGGCCCCGATGAAAGCTGGTATGTGCATTACGACGATGCAGTTGCCGCTGCCAAGCGTGAAAATAAGAAGATCCTTTTGCTGCATACCTGTTCGGACTGGTGCGGCTGGTGTAAAAAACTGGTAAAAGATGTTTTATCAAGAGATGAATTCAAAAACTTTGCCAACGGCAGACTTGTACTGCTTTATTTTGACTCCCCCAGCAAGCGGCATCCCATGGGGCAGGACCAGCGGAATCATGTAGAGTCGACCAAACGCAAACTTGGTATTTCCGGCGGCTATCCGAAAACTTTTATTCTGGATGCCAACGGTCAACAGCTGGGATCTATCCGCGGTTATAAAAAAATTGACGGTTATATCGAGGCACTCAAAAAGTATGTCGGGAATGATGAAGTTGCCGCTCCGGCGAATACTCTGCAGCCTCAGGCACCGGCTCCGGCGGCAGCTTCCGGTTGGATAACTGCACCCAGCCGCAGTAATTATTTTGCAAGTTCCCGGCGGAGCAATTCGCAGACAGACTCTGGATCACGCAATGATGCGGCCGGTAAATCCGCTGCTCCTTCGCATTGGCTCAAGGGGCCCACTCCGGATTGGTATATACATTTGGACGATGCGGTTGCGGCTGCCAAGCGAACCGGCAGAAAAATCTATGCCTTGCGCACCGGTTCGGACTGGTGCCCGCCCTGTAAATATCTGGAAAAAACTATATTGAGTACTTCCAAATTCAAGAAATTTGCTAAAAATAATATAATATTGCTTTTTGTTGATGCTCCCAGAAGAAAACCGATCCCGAATGATCAGAAGGCATATAACAATAATCTTGCCAGACAGCTGAATTTTGGAGTTGGAGTACCTACAATATTATTGTTGGATGCCGACGGCAAAGCAATTGACCACATCGAGGGCCTCAGCAGTGTTGATGACCATATCAATGCTATAAAAGCAGCTTTGGCAAAACATAAGTAAGCATAAAATCATTATTTTTTCAATAATATTATTTGGGGAGAAGCGTATGAAATCATTATTCAGTTTGTTGCTGTTGCTGGGGGGGATTACTCTTTACAGTGCACCGGATATTCAACAGGCGGTGCGTGACTACGCAAGTTTTTACCGGAAAAATTCATCCGGTACGCTTGAGCAGTTCAAAAAATGTTTTGTTCCGGGAGAACGCAGTAATATTTACGCCTTGCCATTGGCGGTGGAAAAGACCGGTCTGGGCAATGCGGTAATTATAAGCACTAACAGGTATGGCAATGTCTGCGAAGTGAAATATCATACCGGCGATCCGGCGAATATTGAACAAGTTGTACTCAAACAGCAGAATGGTGAATGGTTCGCAAGTGCATTTTATACAGCAAATCAGCACCGGAACCTGCAAGAGGAGTGTGCCGGTAAATTGCAGAGTCTTGCCAAGGCTTTGCAAGTGTTCAGCCAGCTTAACGGCGGCAGATTCCCCACCGGCAACGATGCATCCGGTTGGGAGGAACTCCGGCAGCAGAACTTGATCAAAGACCGCAGTGCTTACATTTGTCCGCGAAGCAATGAGGTTTACAGTTATATTGGCGGCAAAAGTGTTATTTCCAACGCTGATTCACCGCTCGCCTGGTGCAATAAACATGAGGAAAACGGCAATTTGAGCAATGTTTTGCTGGTCAATGGCAAACTCACAGCCATGCCGTCGCCCGCAACGGGTATGCCTCCGGCGGTTTCGCCGCAAGTACCGGCTTACGGCGGCGGAGGTGTTTCGTTGTCAGTACCTCAAGTTCCAACTTACAATGCTGTGCCGAAGGCAGTTCCGGCGGGCAATAAAGCTCCGGCTCATTGGATCAAGGGTCCGGATGCGAGCTGGTACGTGCATTATGATGAAGTTCTTGCTGTTGCCAAACGCGAAAATAAGAAAATTCTTTTGCTGAATGTTGCCTCGGATATTTGTCCATGGAGTAAGCGGCAGATTCAGGAAATTACCCGTTCAGAACAGTTCAAGAAAATTGCTGATGAACATTATGTATTGCTTTATTTGGATAATCCAAGCCCCAGCCACCCCATGCCGCAAGATCAACGGGAACATGTACGGCAAACAATGATAAAACTTAAAGTTTCCTGTGGATATCCCACTACACTTATAGTGAATACCAACGGCAAGGTAGAAGGCAAAATTGCCGGCCATTTCGCTATTAGTATATATCTGCGGGACCTTGAGCGACATAGAACTTCCAATTTTTTCGGGAGTTTTATCCAATATCAGTATACACCTAAAAAAGTTATGGATTCTCCTTATGATCCATTGGTTGGCGGGCGTCGGGTGCCGGCAAACTGGTATGGCGGGCCCAGTTCCAGCTGGTACGCTCATTATGATGATGCACTCAAGGCTGCCAGGCGTGAAAATAAAAATATACTTTTACTGCTGACCGAGACTGAAGGCTGCAGTCCATGTCAACGCTTGGAGGAAGAGGTTTTCAAGAAGGAAGATTTTCAAGCTTATGCCGAAAATAATTTGATCCTGCTTCATTTTTGCAGATCATCTTCACGCATTCCTTTGAGTGGAGAACAGAAGGCTCATATTGAACAAACACACCTGTCACTCGGTCTGAAACCCAGAGGCATTCCATTTTCATGTATAATCAGCCCGGCTGGCAAAGTGATAAAAACTTTTTCCGGGTTCAGTGATGCGGAATCCTATTTGAGAAGGCTTAAAAGTATTGTCGGTAATCGTCCTCCGGCAAGAAGATTGCCGGATTTTCCACCGACAGTCGTACCATCCGGTTGGATAAGCGTTGCCAGTTTGCAAGGTAAAAGCAATAACAGATTTTCAGTTGGCAGTTCCATAAACGGTCCGGTTCCTGAAAACTGGCTCAAAGGTCCTTCGCCGGAGTGGTATGTGCGTTTGGAAGATGCTGTTGCCGCCGCCAGGCGTACCGGAAAAAAGATCTATGCGTTGCGTACGGGGGTGGATTGGTGTCCGCCATGTCAGACATTGAAAAAAGAAATTCTTACTACAAATGAATTTATGCAATTTGCCCGGGAAAATCTTATATTGCTCTATATAGGCATTCCCAGTCGGATCCCTATTCCGGCGGAGCAGAAAGCATATAACGAACAAGTGTATGAGCAAGTCAAATTCAGTTACACTGTACCGTCGATCAAATTGTTGGATAGCAACGGTAATCCACTGGCGGTTATTGTAGATTACAAATCACTGCCCGGACATATTAATGTGATCAAAGAAGCATTGAATCATTTCCGTTGAAGTTGAACTCAATCGGGGTAGTTCAGCGTGGGTTCTCCGTCGAGTGTTTCGTAGATAACATCCAGATTAAAGCCCCGGTTGGCTAAAAAGCGGAAGGCTTTTTCCCGGCGTTTCCGCCAATCGGGTTCATTTTTCCAGCTGGCAAGTTTTCCGGCGAGAGCGGCTTGACAGGCGTTTGCTTCATTGGGGGCAATGGCTTGCAGAGCTTTTTCGGCAGCTTCGCCGGTCAGACCGTGGCGGTAGAGTTCGGCGGCGATCCGGCGGGAGCCGCGGCCGCGTTGACTTTGGCTCTGGGCAAACTCTCCGGCAAGGGCTTCGTCGTTGACCAGATTATACTCCCGGCATTTGGCAATAACTTTTTCAATATCGGCAGCCGGGTAGTGCAGTTTGGCGAGTTTTTCCCGCAACTTCTTTTCGCTGTACCATTTAACATCAAGCCAGCGTAAAGTTTGCTCCCACGCCGAAATATCTTTGCGGGATTTGCGGGATTTTTTTGCTGGATCGTCCGGTAAAAATTCTTGCATTTTATTACTCCTTGTGCTAATTTACCACAACTTTTGAACAAAGGCAAATTTTATGTTGAACGATTCTGTAATTGAAGAGCTGCAAAGGGCGGCAACAGCTTATCTGGAAGCAAATCTCGATAAGCATTACACCTACCACAATGCAGAGCATACTCTGGAAGTTTGCAATGCAGTCAAGCTCTTTACTGAAAATTCAACTTTGCCCGAAACAACGGTTGCTGCTTTGAAAATCGCCGCCATATTCCACGATTTCGGCTATCTGGTGCGGAGTTTTGACAACGAAAAACTTTCGCAGCCCTATCTGGAAACTTTCGGCAGACGCCTGGGTATTGAGGAAAAGATATTGCTTGAAGCCAATGCTTTGATCCTGGAAACAGTTTTTCCCTACAAGCCGGTTACTCCGGCAGGCAAACTTTTATGCGATGCGGATGTGGAATATATCGGCAGAAAAGATTTTTTTAACAAAGCAGAACTTTTCCGGCAGGAACTTTCCGGCGAAGGCGTTGTTTACACCAATAAAGAATGGTGGCGTTTGGAAGTGGAGTTTTTGCAGCAGAACAGTTTTTTTACCCCGGTTTGCCGCATATTACGCAATGCCGGGAGAATAGAGAATCTCAAGAGTGCCCGGATGTATTTGCTTGAGAGCGAAAAGGAATGTTGATTTTTTATGAATAAAGTTATCAAAAGCTGTGCCAGCTATGAAATAATCCAGAATCTTGCCGCCGGCGGCATGGGCTCGGTTGCCAAAGCCAGACTCAAGGGCGTGGAGGGCTTTGAAAAGATCGTGGCAATCAAAACATTGCTTGCCAAATACGCCAACGACGAAGAGTTTGTCAGACGCTTTGTCTTTGAAGCCAAACTGGTGGCAAATTTAGTCCACGAAAATATCGTGCAGATCTATCAGCTCAACAAGGTGGATGACGAATACTTTTTTGTGCTGGAATTTGTGGACGGTATTTCCCTTTACGACTTTGTGGAGTTTCACAAGATCATCGACCGGCTTCTGCCCCGGAATCTGGCAGTTTTTATCGCCTCCCGGGCGGCAAGGGCGTTGGCGTATGCTCACAATCAGTACGATGTTGATGGCAAACCGTTGAACATCGTCCACTGCGATATTTGCCCGCATAATATACTTATCAATAAAGAAGGCGTACCCAAGCTGACCGATTTCGGCATCGCCAAAGCTGCCACGGTAAAAAACCGCAAAGAAATTTCCGGAAAACTGGCATTTATGTCGCCGGAGCAATGCTTTGCACCCGATAAACTTACGGCGGCTTCCGATATTTATTCGCTGGGGGTGGTGCTTTTTTACATGTTGAGCAACCATTATACCCGCGATGTCCACGCCGACCGTTCAAAAATCATTGAACAAATCCGCAGCAACTATGTAAATTATTCTGTGCTGCCCGACGATCTGCCGGATGCTTTGCTGGATATACTCAAGCGTATGCTGGCAACCGACCCGGCAGAGCGTTTTGCCAACAGTGCCGATCTGGCAAGGGCTTTGGAGTATTACATCTACAAAGATGGCTATGGGCCCACGATCGTATCATTAGCTGAATATATGCGGGAAATCATGCCCGGAAGATTCGTTAAGCAGAATGAAGATGTTACCGAAACCAAAGTCCTGACTCCTGAAGAGCTTGAACATATTTCCACCGTGCGTGTAAAATGAGTGATTGGGCTGCCGGAAATCTTCAGAACCGCAAGATCATCCATATAGATATGGATGCCTTTTTTGCATCTGTCGAACAGCTTGACCACCCCGAATACCGGGGCAAACCTGTGATCGTAGGCGGCACGCCCGAACAACGGGGAGTGGTCAGTACCGCCAGTTACGAAGCAAGAGCTTTCGGCATACACTCTGCCATGCCTGCCAAAACTGCCCGGCGGCTCTGCCCCAACGGTATTTTTGTCAAAGGCAATATGCTCCGTTACCGGGAAGTATCGCATACTGTCAGGAATATCTTCCGGGAGGTTACAGATATTATTGAGCCGTTGTCTATTGATGAAGCATTTTTGGATGTAACTTGCAACAAGCTCAACGAGCCATCTGCCACCCGGGTAGCGATCTATTTGCAGCAGAGGATATTGGAGTGCACCGGTCTGACGGCGTCGGCGGGGGTATCCTTCAACAAATTTCTTGCCAAGATCGCCAGCGACTGGCGGAAACCCGCCGGTTTGACGGTAATAACGCCCGCCCGGGCACAGGAGTTTATTTTTCAGCTGAAAATCGAAAAATTCTACGGTGTGGGCGAAGCAACTGCCAAACAATTCCATGATCTGAATGTAAAAACCGGTAAAGATCTTTATGCCATGCCGCTGGAAACTCTGATCAGGTGCTTCGGCAAGGCGGGCATATTTTATTACAACATCGTCCGGGGCATTGACTTGCGGCCGGTGGAGCCGAGGGAGAGCCGCAAATCACTGGGGCGGGAAATAACTCTCGCCAAAGATTTGGCAGATATAACTGCTTTGCGGGAACTGCTGCACCAGCTGGCACTGAAAGTGTCGATACTTCTGGCAAAAGAAAAGCTTGCCGGACGCACCATAACCCTGAAAGTCCGTTACGAAGATTTTTCCACCGTTACCCGCAGCCTGACCGTGCCGGAAAGCATCAGCCGTTCGGCGGCATTGGAAAAAGTGGGGCTGATGCTTCTGGCAAGAACCGAAGCAGGCAGACGCAAGGTCAGGTTGATGGGCTTGAGCGTATCCGGATTCCCCGACGGCAGCAAACCGGAGAATATCCAGCTGGAACTGCCTTTGCAATGGAGTTGATAAATCTTGAAAAAAACTTATTCCGGTGCTATATTATAAAACAACATTCAACTTAAACATAGGATTTTGTAAAATGAGTGTATTTGAAGCTGTTATGCTGATTTGTTTCGGGGCCAGCTGGCCGGTTTCCATTTGGAGAACTTACAAGGTCAAGAATCCGGTGGGCAAAAGCATCGGTTTTCTTTTGCTGATCATTATTGGTTATGTTGCCGGTATCGCCAACAAAGTTTTTGGCACTATGGACTGGGTTTTGTGGCTGTATATACTTAATCTGGTGATGGTATCTGCCGATTTGTTCCTGGTCATTTACTACCGCCGACTGCGTGCTTCCGGCAAATTGGTGTAAGCATAGTTTTATGCAGAAGATACGGGATTTTATCCGGGGGGCAGCCTTTGCCTTTGAAGGCATAAAATTGTTCTATCAAACACCGCCGCTTTGGAAGTATGCGGTGTTTCCTTTGCTGCCCATAGTGCTGGTTTACGCCGGACTGGTCTTGGGCGGGTATTATCTGATCGGGTATCTCTCAAACTTTTTTGCTGAAAAATGTGCAGATTTGCCGGAATTTCTCCAATGGCTGGCAGCGGCGGCAAGCGGAGCAGCGGCAATAGGAGTGGTGCTGATTTTCACGCTGATCGCCGTGGTCAGTCTGGGATCTTTGTACGAACTCTTCGGCGGATTGTTTTTTGATGCACTCATTCAGAAATTTGCCCGCAGCCAATGCCCGGAAAAGCTGGGCGAAAGCGATTGGGCGTTCAACTGCAAAGCCATTGTGGAGAGCATTATTTACAGCACCAATACGCTGTTTATGATCATTGCGTTATTGCTTTTGAATATATTTCTGCCGGTGCTCGGGCAGATCATCGGGGTAATCGTTGTCAGTTACCGCTTCGGTACAGCCTACCTTGGTATGTGCGGATTCCATTACCGCAAAACCATGCGGCAGACCCGGACTCTTGCCCGGTTGAACTTTATGCCGGTTCTGGGGTACGGGTTGAGCATATATATTATATTTCTTTTTCCGCTGGCGGTGATTTTTACATTGCCGGGACTGATTTTAGGCGGTGTACGGCTCTATGATGACATTACCAACAGTTGAACCCCAATAGAGAAAAAAATGAACTTTGTCAACTGCCATTTACTGCACTGGAGCTACGAAAAACATGCTGTTCCGGAGGTTCCGGAGCATATCCACGGCTATTATCAGATAGAATTATGCGTCAATGGTTTGATAAAGTTTAAATCCGGCAAACAAAAACTTCAGCTCCGCAGCGGCGAGTGGATGCTTGTACCGCCGGGGACCGTCCACAGCATGATCTATGAAGGCAGAGATCTGGAATATTATTCCTTTAAGTTTGAAGTCTGCAATCAGGATATTGCTGTGGGCAATGAGTTGATTTTTCAGCACAGCGATACTCTTTCCGCCTGGGTGATAAATACTCTTGCAGCGTTGCGTCCGCCGGATAGATTTCTCTATATGCCCATCAACGAAAACCGCATTATTCTGGAGTCGCTGCTTTTGAGTATGCTCCAGCAGGCTCTTACCCCCATAGCCAATAAACCTTTGCTGCCCAAACTGCTGCGTGATATAGCCGATATGATTGCCGAAGAAGGTGCAAATGTGAATATCCAGCGGGCAGCTGAACATTTGCAGATGAATGTATCGCAGCTGAAATACCGCTACAAGCTGGCTCAAAAGGAGTATGCTGCCGGAATATCAGATCTGACGCTCAAAGAATTTCTTGACCGGGAACTTATGAAGCAGATCGACCGTTTTCTGTTTTACAGCGATCTGTCGCTGGGAGATATATCCGACCAGACCATGTTCAACAATATTTACACCTTTTCCCGCTTTGTCAAACGCCTGACCGGCGAAACGCCCTCCCGCCGCAGAGCCAACAAAAGCAGCATAAAGCACCTGCCGGAGTTCTGAAAGCGTGATCAATCGTCGTGGATGGCAGCGTTGGCAGCAAGGACTTCTTCCAGCTTTTCCATAGCCTTTTCCCATTCGGAAGTGGCTCTGTCGAGTTTTTCCTGAACAATGGCGGATTCCCGCATAAGCTCGCTGAAATCCGGCCCCGGCGGTTCGGCGAGTCTGGCTAAAAGCTCATTCTGCCGGGTATCGAGTTTTTCCACCTTGCTTTCCCAGTCGGCAACCAGTTTTTCGGCGGCTTTCTTTTCTGCCGAAAGTGCCTGACGCTGGCGGGCACGCTCCTGACGGCGGGCTTTGGCGTTGGAGTCGGATTTCTCCTGAACTTTGATTGCCGCAGGTTCGTTGGCAGCATTTTCGGCGGCGACTTTTTCCAGAAAATAATCGTAATTGCCGTAATACTTTTTCACGCCGAACTCTTTCATGGCAATAATGGTGGTGGCGGTGTTACGCACAAACTCAATATCGTGGCTCACCAGACAGACCGTGCCTTTGTAATTCTGCAAAACCTCCTGCAAAACCTCCCGCCCCGCAATATCCAAATGGGTGGTAGGTTCGTCAAGGATCAGCAAATTGGGCGGATTTACAAAGATACGGGCAAAGCAGAGCCGGATTTTTTCGCCCCCGGAGAGAACCGAACAGGGCTTGTAGGCGTTGTCGCCGGGGAAGCCGAAACTGCCCAGCACTGCCGGCAGATTGTTTTGAGGAAAATTGGGTGCTGCGGCAGCTTTCACTGTATCGTAAACGGTATTTTCCATAACCAGCAGGTCGGCAAACTCCTGTGCCAGATACCCCGGTACGATGTGATGACCGAGTACCACTCTGCCATTCTGCGGTTTGAGCTTGCCGATCAACAGCTTGAGCAAAGTGGTCTTACCCATGCCGTTGTAACCGACAAAAGCAAGTTTATCTCCGGCGGTGATCTCCATATTCAGATCTCTGAAAATCTCCCGGTTGGAGTTTTCGTAACCGAATGTGAGATTTTCGATCCGGGCGGCTTCCGCTCCGGATGCCGGCGGGGCTGGCAGCCGCAAAGTTCCTTTTACTGCCAGATCGTCCATCGTTTCCACATCTTCCATGCGGTCGAGGGCTTTCTGCATACTTTTTGCCAGTGCCGCTTTGGTGCTTTTGGCACGGAACCGGTCGATAGTCCGCTGCATTTGCTCTTTTTTGCGTGCCTGATTCTGATACTGGGCATCCAGCATGGCGGCACGGTTGGCACGCTCCCGCCGATAGTAGTCGTAATTACCGGCATAGCGGGTAACGGCACCTTTGTTGACTTCCAGCGTAACATTGGTCAAACGGTTCAGCAGAAAGCGGTCGTGCGAAATAAGCATAAGAGTGCCCGAATAACTTTTCAGGAAACGGCACAGCCATTCCACAGCCGGTATATCCAGATAGTTCGATGGTTCGTCCAGCAGCAGTGCATCAGGCCGTGCGATCAACACCCTTGCCAGAGCCGAACGCATCCGCCAACCGCCGGAAAAACTTTTCAAAGGCTTGGTAAAATCAGCAGTTTTGAAGCCAAGACCGCTTAAAGCAGCTTCGGCTTCGCTTTTGATCCGGTAACCGCCGAGATGCTCAAAGGTGCTTTGCAATTCGCCGTGTTTGCGGAGAAGTTTTTCGTCGGCATTATCCGGGTTTTCAGCTAAAATATGTTCAATTTCTTTAAGTTCGGCGGCGGCGGATCGCAGTTCCGGCAGAGCATCGGCAGTATATTCCACCAGCGGGGTATCCAGATCGTTGGTTTCCAGATTCTGCCGCAGACAGCCGATCCGCAGATTTTTCGGGTAATTGATAGTGCCGGAATCCGCTTCAAGGTCGCCGGTGATAATGGAAAAAAGCGTAGTTTTGCCCGCACCGTTGGCACCGACCACGCCCACCCGGTCGCCGGAGTTGATCCGGAACGAAACATTGTCCAGCAAAGTCTGTTCGCCGTAACTTTTGCAAATGTTGATAAAGTCGATCATAAATACCTGTTTCAAGTTGAATTTTCATGTTTATAAGATACACTTCAAGAGCTGTTTTGTCAAGTGCTGTAAAGTCATTAACCGGCAGGGAATACAGTAATTTGCCGGACAGGCGGGCAGACTGCCGGAAAAAAGAGCAAAAAAATGTAAAAAAACCGTGTTTAAAATCAGGCAAAAACAGATACTTGGTGTATATTGTAGGAAAATTTATTTTTTTAACTGTAAACAGAAATAAAATTCGGAGGTTTATTATGCAGGTACCGTTGCTTGATCTCGTTCCCCAGTACAAGGCTCTTAAAGGCGAATTCATGAAGGTCATGGAAGAAGTCTGCGATTCCCAGCGTTTCATCCTCGGCGGCAAAGTCGAAGAGTTTGAAAAAGCTGCCGCCGTCTACTGCCAGACCAACGACAGCATCGGTGTTACCAGCGGTTCCGATGCTTTGATCATTGCCCTGATGGAAGCCAATATCGGTGCCGGTGACGAAGTTATTACTTCTACTTTCACCTTTTTTGCCACTGCCGGTGCCATCGTCCGGGTGGGGGCCACTCCGGTATTTTGCGACATCGACCCGGTGACTTTCAACATCGATGTTGATGCCGCCGCCAAAAAAGTTACCGCTAAAACCAAGGCGATCATCCCCGTGCACCTCTTCGGTCAGGCCGCGGATATGGATAAAGTCATGGATCTGGCAAAGAAAAACGATTTGATCGTTATCGAAGACGCCTGTCAGGCCATCGGTGCCGAGTACAAAGGCAAGCGGGTCGGTTCCATCGGCGACTTCGGCTGTTTCAGCTTCTTCCCCAGCAAAAACCTGGGCTGTTTCGGCGATGGCGGACTGGTTTCCGTGCAGTGTCCGGAGCGGGCAAAGCGTCTGCGTATGCTCCGCAACCACGGTCAGGGCGGTACCTATGTGCATAACATGGTAGGCGGCAACTTCCGGCTGGATGCTTTGCAGGCAGCAGTGCTGTCGGTCAAACTGCCCTATCTTGATGGCTGGAGCGAAGCCCGTCAGAAGAACGCTGCTGAATACGAAAAATTCTTTGCCGCTGCCGGTTTGGAAGGCAAGATCGTTACCCCCAAAGCTGCTGATTACGCCACCCGGCACATCTACAACCAGTACAGCATACTGGTCAAAGATGGCAAGCGGGATGCTCTGAAGGCTTATTTGCAGGAAAAATCTATCGGCTGTGCCGTTTACTATCCTTTGTGCCTGCATTTGCAGGAATGTTTCAAAGATTTGGGCGGCAAAGCTGGCGATTGCCCGGTGGCAGAAGCTATTTCAGGCGAGATCCTTGCTATTCCGATCTATCCTGAAAGCACCAGCGAAATGCGGGAATATGTGGTCAACACCATCAAGGAATTTTTTGCCTGATTTAATTGCAGTAACTTTATCGGGAGTTTGACCGTGGCAGTAGGATACCGTCCGCTCAAAGAAGTGGAAAAAGAAAAATTTGATATGAAAGTGTATTTCCGTTTGCTCAAATACACTTTCAAATACTGGAAACGCCTGACCATAGGCTTGATTGCCGGTTTTATGGTCGGCGGTTCGCTGCTGGCAGGCTTGCTGCTGCTGCCGGATATGGTGGAATCGATCAATCCGGAGCAGAGCAATACTATAAAGATCTCTGCCGGAGCCAGCCGGGTTCTGCAAGCTGTGGAAAAAGATCCGACATGGGCAAAGGCAGGCAAAGAGGATAAATTGCGTGTTATCGAGCTGGCGTTGGATCCCTCCAAGGGCACGGCTGACCCCAAATTGATGAAAATGCTTGAACAGCTCCGGGGCTATGCCAGAAAGCTCAATCTGCCGCTGGTGGTGGGTGATCATGATCTGACCATAACTTATCCCAGGCGGGTAAGTGTGCCGCTTATCCAGGCCAACGGCAAGCTCACCTGGCAGGTCTTTGCCATTTACGCCATGCTCTTTATTGCGGCGTGGGTGGTCAAAAATATTGCCAGTTATGTCAATCACTACTGCCTGCGTTGGGTGGGGACTAAAGTGGTTGCCGATATGCGTGAAGAAATTTTTGCCAAACTGACCCGGCAGTCGCTGGCTTATTACGGCAAAACCGACATCGGTAATCTGATTTCACGCAGTACGGCAGATACGGCATCCATCGAAAACGCAGTGGCGGATTCCATTTCCGATGTTACCCGCTGCCCGGTGGAGATTGCCGCCTGTTTTACGGCGATGATCCTGATAAGTATGCAGTACGGCAACTATATGTCGCTTGCCATATTGCTGCTGGGGCTGCCGCTTTTAGTGGTGCCCTTGATGCTTATCAGCCGGAAGATCCGCAAACTCTACCGCAACAGCTTTATGAAAATTGCCGATGTGGTAACGCGTATGCACGAAGTCTTTACCGGCATACTGGTAGTTAAAGCGTACAATATGGAAGAAGCCGAACAGCAGAAATTCCATCAGGAAAACCGCAAATATACCCGCACCATGATCCGGGCATTGCGATTGCAGCTTTTAATGGAGCCGGTAATGGAAACTGTGACCATCGGCGGAGCGTTGGCATTTTTGATTTACGCATACAGCAACGGCGTGACCATCACTCAGCTTTCGGCACTTATGGCTCCGGCAGTGCTGGCTTATCAGCCTATCAAAAAAGGAGCCAAGCTCTTTACCTCATTGCAACGGAGCATGGCAGGTGCCGACCGCTGTTTTGAAATTATTGATACCAATACCGAATTGCCGGAAAAAGCCGATGGGGTCAAGCTCGAAAGCTTCAACCAAAGCATTGAGTTCAACGATGTGGTTTTCGGCTACGATCAGCGGAACATTATTGACGGGGTGAGTTTCTCCATACCCAAAGGTTCGTTGGTGGCAGTGGTCGGTTCCACCGGTTCGGGTAAAACCACGCTGGCAAACCTGATCGCCCGTTTTTACGATGTGCGTAACGGCTCCATTACCATCGACGGGGTGGATGTGCGTGATTGCGACATCAAGAGTTTGCGGCGATTGATCGGCATCGTCAATCAGGATCCTTTGCTTTTCAACACTACCATTGCGGAAAATATCGCCTACGGTTGTCCGGATAAGACCATGGACGATATCGTAAAAGCCGCCCGGGAAGCCAACGCCGAAAACTTTATTACCGACGGCAGACATCCTGACGGTTACGAAACAATAGTAGGCGAAAAAGGTTTCCTCCTTTCCGGCGGCGAAAAGCAGCGTGTCTCCATTGCCCGTGCCATCCTGAAAAATCCGCCCATATTGATTCTGGACGAAGCTACCAGTGCGTTGGATACGGTAACTGAAAAGCTGGTGCAGACTGCGTTGAATCAGGTTATGAAAGATCGTACCGTATTTGCCATAGCCCACCGCTTGAGCACTATCAAAAATGCCGATATGATCATTGTGCTGGATCAGGGGCATATCGTTGAAAAGGGTACGCACACTGAATTGCTTGCCCACAATGGCATTTACAAGAAACTGCACGATACGCAGTTTGACAAAAGCGAAGATTGATTTTGCTTGCAGCAGGAAAGTAGGATACTATGCCGATAGCGGAGTTTTTAAAGAAGATACCGGTTTTTGATTATTCAGTGCACTGTGTGGGCATTGGCGGGATCGGCGTGTCGGCGTTGGCTGAACTGCTGTTTGAAGGCGGTTTCAGAGTCAGCGGCAGCGATGCGGAAATCAACGATATTTGCCGTGAGCTGGCTCAAAAAGGTATAAAAATAGCTCCGGAGGGCCACCGGGCAGAAAATGTTCCGCAATCCGGCTGCGGAGCGGTCATCATGACTGCGGCAACGAATTTGAACAATCCCGAAGTTGTAGAGCTGCTGCGGATGCGTGCCATGGCGTGGAGCCGGGGCGAATTTCTCGGCGAACTCTGCCGCTGCTATCAACGGCCGGTGATGGTAGCCGGTTCTCACGGCAAAAGCTCCACTGCGGCAATGCTGGGGTGGATGCTGCGTAAACTTGATGTGGATACCGGATTGCTCATCGGGGCAAAATACAATTCGCCGGATGAACGCAACGCCCGGCTGGGCAATGGCGATCTGCTGATTGCCGAAGCTGACGAAAGCGACGGCACCCACGCTCTTTTATCCGGCGAGCTGGCATTGATAACCAATATTGACGGCGATCACGCCTGGAGTGCCGAAGCCGTTGCCGAACAGGAAGGTAATTTCCGGCGGTTTACTGCCGATTTCAAGAAAACTTTTTATATAGCTTCGGAAAACAGCTGCCGGGTACTGGCAAACTGCCGCAATGTCGAAGCACTATCACAGGAAAAGTTTGAATACTTATCCAGCTTGGCACCACTTGAAATGCTGGGCTATGAACGCAGCAATGCGGCGTTGGCATTGGCCGGTATTGAGTATCTGGGGTACGATGCAGTAAAAGCTGCCGAAGCCTTGAAGAGCTATCCCGGGATCAAGCGGCGGCAGATGGTAACGGCTGTTTCCGGCGATGGAAAAATAACGGTGTTGGAGGATTACGCCCACCACCCGCAGGAGCTTGCCTGTTCGCTGGAAGTAATGAAAATGCGGTATCCGGAACATACACTGATGGTGGTTTTTCAACCCCACCGTTACCGGCGGTTGAAGCATTACTTTAATGATTTTGTCCGTGTGTTGAGCGATAAAGGTATGCAAGTAAAGGTGTTGCCGGTATTTTGTGCCTGGGAACCTCCACTGATCGACGGCATGGAAAGTGCCGATTTAGTCATGGCAATAAATGCTGCCGGGGGCAAGGCAGAGCTTTTGAATATGGCAGATTTGGCACATTGTGCAGATTTGCTTTGCCGGGCGGCTGCTGACGAAAAGAAACCGCTTTTGATCGCTTTTATCGGAGCAGGCAGTATAGATAAGTTGGCAAAAGTTCTGGCTGAAAAGATTGGTTAGTCATTACTCAAGCGGAGGGTTTTCTATATGAGTGAATTTCAGGAATTGCCGGGGGGAAACGAAACAATTTTGATTGTTGACGATCACGAAACCATTTGGGATTTTCTGATCGAAGCCTTGCAGGATCTGGGTTATTCGGTGCTGTTGGCGGAAAATGGTCTGGATGCAGTGGAAATTTACCGGGAAAATCCCGGCACAGTGGATTTGGTGCTGCTGGATATGATCATGCCCAAATGCGGCGGTCATCAGGCGTTTTATCAGATACGGGAATTGGATCCGCAGGCAAAAATATTGCTCTCCAGCGGATATGTTTCCGAAACCGAAGTGCAGGATCTTTTGCGGCAGGGAGCTTGCGGATTTCTCTCCAAACCCCACCGTATTGCGGTTGTGGCACAGGCTATCCGGGATTCGTTGGATGGTAAGAAACCCCAGCTGTGAGTTCTGTTGGAGTGTTGAGTAATGAATATCGGTACACTTTTCAGAGCTAAAGCCATCAAGAATGTGTTTGGCGGCGATGCCATAACCCGGGTCGCCGGTGAAGTGGTCTTTGTGCCGGGGGTGCTGGCCGGCGAAGAGTTTGTGGGCAAGATAACCAAAGTCAGCAAAGATTACGCCCGGGCGGAAGTTGTGGAGATCACCCGGCAGTCTGAAGTGCGGATCGCCGATTTTTGTTCCGGAGCCAAACGGTGCCCCGGATGTGCTTACGCATCTTGCACTCATGCTGCCGAACAGCAAAGCAAGCTCGGTCAGTTACGGGATTTTTTAAAGCCGTTGGGGGTGGCAAAAGAGCTGGTGCAAGGTTATAAGCTGGAATCTGCTCCGGAAGAGTTTTACCGCAACAAGATCCGTCTGACCATGCGGAAAGCCGGCGGCGAGGCACAGTTGGGTTATGTTTTCCCCGACGGAAAAATGTACCCATTGAGCAAGTGCCGTCTGGCAAGCAGGAAAATCAACGAAAAGCTCCATGAACTTTTGAACGATCCGGGGTTTGTGCCTTCCATGCACGACCGCATGACTATAACTTTCCGGGAGAGTGCCGACGGCGTGACCATTTACCGCAATACGCCGGGCAAAAATGCTCCGCTTTTACGCGAAGAGGTGCTGGGTAAAGATTTTTTTGTGCCGCAGGATGGATTTTTTCAGGTCAACAAATATGGGTTGGATGCGTTGCTGGAGCTGGTCAAAACAGTGCTTGTTAAAGAGAACTGCCAGTATTTTATAGATGCCTACGCCGGGAGCGGACTTTTCGGCTGTGCGGCAGCGGCGGCAAAAGTGCCCTATATCGTGGGGGTGGAAGAAAATGAACTTTCTGCAGAAACCGCCCGTTTGAACTGGCAGAACTTCGGAGCAGAAAAGTTCGATTTTTACACTGGCGATGCTGCGGAACTGCTGCCGGGAATTTTGAGCAAAGCTCCTGCTGATGCGGTGGCGGTCTTTGATCCACCCCGGGGCGGATTGGATGGCAAAGCAGTCCGGACTCTGACGGCAAGTCCGTTGAAAAAACTCATCTACATATCCTGTCACCCGGCAACTCTGGTGCGGGATCTGGGGCGTTTGCAGCACGGCGGCTTTACCATAGAGCAGGTCAACTTGATCGACATGTTTCCCCGCAGTATGCATTTTGAAACCTTTGTGCAGCTTAAGAGATAGCACCATGGCAAATCGATCCGGGCAACCGGCAGCCCAAGACTCCGAAAAAAATTATAATGCCGGTCATCGCAGCCGTGTGCGTCAGCGGTTTATCAATAACGGTTTTGCAGGGATGTTTGATTATGAGGTGCTGGAGGCTATGTTGATGATGGCACTTCCCCGCAAAGATGTCAAGCCGCTGGCAAAGAGATTGCTGGCAAAATACAAGATAGTGCTGAATGTTATAAGTGCCCCGCAGGATGAATTGGAACAGTTTCCCGGACTGGGCAAAAGTTCAGCGGCATCGCTGCGGATGTTTTTTGAGTGTATGCAGTACTGCCTGAAAGAGAAGCTGAAGAACAGCAATCTTTTAAAAACTCCGGAACAGCTGCGTAATTTTGTGCGTATGAAACTGGGGGTACACCGGAACGAGTGCTATATGATAGTGCTGTTGAACTCCCGCAACTACCTTATAGATTACAGCATTGTTGCTGAAGGCACAGTAGATATGGTCTTGAACTATCCCCGCAACCTTGCGACCATGGCATTAAATATGGGAGCGTGCAAAATACTGCTGGTACATAATCACCCATCCGGCGTATGCGAGCCGTCGCAGGAAGATATAGAAGCTACGAAGGCGTGCTGCGATGCGTTGGCAACAGTAGGCGTGGAAGTTGCGGATCATCTGATCGTGACACCCACAGAATGTTTCAGTTTTCTGGATAGCGGATTTAAGCTTAAAAGACAATTACAAGGAGGCCGCCTTGGAGAATAACATTACCGATGAACAGCGTGCCGCAATGATCGGCGAAGTGATAATTTCTGCCCGGAAAGTCGAAAGCAGACTGCATGAACTCTGCGGCAATACCGAAGCAGCCGGGATCCACGCTTTGACTGAACTGCTTGCTTCCCGCCTGCCCGAAGATATCAAACGGCAGCTGCATTTTATAGCTGCTGTACGCAACGGTGCTGCTCACGAAGCCGGGTTTACGCAAAGTCCGGAGGAGTTTCGGAGATTTCAGCAGTGCTGTACCGGAGTGCTGGATACCTTGAACCGGCTCTTCCCGGAACAACGCAGTCAAAAGCAGGAACCCGCCGGCAATACACTGGAACTGGCAGTGGAAAAAGAGGCTTTTGTCGCCATGAGCAATAAATTGGCAAGGTTGGGGTATTTCCCGCTGGCGGGCAATATTTATTTACTATGCATATTATTGTATACCATTTTCCGGCAGGGATTTCTGCTGCTGCTTGCCGGGCTTTACTGCTGTTCGGCGGTATTGGGGCTCAAAGGCTGGCAATCGGCTGCTGACCGTGGATTGCTCTATGTGGCAGGAAGTGCAGTACTTTTTGCCTATATTGCCACAGCAGTTTTGAGCTTTTGTGCCCCGGTGAAAAAGCTGCCGAAAATCATCGGTATTTTGCCGGGGGTGAATATACTCTATTTACTGATACGCTTTTTACGGGATCTTCAATGGGGGCGATTTCTGGTTTCCGCTGTGGGATTGGGGCTGTTGGCTGCGGCGGTGATATTGGTTGCAAAAGGGCTTTACAGTTACGCAGCAGCAGCGTTGCTTTTGAACTGGTTTTTCAGTATAGGTTCGGTATTTTTGCGGGGAAATAAAAGTGAAAAATAATCTGCGTAAAATGGAACTTCTTGCCCCCGCCGGAAATCTGGAAACTGCCGTTGCCGCTTTGCAGGCCAATGCCGATGCAGTCTATCTGGGGCTGGGTAAATTCAATGCCCGCAACCGGGCGGAAAATTTCAAACCCGGAGATTTGGCAAGGTTGCTGGAGTTTGCCCACAGCAACGGTCAGAAAGTCTACATTACGCTCAATACTTTGATCAAAGAGAGCGAATTGCCGGAACTTTTGATGACTTTAAGCCAGATTGCCCGCTTGCAGCCCGATGCAGTTATTGTGCAGGATCTGGGGGTGTTGTATATCGTGAGAAGGTATTTCCCAAATTTGACCGTTCATGCTTCGACCCAGATGAATATACATAACTCTGCCGGGATAAGGCTTTTGGAAAAACTTGGCGTGAAGCGGGTGATCCTGGAGCGGCAGATAACGCTTGAAGAGTTGAAAAAGATCGCAGCGGTCACTTCCATGGAGCTTGAGGTGTTTATCCACGGTTCGCAGTGCATAAGTCTTTCGGGGCGGTGTCTGCTTTCCAATTACGCCGAAAGTGCTTCGGGCAACCGGGGCATGTGCCGTCAGCTCTGCCGGAGAAATTACCGCAACACGCTTGATTCCCCATTGAAAGCGTCGCTTTCGCCAATGGATATGCAGTGTATGGAGCTGCTGCCGGAGCTGGCAAAACTCAATATAGCTTCGCTGAAGATCGAGGGCAGACTGCGGGGCCCGGATTATGTGGTGCCGGTGGTCAAAGCCTACCGCAAGGCATTGGATGCTCTGCCGGAAGTTTCACCGGAAGCGTTGAGCATGATCCGCCGAACCATCTCCCGTCCGGCGGGGTCGGGGGCGTATTTCGGATTCGATAAACTTTTGCAAAACGCTCCGCAAGCGGTGTTCGGCTGCGATCTGGGGGTGATCAAAGCGGTGAACCGCGATGGTTTGAGCGTGACACTGGTCAAGCGTATCCATTTGGGCGACAAACTGCGGATAGTGGATAAAAACAACGCAAGTCTGGCTGGTTTTGAGCTTACGCAAATATTAGTGAATCAGAAAAAAGTTTCAGCCGCCAATGCCGGGACTACTGTGTTCATTCCCGGTAAATTCCCTTATCTGGATGGCGAAAATCACCTCTATAAAATCGGCGAAAATGGTTACGATGCCAAACGCCTTGCCGCCAGCTTGCCGGAGGCAAAGCAGAAGATAACTTTAACTATTGCACTGGATGAAAACGGCTTGCATGTGAAATGCTGCGAGTTGCCGGAATTTGAGTTCCACAGCGAAAACTTTGCCCCGGCTCAAAAGTGCAGTGTAAGTGCCGATGATCTGCAAAGCGTATTTGCCTTTACTGCCGAAAATCATCGCAGCGTGGTCGATTCAGTAAAAATCTCCGGCAGCTGGTTCGTTCCCAAAAGTGTGCTCAAAGATTTGCGGCGGGAACTTTTCACCGCCCTGCAACCCCAGTTGGCAGAGTTGGCGAAAAAGCCGGATAACAGCCAGAAGGCACTGCTGCTTTTTCAAAAGGACTACCGCAGGCAGGTTGTTGCTGATGAAAAGGTCGTCATGCCGGAAAATACTTTGCACATCCCCGGATTTATTGCTGAAGGCGATTTGGAATTTTGGAAGAAAAATATCAAAAATGCCGCTCAAAAGGGCGTAAAGAGTTTTGCCATTGGCAATATCCACGGCATAATGCTCATCAAGGATGCACTTAAAGAGCTGAAAAACATTGATATTTATGCTGAATACCCCCTGCCGGCAGCCAATTCGCAGGCGGTCAGACTTTTGCAGTTTCTGCAAATAAAAGCCGCCATGCCCTGGGTGGAACTGCCCCGGGGAGAACGGGAAAATCTTGCCGGAAAAAGCCCCTTGCCCTTGCTGGGATTGCCCGAAGACTGCGAACTCCTGGCCACCCGGGCACCGCTGAAATTCAAGCAGATACTTGATAAGCACCAAGCCGCTTATAAAGTGGTTTACGACCCCGTGGAAAAACTCTGCAAACTCTACGGCAGCGACCCGGCGGTGAAAAAATTTGCCGACGCCGAAGTCTATTGAACCGCTGACCGTGTTGTGGGCAGATTTCAGTTTTTGAGCTTGTTGGTGAGATTGCTCATTCTTAATGTAACTTTTGCCAGAGCTTCGGCAAATACTTCCACCGAGCCTATGCAGCAGAGTTTGTTTTCGGCACGGGTCATGGCGGTATAGACCATTTCCCGGGTCATCAGCACAGTGGGATTTTCGGGCATAACGAAAATCACTTCGCCGAAACCGGAACCCTGCGACTTATGCACGGTCATGGCAAAAACAGCTTCGTGTTCCGGCAGATCGGCAAGGTTGTAGGCGTGACTTTTACCGGCAAAAAATACCTTTATATCGCCTTGAGCATCTTTGGCGACCAAGCCGATATCGCCGTTTACCAGATCGATGCGGTAATCGTTGCGTTTTATCAGCAGTATGGAGCCGGGAGCATAGAAGTTTTCCAGCTTTAATATACTGCGGGCAAGGTCGTTGAGTGCATTGATGCCCCGGCAGCCTTCATATATGGGAGAGAGGATTTTCAGCTTATCCATAAGCATAAAGGCTTTTTCGCGGTCTTCAACTTTGCCGGAGCTTGCCAGGGTGGGCAGATCGGCAAAACTTTCGCCGCTTGCCAGCCGTTTTTCGGAGAATTTTTGTGCGAGGAACCTTTTAAGTTCGCTTGCCGGAATGTCTTTGAACTCAAACTCGTCGCCGGATTTTTGAGCTATCTCTTTTGCCGCTGCCGGAATATCTTTTGAAGAGTCCAGCTCCCGGATAATGGCGGATACTTCGCCTAAAATCACAGCGTTTTCGGCAAAACGGTGATTTTCTTTAAGCTCTATCAATGCTCCGGCAAGGGGAGTTTTTGCCAGCACAGCTTCATCGGCAACTGGTATTTGCCAACCGGTTTGCCGGGCAAAAAGCTCTGCGGCAGCTTTATCCAGACAGTTTGGCTCTGCCGCATCGCAAATATCTGCCATGACTGCTCCTGCCTCCACGCTGGCAAGCTGGTGGCGGTCGCCCAGCAGAATAAGCATTGCTTCCGGCGGCAACGCTTCCAATGTGC
The DNA here is from genome assembly GCA_045533055.1 of Victivallaceae bacterium. Classification (GTDB taxonomy): domain Bacteria; phylum Verrucomicrobiota; class Lentisphaeria; order Victivallales; family Victivallaceae; genus SIG78. The sequence continues at coordinate 8,486 of JAZSHD010000233.1, read as the reverse complement.
GTGCCATTAAATCTTGCGACACCATGGAACACTCGTCAATAAGCAAGAGGTCGCAATTCAGGTAATTGGTGCGGTTGTAAAAGAACTCCCGGGAGCCGTGCAGAAAGCCAAGCAGGGTGTGGATGGTGGAACTTTCCAGCGAGGCAAGTTTATCTTTAACACTTTGCAGCGAAGCGAGTTTGCCGATATTTCCCTGTAGCGATTGCAGCAATCTTACTGCCGCTTTGGCAGTGGGGGCAGCCAACTTTATTCTCAAATCGTTGTTTTGCTCCAGTAAAGCAGCCAATATGGCGGCGGCAACAGTGGTTTTGCCGGTACCGGGGCCGCCGGAAAGCACCAGCAGCTTCCGCCGGAGAGCCGCCAGAACCGCCATTTGCTGAAAATCGGTTTGCGGATGAGCTGCCGCTGTGGGGAAAAAACTTATGAGATCATGCAGATAGTTTTCCGGTAATTCGGGCAGTTCCAGAAAAGTGTTGGCTCTATCCAGCAGATTTTTCAGTATCGAGCGTTCAAAGCTCCACTGCCGCTGTAAGTAGCAGCAATGATTTTTATCTATTACCAGCAGGGCATTGTTGAATTCTGAATCTTCTTCATCGCCGGCAAAGGCGGTAAGAAAATTGCATTTTTCCGGCTGCAAAGCCTTCAGCCACGCAGATAATTCCGGCAAGGTGATTTGTTCGGCACTGTCAGTTTGCGAAGTTAAAGTAATTCCGGCGTAATCAGTAAGCTTGCAGCAAACATGTTTTTCTTGCGAACACTGCACAGCAAGCACCATTGCCAGATAGAGTTCCGGAGAGTTGTTGCCGGCATTCCGCAATACAAAGTCGCCCATCAGTCCGGCGGCGTTGCCGAAAAGGCGGCTCTGACGGACAAAGTTCCGGAGACAGGTCAGATCATATATTTCAGACATGCTTTACTCTCCTTTTCCACAGGTTATGACATCTGCCAACGCCCGGATGGTCGGGTAGGGTACTTGAGCAGAGAATACCCCGCCTGGTTCATCGAGCATCATGCCCCGCAGGAATATATAGTATACGCCGCCAACATATTCGTTGTAGAGTTTTTCATCCACCTGCCGCCCCAGCTTGTGTTCCAGATATTTGAGCAGTGCCGCCAGATAACAGAGATATTGCAGCGGATACAACCCTTTCAGCATGTGGCTTTTGAGCTTATCGCCCGAAAATGAACTTTTAAGCGAACCCAGAGCGTTGGATTTCCAGTCCACGATATAGAGTTTATTGTTGTATTCAAAAATCATATCAATAAAGCCGGTAAAAAATCCCTTGTGCATGTTGAGGAAGCCTTGAGGGGCAATGGTGGTGTTGAACTCTTTATATATATACTCATTGACCGCATTGGTTACATTGCTGAAAGTAAATCCGCTGGGCGACGCCAGCAGAAATTCCAGTTCGGTCAAGCACCGATCCGTTGTAAGTTCACATAATTTCATGCCGCAGGGCAGCTGATACTTCAACAGATTTTGAAACATTTTCATTGATTCCGCCAGATGTTCCGGATGGTTGAACCCGTAGTTTGCCATAATATTTTTCAGCAAAAACTCATCTACGCCAGCGGTGAAATCGGTGTTTTCCAATATTTCGTGCCAGGCGTTGCCGATAGCGGCACCGTGGGGGATCGACCAGATGCCGCCGGAAAGTTTTTCTTCGGGCTGTTCCGGTTTTTCTGAACTGTTTTGCTGGAACAGAAGGTCGTTCCCCTCGTCGGAGTTATCCCGGTCGGTGAATTCCTCAAGGGGATTGCCGCCATCTTTTTTGCCCAATTCGTTCAACGCCGAATAACTGATAATGGAAAAGCTGCTGCGGGGTGGGGTGATTTTTTCCGGTTCAAGGAGTTCGTCGTTGATCTCCGGCAGATAGCGTTGAGCCGGAAATTCTGAAAATAAATCGGCTTGTACCATATTTTCCGGTATGTTCAACTCAACAGCAGAATACGGTATATTGCCGAGAACAAAATTTTTACGGAATTCATCACTTTTCTGCACATTCTGCCGGGCAAAGAGCCAGGTCATCGGGTTGACTCTTTCCATTGTGTAAGGCTTGCACCAGCTTATACGGCAGAAGTAGCAACTGCGGGTTATTGCCACATATACCAGCCGCATGATCTCCTGCATTTCTTCCATTCCGGCTGCAGGCAGTGCGGAAGCATCAAGCCCGTCAATATTGCAGCAGAGTTCCCTGCCGCAGTGATAGAACTTCAAATTCTTTTTAGCCAGAGCGTAGCGGGAAGATAACTGGGGCAGAAAAACCACAGGAAACTGCAGCCCTTTGGATTTATGAATGGTCAGAAGGCGTACCGCTGAACGGTCGGATTCCAACATTTCCATATCATCTGAATCAGATGAAGCGATTTTCTCCTGCAGAAACTTCAACACTCCCCGGGGCGAAAGTTTGTTGGCAAGTTCGGCAGCGGCAAGCAAATCGCCCAGCTGGATATAGTTGCTCAAATTCCGGTCGCCGCCGGATTTGACCGTCAGTCGTGATTTAAGATCAAAGAGCTTGACGGTCATTGCCATAAATGCCGCCGTACCTTTAGTTTGCCAACATTCGGCAAGGGTCATAAAATCCAGCCGCCATGCCAGCATTTTTTCGCCGGCATCGGCTGCTTCGATATCCAATTTTTCAAGCTCCACGCCGCCGATGGCAGTCAGCAAAGCTTCCCGCACCAGAGTTGTATTGCTGTTTTCCAGCACCGCCAGCATAAAGGTCGCCAGCTCAACGGCTTCGGAAGAACTCCAAACACCGCCCGGCCGTTCGCTGACTACTGGAATGTTGTATTTTTCCAGAGCCTGCCGGATGGTCGTAAGGTGTTTGTTATCTGCTGCCAGCACGGCAATATCGCCGGGAACTATCGGGCGGTGATCGCCCTGACTGCCGGGTATGGTGAACTTGCCGCAGCTGATCATTTTGCTGATCTCTTCGGCACAAAGTTCAAACATATCTTCCGGTTTGTATCCACCATAATATTGGGCGGAGAGGGGGTATTCCATTTCCACACCTTTGAATCTGATCCCCGGTTTGACCTGCGAGGGCTTTTCCACATGTTCAAAGTTTATTTCATCAGTAAAAAACGGGTCGTTGTGTTCAAAGATCCGGTTAAAAGCGTCGATCATTTTTCCGGAGCTGCGGAAGTTGGTGCTCAAGGTGTAAATTCTGCCATTTCCGGCAATGCACTCTTCCCGGGCAGTCAGATAGGTTGCCATGTCGCCGCCCCGGAAAAAATAGATCGCCTGCCGGGGATCGCCCACCATAAAGAGCCGTTGGGGAGCCTGCCGGTCAATAAAAATGGCTTTGAAGATATTGTACTGCAAGGGGTCGGTATCCTGAAACTCATCAATGATACCGGCATTGAACTTTTTCTGTATAAAATTGCGGAATCCTGCATCCTGCAGTGCCTGATCTGCCAATATAAGTAAATCGTCAAAATCCAGCAGATTGTTTTTACTTTTCCACTGTTCAAGATTGCTTTTGATAAACTTTACGGCATTTTCTACAAGAAAAACATGGCAGTCGTTTTCCACAACCATACAGTATTCTTCGGCAATGGTAAAAAGTTTTTCGCTGTTTACATAGTCATTGACGATCTGTCTGTACCCCGGTTTGTTTTTGCTCCCGGCTTTGCCCCGGTCGATAAAAATCGATGTTCTGAAGAGTTTGACTGCTTCATAAAACTGCTGAACGCTTCCGCAGTTGGCTGAATCGGTGTTGTTCAGCGTATTGATTGCCAGAGCAATATGGTTGTTGCCGGATAAATCGCCTATCATGTTGAGTTTATCCAGCAGAAAAGATATTTTTACTGCTTTGTCAGGCAAGGTTGCAAACTCTTTTTGCAAAGCAGAAAGAGTTTGCAGTATTTGCTCTTCGTTTTCAAATGCCCGGCGAGTACGCACCAGCTTGATGCAGTTGCGTTTACGCAAAGTATCCACTTTGCCGGAGATTTTTTCCGGCGTCAAATCTTCCCAGCCCGGCAGCTCGATATTGCTGTAACGCTTGGAACGGCAGAAATCTTTCAGCAGTTTATCGACGACCGGTTGAGTGTTTTTTTCCAGCTTGAGCTGAAAAGTCATGGAGCTTTCAAAGGCATATTCAGTAAGCAAGCTCAAACAAAATCCGTGAATGGTGGAAACCCGGCAGTCGTCGATGTTCCGCAAGGCTTCTTCCAGCCGGTATTTCTGCTCCTCAACAGTTATCCCCAAAGCTGTAAAGCGTTCCAGTAAAGTCTTTGCCCGCTCCTGCTCTGCCGGTTTGGCGGTACTGCAATTATTCAGCACGCCGGTCAGCAGCTCCAGCATGGCACGCATACGGTCGGCAAGTTCTTTGGCGGCTTTGTCGGTAAAAGTGACTACTGCCAGCGTTTCGATGGGGTAGTTTTTTTCCACGATCAACCGGGCAACGATGTTCTGGATATTGTAAGTCTTGCCGGTTCCGGCGGCAGCTTCGATCAAAGTAACGCCATCCAGCGGCATGACTGCGGAGTCAAGTTTCCCGCAATAGCTCTTATTTTCCGGCATTTTCATCATCTCCTTCGATTGAGCTGTAAAGTTCAGTTGCGTAATAGTTGAACTCCCGGGAAAAATCTGCGTCATCCCACATTTCTTTAGAGAAAAAGCAGCTGACACTTGCCGCATTTGCATCGTATTTAACGAACTTTTCTTTTGCTGATCTGGCGTCCTGATAATATACTGAAGATTGCTCAAACAGCGGCGGCGGGCCATAGTGTTCTTCGCCTGCCAGAGCAATGAGTTCATCCAGCTTGGCGATAGCTTCGGCAGTTTCCAGCGGATGGATGATACGGAACTCAAAACCATTGCTGCTGTTGAGATTAAGCAATTTGGCACCTACTGCTGCCGAGCGGTTTTCTGCTGCCGCAGCCGCCGAAAGGGTCAATGCTCCCAGCAAAGCCTCAATGGCATGTTGGCTTTTATAGTTGCTCCAGTTAAAGACCAGCACATACTTTTGATCGCAACTGGTGTTGACCATGCCGCTGATGGCGTAATTTTTATTGAGAGACCGGTAATGTGCAGGTATGCGGAGCATGGTTTTGAAAGCCTCCTGCCAGAACTCCGGCAGATCGGTCAAGCTCTTTACCGTGTTGTCAAACTCTTTTCTGCCGGCTCTGCCGGGGGGCAGCAGATTGCTTTTGCTGGCATGCAAATAGATCTCTTCAAGAGCTTTGTCGGCACTACGCATATCCATATAGAGTTTGTTGAAGTTGTAGCGGTCAAAGGTACTTAAAGACCACAACTCATCGTCATTAACAGCAATTTTTCCGTTCTGGTTTGCCGAAAAATCGAACCGTTTTTTCAGGAACCACGCACAGGGATTGGCAAAAAAATCACTTAACTCTTTGATAGTTATATCGCCGGTTATCTGCCATGGGGTATATAAACTTTTCAGTGCCGCACTGCCGGGTGCAACTGCTGCCGGAGTTTGAGTTTGAGCGGTTTGCAGATAATTTTGCAAGTGTTTGAGTGCCCGGTAGTTTTCCTGATTGAACGACCGATGGGCTGCATCGGTGCAAAAGTATACTTCTGAAATGCCGGAAACTTTGTGTTTGTATTCTTCAAGCTCAAAAGCATGGGCAAGATAGTTCATGATCTCGCTTAAAGGTGCACATGGCGGCAGTTCATCGCCATTGCGGGGATCCTGCCCCTGATAGAAAAAGAGGAGATTTTGCCGTGCCGCCATGACCGCTTCCAACAGCAAATAGCGATCCTGGGCGGTTATGGAGCGATCCCCCGGCTGGGGCAGCAGCGACAGAAGGTCAAAACCCAAAGTCGGTTTTTTTCGGGGAAAAGAACCTTCATTCAGTTCAATAACTGCAACTGTATCCATGGGGATACTCCGCATGGGCATCAGGCGGCAGAAGGTGATTTTGCCCCGGAGAAATCTGCCGTTTTCGCCGGAATCGTTTATATGATCTTCCAATATCTGCAAAGCTGCGTGCAGCGGGTATTTGCCGGGAATAAACTCTTTTATCGCCTCGCTGTTGAGTTTACGCAGTGCCGACCGCAGAGGGGCAAACGCAGTCCGGGTGCTGTTGTTGTCGGCAAAAAAGCTGTTCAGAATATCTTCAAAAACCCTGCACCATTCAGCAATGGGCTTTTTGCCTTCAAGCGTTATGGAAAGCTCTGCAAGTTTTTCCAGAATTCTGACCAGCCGGGCAAAGGCTTCCATATCAGAATTTTCCAAAGCATCCATAACTTTGGTGTTGCCGGTAATGGCAGTTCCGGCACCAGTACCGGTACGGTTGGCAAAACCTGCCAGCAGCCGGTCGACAGCGGTCTGCCAGCTGAATTCTTCAAAACGGCTGCTGCAAAACTTTTCGTGCATAAGGTCATTGAATCCCCACCGGGCACCGGATTGGTAGATAAAATCACCGAATCTGGCAAGTTCTCCGGTGGAAAAGCCCAGAATTGAATTGATCAAAGGCATATCCAAAAGCGACATTACCGCAGAATATTCAAAACGGCTGTTTGCTGTGGAAATAATGTTTTTGAAAGTGGTCAACGCCATAGCGTATTCAGCCTGGGGCATATCGGCTATGGCATAGATATTTGCCAGCTCGCCGTTGCCGAATACTGAATGGATGACCGGAGCACAAGCTGCTATATCCGGAGCCATAACAATAATACTGCCGGGGTCGGTGCCGTTTTTGATAAGCCTTAAAAGTTCATCGTGCAAAACCTCCAGCTCCCGCCGCAAATTGTGGCAGTTGTGGATGGCTATGGAGCTGTCTTTATTTAAGTCAGAACGGACTTTGCCGATAAAAAAGTCCGATTCATTACCGGCGATCTTCCGGCGGTCAAACAAATAGCGTATATCGTATTGCAGGATTTCCAGCATGGTGCTTGCCGGCGGGTAATCATCTGCCCCGCCATCAAAAGAGAACTCCATCTGGTTGACGATTTCGTCGTGGTTCAGCATACAGGAGAAAAAACTTCTGCCCCATCGTCCCAGATTCTGCAATACCGGATTGCCGGATTCGGCAACCTCCCAGGCTGCCGGTTTTTTGACTTCTTTCCGGGGTCTCTGATTTTCCCAATATTCCATGCAGGGCGTGAGATAGAAAAAATTCACCTGACAATACCGGGCAAGTGCCACAAAAAATCTTAAATATTCAAACGGCATTGCCCCCACCCCGAAAACGGTGATCTCCCGGGGGAGTTTTGAGCGTTGTTCCGGCTTGAGTTCTTCAAGGGCAAAGCGTTGGAAATAGTGATCACGCCCCGGATTCGTATCGTTGAACAGCTTGCGGTAAAGCACTTGCTGCCAGCGGTTTTCCGGAGAAGCTTTGCTGAACATATCATTGATTTTATCGCAGCTGCGGTAGAGCTGGTAGTGGTCAAAAACTCCGGCAATGGCTCCGGCGATCTGCCAGCGTTTGAGTTCGGAGTTTTCGCCGTAAGCATAATTTGCCAGTTCGGGCAAATCTTTCCGCAAAGCAATTTCGTCGCACAGTATGGTCATAAGCTGGCAACGCATATATTCCGGATCGCTGCGTTGAGCGGCGGCCTGGTATTCGCTGCCGTAAACTGCACTTAAAGTACGGTTGACAAAGCCATTGAGGAAGGGCATTTCCAGATTGGCAGCAATGCTGAAGGTATTTGCCAGATATTGCCGCAAATATTCTGCCATACCCCGGGTCTGCACCACCACAGTATGCCCTTGGAGCAATCCTGCTGCCGAGGTATCAGTTCCAACTGTGGAATAGACATTTTCAGCAAACAGCTTTGCCAGCAGTTCCAGTTTATGATCGTAATATAATTTAAGAGCCATTGAGTTGAAATGTTTTCCTGTTTGTCTTTTTAATTAAGATAGCACACTATTGTTGAAAAGTAAGTTTTTTTTTTAACAAAGATCAACGATTTCTTTGCAATACCGACCCTTATTGGGTACAGAGCTTAACATTAACCCCACAATTTCAGACAAAATATGGCACAGAATATCAGAAAAACAACTACCGACACAATTTTTACGAGAAAAAACAGTCCGACTCCTGCTGCAATAAGGGGCAGCAGCAGAAGTATCAGTATCACCGTAAGGCAGTTCTGCCCTTTAGCTTTTTTCTTTTCCGTTTTACCGGCAGCGGCACCTGGGGACATTGGCGGCTCCGGAAAGTCCAATGCTGCCAATTCTTCCGCCGTCGGCGGTTCCGGCATATCGTATATTTGAGCAAGTCCTTCTGCCGTCGGCGGTTCCGGAAAATCGTCCCGGACTGCCTGAATTGCCGGGTTTTGAACTCTGGTATTGCACAAAGTTAACTTGAATACCAACGGATCGCTGCTTACTGCTGAACTGCTCATGACTTGCTCCTTCAATCAAAAATGGTTTTTCAGTAGGCTTTGTTCCCAATACGGGTAGGTCAGTAAAAATCTTTATGATCAACTTTTGTATTGGAACTTTTTTTTAACTTGAATGGCATTTATCTATTTGCAGAGCAAATAGATAAATGCCGGGAAAAGGTTT
>JAZSHD010000211.1:0-49441 GCA_045533055.1 Victivallaceae bacterium | reverse complement strand
CTCAAACTCCACCCCTTTTTCCCAAACCTTTTATTGGCACTTTTCTTTTTGGCTTTGCAAAAAGAAAAGTGCCCTTAAAGTTTTAAAAATTTATTTCTTTTATTATCTACTTCCACTTTTTTTGATTTTCTTACACTGCTTTATAAACTTCTTCAGAAGCCGTTACTGTTTTTTGTTACAAAAAAACAGTAACAGCATGAAAAGGTTTGTAAAAATCCCTATTTTTCAAAATTCAGCGTTGAAATCATTGCTTCAAACTCTTTTATCCGTTGGCTGTATGTGCGTTCTTTGGCGGACATTTGGATTATCAGTATCTCTTTATCCCGGGTCAGCCAGAACTGGGCGTGCCGGGTATTTTCCGGGGTAAAAGTGTATTCTATCAACACACCGGATAAATCCTTTATTTTAATGCGTTTAAGCTGTTTGATATCTGCTTTTTTGCTGCCCGCCTGACCGATTACTGATTTAATCATCCAACGGAGTTCGTCGTCGGTCATAGAGGCAATATTTCTGCCGTTATAGGGGTGAACGCCGAGAGTGATGTTGTCCGAAAAGCCACCGGTGGAGTCGCAGGTAATGATCTCCCGCCGCAGCCGGAACGAGTTGCGGATAATATCCAGATACCCGGTTGGCAGAGTGGAAACGATTTCGGGTTCAGCCTTGATCCGCTCCAAAACCTGCTGCATCATTTCCAGAGTTATAACTTCCCAAAGTTGGGGAACGGTCATGGAAAGTTTGAGCTGATTGCTGGTGTAAACTTTGCTTGGCATCTCTTCAAAAAGCGGAGTTTGATTGCTTTTGATGTACCACCACGCCGTGCCGCCGATCACCAGCGAGGGCGACAAAACGATCAGCCAATAGTTTTTCAGGAACCGCCAGCTGTTGCGGGGCAGACTTTTCAGATACCGCCAGCTGTTCCGCAAACGGTACGCCCAGCGGTCACGCCAGCTTTCGCCAAACTGCAGCTTGTGCTGGATCAACAGCAGCTCATTTTCCAGCTCGGCAATGGAGTTGATCCGCCGCAAGGGGTCTTTGCAGCAAAGTTGGAACGCCAGCTGCACAAAGTATTTAAGCTGCGGAGTAAGCGATATATCTTTGGGCAGCGACGGAAATTCATGGGGGCTGCATCCGGTCGCCGCACAATAAACCACCTTGCCGAAAGCATAAAGGTCGTTGCGTTGGCGGGCGTGACGGTCGGAAGAATCCAAAGAATCAGCGGAGCGTTCTTCGGGCGGAATAAACTCCAGAGTGCCGGCCAGTTGAGTGACCGTAGCCGAAAGACTGGAAACCAGCCCGATGTCGGCAAGTTTGGGCACGCCTTTGACAAAAAGGATGTTGTCAGGCTTGATGTCCCGATGAGTGAAACCCGCCGAATGAATGGCTTTGATGCCGGAAAAAACGCCATAAAGGACGGGAAAAAGCTCCGCAAGAGGCAAAGCCCCCGACTGCAACCGCTGTGCAAGGGTGTCAGGAAGATAAGAAGAATCAGCCGAAGCCCCATCTCCGACAGAAGCCGCCGAATCAGCCGCTGCCATAGTATAAAAGAAAGAGTCAGAATCTTCCTGAACATGAAAAATCTGCAAAAGTTCAGGATGATCTTCAGTGATCTTGCGATAGTTGATAACGCCCCGAAGCTCCCGCTCCCAAGCCTCGCCGAGAGCGGATTTAGGCACGACTTTAAGGGCCATTTTCTTGCCGGAAATATCCTCACAAAAAAAGACCTCGCCAAACCCGCCAGCCCCGCACCGGCAAACAATTTTCAAACCATGAAATTTATTATCTCGCATAATTTTTTTAACAAACTTACAATAAAAAACTATCTTATCTGAAGTTTTGAAAAATTCAAAAAATCCCCTTTCATCCCTTGAAAACAAAAAAGCCGGGACGCTTTCTTGTATTGCTCAGTAGGTCCCGCCAAGAACCCGCACTTTGACACAACAAAGACGTCCGGCACTCTTTCGCTTGCCAGAATACATTTCTCTGTCAAAGTGCAAATACCTTTTTACTTGGCGGGTTTACTGAGCATTTGCAAAAATATTCTCTGATTTTTACACAGCCGAAAAACTTCCGCTTTTCTACTGCTTTGATAACTTATCACGGCAATCAGATTATTGCAAACAAAAAACTCCTCTTTTACTGCAAATATCTGTAAAACATTGTCCCCGCCAGTGGAGGTTTTCCGCTGACGGGGATCGCTTTTTATATTGGGTCGTCGGGGATTTCCGGATTGCAGAACTCACATATGCAATCACGGCAGATGTATCCGTCGTCCCAGGGGATTATGTCGTCGGAATTACAATCAGGGCATCTCATTATGCCGCCCTCCATTGGTAGTTACAGATGGTGCAGCGGTACATCCGCATTACGTTTTCGTCGATGAGTTTGCCTACGGTGTTTCCGGCTACGGCTCCGCTGGCGGCTCCGATCAAGATTCCGAGAACACCTCCGATTGAATGTTTATTGCAATTTTCAGCCGTATAGCCCTCCGCCGCTAAAGCTATGGAGGGCATCCTTCGCACGCTCCGTTGCACTCCGCTTTTTTTTTGCAAGCAAAAAAAATCTACGCATGGCATACCTTACGGCCTGCCATCCGTAGCTTTAGCGAAGGATGCTGGGCGATGAGGGACTCGAACCCCCGACATTTTGCGTGTAAAGCAAACGCTCTAACCAACTGAGCTAATCGCCCTTCTTTTGAAAGTTCAATAATATAATGGCTTTTTACTGATATAGCAAATATTTTTCTATTTTTTCTTGAAATATTATTTTCTGATGCATGCTGCAGCATCCTTTATTTATTTCTTATTGAGAAATTTACTCTTTTTTTGTTATTAAACTTGTATATGCTTATTTGGCAAGGTATATTCTTTACCGTAATTTATTTACCGTTACACTTATTTCTTATTGTGAAATATGAAGGTTTTACCGAAAATTATTAAGGTGCTGGAGCTTTTTTCGCAAGGCGGTACTCTTGCTTTTGCTGAAATTGTTGAAAGAACTCAACTTACCCGCAGCAATGCTGCCCATATTTTGAGTGCTCTTTGTGAAAATCAGCTGCTTACCAAATCTTCATTCGGGCATTATTGCATCGGGCCCAAACTTTATGAGCTTACCGGCGGAAATTTCCGGCAGAATATACTCAATATGCTCTCCCAGCACAGTGCTGACCGCATTGCTTCGGAGCTTGGCGAATTGGGTGTAGTGGTCGCTTTCTGGAATGCTCAACGCATCACTCTTGCCAAAGTTCAGCCTGAAGGTATGGTGCAGTTGAGCATTGCTGACCGCTGGTTTGAAAAATCCGGCTGGTATCGCCTCAGCTCCGGGCGGCTGCTTTTGGCTATGCAATCAAAAGAAGTTATTGAAAATATTGTGCAGAATATCGGTTATCCCAGTGCTGCCGAATGGCCGGAAGCTATCACTCATGAGAAATTTTCCCGGCAGCTTGAGCTTATCCGGCAGCAGGAATTAGCGGTGGTCATGCGGGAGAACAGCCGCCTTACCAGTGTGGCGGTACCGGTAAAGGATGCTTCCGGAAAAAATGTGCTTTGTGTATCAACAGTCTATATTACCGGCCGTCATCAGCTTGATGATCAAGCTATTGTGGCAAAATTACGGGAGATCGCCGACGAGCTCCACCAACAGATTTGTTTTCACCATATATCCGTACAGGATATAAACAACTTATAACAACGGAGGTTTATTATGACCAAGATGATGGAAGAATACAATGCCATCGTAACTGCCGCCATGAGCGACATCATGCGGGAAGAGGAAGAAGCTATTCTCAAGGCTGCCGAACTGCTTTCGGACAAAGTCATTGAAGGCAGACTGGTGAATATTTACGGTGCCGGCGGCCACTCTGCTATTGCTGCTATGGAAATTTTCTGGCGTGCCGGCGGCATCGCCCAGGTCAACGCCATGTTCCCCACCGGAACCAATATCGTTTCGGCAAATCCCACCACTGCCAAACTGGAAGGGTATGCTCCTTACATACTCAACTTTTACGATGTTTACAAAGATGATGTGCTCATTCTGGTAAACTTCTACGGTTTGAACATTACTGCGGTGGATGTGGCGATCGAGGCACAGAAACGGGGCGTCAAACTTATCACAGTCAATGCCCACAAGTTTGCCCAGAAAGTCCCCAAGAACTTCATCTGGCGACACTCCAGCAAGCAGAACATCAACGACTTTGCCGATATTGCCATCGATAACCATGTGCCTTATCCGGATGCAGTGTTGGATTGCGAAGGCATTGAAGAAAAAATCACCCCCACTGCGACCATCCTGACCTGCTACACCTTGAATTTGATCATGAGCGAAACCATCCGCCTGATCAAAGCCAAGGGCGGCACTCCGGAGATCTGGGTCAGCAACAACATTCCCGGCTGCGACGAGCACAATAAACCTATCCACGATAAATACCGCAAACGCATCCATCACCTCTATCCGGTGTGGTGATCTTTAAAGTATTTATTGTATCTTAATAAGGGTTGATAAACTTAATTTACTCAACTCGCACACGACTCGTCCTGATGAAGCATAAAAAATCATGCATCGTCTGGACATATACCAAGGGGAGGATCGGTATTCTCCCCTTGGCTCCCCCTTGCTCATTGCCCTGCCATACTCAGTGCAGTTCCTCATGACTTTTGATTATTGACAGGTACTGACCGTCCTTAGTTGCTGTCGGCTTGCTGTATTATATCAACCGATATTGGGAATAGAGCATAAAACAAATCAAATTGTTCTTTTTTTACTGCATAATCAAACCTGTCAGCTTAAAATTGCATTGTAATATGCAAAAATCGTGCTATATTATCAGTTCATGATTTTTTAATTGCACCCAGACAGGAACTTTTTTTATGCCGGAACATCTTGCAGAAACTTTTGCAGACCTTGCCCTTTCACAAGGAACCCTTGATATACTCGAAAAACGCTCATACAGCAAGCCCACCCCCATTCAGGCCATGGTGATACCCAAGCTGCTTGCCGAAGAGTGCGACCTGATCGCCCAGGCTCAAACCGGTACCGGCAAAACTGCCGCTTACGCTTTGCCCATCATCGAAAAACTTTTGCCGGCAGGCAAGCAGAAACAGCCCCGTGCCATCGTATTAGCTCCTACCCGGGAGCTTGCCATGCAGATCGCTGATGAGATCGGTCAATTCATCGGCGGTCGGGAACTTAAAGCGGTTACTGTTTACGGCGGTCAACCCATTGAGCTCCAGCTGCGGGCACTTAAAGGCGGCAGCGATATTATTGTAGGTACCCCCGGCAGAGTCATCGACCTTATGGAACGCAACGCTCTGAAACTGGGCGAAATATCGACCGCCATCCTTGACGAAGCTGATGAAATGCTCAATATGGGTTTTGTGGAAGATATCGAAACGATTTTAGCTGCAACTCCCGACAATAAGCAAATGCTGATGTTTTCGGCAACCGTGCCTGCCGAGGCAAGAAAGATCGCCGAACAATTCATGCACAATGCCGAATACATCAAGGCCCCTGCCCCGGAAAAACAGTCCATTGAGTTTTTGACCGAACAGTGGGCATGCGAAGTCCGGCGGGAGGATAAATTCAACGCCTTGAAACGCATTTTGAACGCCGAAGGCAGAATCTACGGCATGATCTTCTGCCGCACCCGGGCAGATGTGGATGAGTTGACGATGAATTTGCAGAAAAACAAGTTTTCCGCCGAAGCATTGCATGGGGAACTTACGCAGAATCAGCGGACACGGGTCATTGAGCAATTCAAATGCCGCCGCTTTGATATGCTTGTCGCCACCGATGTAGCCGCCAGAGGTATCGATGTAAATGATTTGACACATGTAATAAATTACGCCCTTCCGCAGGAAACTGATATTTACACCCACCGCATAGGGCGTACCGGCAGAGCTGGCAAAAAAGGTGTGGCGATCTCCATATTCTCGCCCTCCGAAGGCAAACGCTTTGCCGCCATCCGCAAAGCCACCAACAATGCTCTGGAACTGCGGGGCCTGCCCGATGCCAAGGCGATCATCAACGCCAAGAAGCTGCGGTTCCGCGAAGCGTTGGAAGAACGCCTGCCTAAAGTCAACAAAGTATATTGGCAGATGGCGGAGGAATTAAGCGAAGTATTTGACCCGCTGGCGGTAATGGCTGCCATGCTGGATATGAAGTTCTACAAAGAGCTGCTGCCGGAAAATTATCCGCCGCTCTCCAAAGGCAGGCACGAGCGTCAGTTCGGCAGTATGCACGGCACTCACCGGGAAAACACCCGGGATAACGACCGGCGTACCCGTCGCCGCCGCAACCGCAACGGTGAAGAAAATCCGGAATCGCCTGAAAACAACACTCATGCGGAAAAGCGTGATCGCTCCGGCAAAAAGTTCCGCAGCGAAAAAGAAAAATCTTTTGAAAAGCGTGAGCACTCCGGCGACGACAAAAAAACTTTCAGCAAAGAAAAATCCGCTTCAGCTGAAAAGCCCCGCAAACGCTTGCGGGAGTGGGCAATGGATTTAGCCGAAATGCCTAAAGATCTGCCCAGATACAAAATAAAAAAACGCAAATAAAAATTTACTGTGACCCCGTGGACTTAATGTTTGCGGGGTTGATTTTTTTACATTTATGGTGTATATTAATAGTACCTGAAATATTCAAACCATAAAGGTAAAGCGTGAAAAAACATTCTCCTTCAGGCATAACTGCTTACTGCCGGCTTTTTCTCAAGCTGAGCAGCGGATTGTTTTTACTCTTTTTTGCCTGCGTTTCACCCATAGCCCCGGTGCTTGCCCAAGCGGGGAGTGCCATATTTATTTTTCTGCTGATCGTTTTATCGCCATTTGCTCCGGATAAATCAAAACTGGCAGCAGCGCCCCAGCCCGATGACCTGCCAAGAGCATACCAGCAAATGGAGAACGACTCTCCGGCATCCCAACTGGTAATACAGCAAAGCAATCAGCAGCAGAGTTTTTATTTGCAAACAATCCTGGCAGCTGAAAAAAAATTTGAAAAAGTCCAGCCGGAGATCCAACGATTTTCAATAAAAATAATTACATACTCTCTACCAAAGCCGGAAAACTGGCAAAGCATCTGTAAACCGGTGCGGGCAGGCCCGATATCTCCTGCTGTTTAAGTATTGCACAAAAAAATCCGATTCTTTCAAACTTATAAAATATTCAGCTCAAATGCTGTAAATCAACAAACAATAAAGGTTATTTTAAATTATGTTTATGACTGCAATGCAGGTCTTCGGCGGACTTGCCATATTTATATTCGGTATGCAACTCATGAGTGATGGGCTTCATCAGGTTGCCGGAGAAAAGATGCGTTCTATATTGCGGATGTTTTCCGCCAACCCGCTGGTTGCGGTTGCCTCCGGGGCGGCTGTAACTTGCGTTATCCAGTCCTCCAGTGCCAGTACGGTCATGGTTATCGGGTTTGTCAACGCCGGTTTGCTATCGCTGGTTCAGGCAATGGGGTTGGTTTTCGGAGCCAATATCGGTACAACAGTAACCGCCCAGCTGGTGGCATTTGATATATCGTGGGTCATCATGCCGGCAATCATTGCGGGGCTGCTGATGAGCTTTGTCAAACGCCAGAGCATAGCCGACTGGAGCGAAACCATTCTCGGGTTCGGATTCCTCTTTCTGGGTATGGAGTTTATGAGCAATGAACTGAAAACCCTGGCTTCGCTGCCGGCATTTACCGAAGCGTTCCAAACCTTCCAGTGTGCCCCGGTAAATGGCTACATACCCATAGGTTCATTACTTGGAGCAGTGCTCATCGGTCTGGTTGCAACTATGATAGTTCAAAGTTCCTCGGCGTGTTCGGGTATAATTATTGCACTGGGAGCCAGCGGCTTGCTGGATATTTATACAGCAGTAGCACTGGTCATGGGGTCCAATATCGGTACAACTATCACCGCCCAGCTGGCAGCTATGACCGCCAACCGGGTAGCCAAACAGGCGGCGTTGGCACACACGCTCTTTAATGTATTGGGTGTAATAATCATCAGCTTGAGCTTCCTGATAGTCTGGAACGGCGAACCGGCATTCTTCACATTGATCGACAAACTCTCGCTGAACGGCGATCTGCCCCGAAAGATCGCCAACGCCCATACTGTATTCAATGTATTTACCACGCTGATACTGATACCGTTTATTCCGCTGCTGGCCTATATTTGCGAAAAAGTAATTCCGGTAAGCACCGGCAAGATCCGCTATCAATATCTGGAACCTCATTTGCTGGACAGCCCCCCTATTGCCTTGACCCAGACTGCTTACGCATTGCGGCGGATGCTGCAAAAGGCATGGAAAATGATAGATTGTGCGTTGAACATGTATAATCATAACGACGAAAAAAATCAAATCATGGTCAAGCAGCTGGAAAAGCGGGAAGCTGATATTGACGAACGCCAGAAAAATATCACCGATTACCTCTCGCAGCTGATGAGCAGAAAACTCACCAAAGCCGAAGCGGTACAAATTCCGCTCCTGCTCCACTGCACCAACGATGTGGAACGCATCGGCGACCATACAGAAATAATACAGTCGATCATAAATAAATTGCAAACCGATGAACTGAAATTCAGTATTCAGGCAGAAAAAGAATACGATCTACTGCACGAAGAGCTGGCTTCAGCCGCCAGGCTCTCTGCCGAAATGCTGACCCGGTGCACGCCGGAACTCATGGAAAAATCGGTCCAGATGGAAAAGGATTTACAGCAAATGCTCGATAACTTTGAAACTGAACATATCACCCGCATCAACCGGGGCGATTGCCGTCCGCAGGTAGGGATACTCTATTTGGAACTTCTTGCTGAAATACGCAAGATTTCCCGCCATTTGTTCAACATCAACGAGCGGTCGGAAATGTTCTACGAAAATTTCCCTGCTGAATTACGCAAACAAAAATAATACTTCAGAGAATGGGGTGCATTATCCGCCGGTACTGCACCTTGAGTCCCCTCTGAACAAGGTGCAGTACTGCTTGGAGCACAGATATTTTAAGCAATCCGGCAGATTATCAGACAAGCATATAAAAAAACTGTAAAAAAACAAGTATGGCACTGCTTGCAATTTGTAAAATCAGCAAGCAGTGCTATATTATTTTACAATCAAATTGGCGTAAGCAAGTATAACCTGCGGGAGTAAACTCTCCCGAAGGCTTTTTGTGTTTATGTATAAATAGCCAAATAAACGGCATAACATGGGGATAAATATGTCAGAAATCCAACTGAACAATCCAAGCGGAATCGAGTGCTTGCGGAGGATATTCACTCAGTTCAGGCATAATGTAAATTACGATGCTCTGATCACAGATGAATTGCGTGAACGCTGCAAAACCGAAGAAGCTGATGTGATCATGGAACTTGCCAACAACCATGATCTTCGAGCAGAAAAACATACAGATATTACTGAAATATCCAAAACCTACAATGGTCCGGCGTTGTTGAAACTCAACAACCAGAGTTGGATATTGGTCATGCGGAGCCAGCAGATAGACAAAGAAGATTCAGTGGCGATCTTCGACCCTTCCTGCGGCAAATCACTTCTGGTAAACAAATCGCAGGTGCTGGAACGGGCTGCTGACGAAACGGTGATTTTCCGCAATCTGCAGGAAGTTGACTCCCAGGAGCAGAGTGCACTCTTTTGCTTGTGTGCCATTGCCAGACACCACAATATATCTATGGACCTGCGTCGGGTGATGCACGATTTTGCTATCGATACCGAAGAACCCAGAGCGTCACTCATCCATGCTATTGCGGACAGTTATGAACTCAAGACCCGCAAACGCAAGATGAAGTTTGACAAACTCATCCGTTTGGATCAGGCATATCCGGCAATGGGCAGAAAGCCCAACGGTAAATATGTGGTGATTTGCGGAGTGCGGAAAAATGAAGAAGAAAAAATAGAGCTGGTATTGCTGGATCCGCAGAACACCAGTCCGGAATCGCGCTTTACCTTCATGGATAAGGAAACTGCTGAAAAAGAGCTTACCCACGAAGTGATTCTCTTGAAAAAGCGGTATAAACTTTATGATGAAGACCGCCCCTTCTCGCTGGCGTGGTTTTTGCCGGAATTCTTCAAGCTGCGGGGCATTTTTGCCCAGATCGCTTTGACCGTGGCAATGATCACTATCCTTTCGCTCATCGTGCCGCTCTTTTTCCAGATCGTGGTGGATAAAGTATTGATCAATAAATCCTATAATACCTTGAATGTGCTGGGTATCGGCATTATTGCAACGGTTATCTTCAACGGATTTCTGGACTTTTTACGCAGTTACTTTCTTTTGTTTGCCACCAATAAGATCGACGTGGCAACAGCAACCAAAACATTCCGCCATTTGATGCGGCTGCCGGTGGATTTCTTTGAACGGGTACCTTCCGGGGTATTGCTCAAACACATGCAGCAGACGGAAAAGATCCGGGGGTTCCTCTCGGGGAATTTGTTCTTCACCTTCCTTGACTTGTGTTCGTTGTGTATATTTATCCCGGTGCTGCTGCTCTACACAGTGGAGCTTACTTTGGTGGTAATGGGTTATTCGGCGTTGATGGCACTGGTGATCGCCTGTTTGATCAAACCTTTCCAACGCCGTTTGAACGAACTTTATCAGGCTGAAGGTAAGCGTCAGAGCATGCTGGTCGAAGCCATCCACGGGGTGCGTACCGTTAAATCACTGGCACTGGAACCGGTGGAAGAAAAACATTGGAACGACTCCACAGCTTACGCCGTAAAGAGTTATTTCCGGGTGGGCAAGATCTCCATGACCGCCAAAAGCATAAGCCAGGTGTTGGAAATGATGATGACCATCACCGTTATCTGGCTGGGTGCATTGCTGGTTTTTGAACACCAGATCTCAGTCGGTGCGTTGATCGCATTCCAGATGCTGGCCAACCGGGTGACCGGGCCGCTGGTCAAACTGGTGGGCTTGATCCACGAATACCAGCAGATCGCCTTGTCTGTAAAGATGTTGGGTGTGGTTATGAATACACCTATGGAACCCCAGGGCGGCGGTGTCCGCAACCACCTTAAGGGTGCGGTGGACTTTGAGCATGTGACCTTCCAGTACCGTCCGGATCTTCCGGCAGTTATCAAAGACCTTTCGCTGTCTATCCAGCCGGGTATGACTGTGGGTATCGTAGGGCGTTCCGGTTCGGGTAAAACGACCATCACCAAGCTGCTGCAGGGCTTGTACCCGGTGGTGCAGGGGTTGATCAAAATCGACGGCATTGACCTGCGGGAAATCGACAAATCCCACTTGCGCAGTTCTATTGGTGTAGTGCTGCAGGAAAACTACTTCTTCTCGGGCACCGTGCGGGAAAATATCAGTTTGACCAAACGCAACGCCTCGATCGAAGAAATCATCTACGCGGCTAAACTTGCCGGTGCCGATGAGTTTGTGCAAAAGCTGCCCCGCGGCTACGATACAGTGCTGGAAGAAAATGCCTCCAACCTCTCCGGTGGTCAGAAACAGCGTCTGGCGATCGCCAGAGCGTTGCTGAACAATCCGCCGGTGCTGATTTTTGACGAGGCGACCAGTGCTCTGGACCCGGAAAGCGAATTGGTTATCCAGAACAACCTCAAGTCGATTGCCAGAGGCAGAACGGTGTTGATCATTTCCCACCGATTGAGTATTGTTTCGGGAGCTGACCAGATCGTTGTTATCGACGGCGGTAAGATTTCGGCAATGGGTACCCATCAGGAATTGCTGAATCAGCCGGGAACCTATCGTGAGTTCTGGCACCAGCAAATGCGTATAGATCTGGATTGAACAGGAGCGTGTGAAATATTATGAAATTGCTTTCTCTTTTGATTACCCCCTGGAAAAAGTTCCAGAAATTTATGAATTGGGATGCCCCCAGCATTCCGGACGAAGCCATTGAATTTCAGCCCGATGCTTTGGAGATCGCCAACTCCCGTCTGCCGATCTGGGCAAGATACAGCGTGGTGCTGGCATTCATTTTCTTGACCGGTGCCCTTGTCTGGGCTACTTTGGGCAAGGTGGATGTTATCGTGACCGGTAATGGTAAAGTCGTCAGCGATAAACAGACTATCGTTATGAAACCACTGGAACTTACTGTTATCAAAGAAGTGAATGTAAAGCTGGGCGAAGTGGTAAAACCCAACCAGATACTCATCACCTTTGACCCCACGATCAACATTGCTGAAGCCGAGCGGCTGCAGCTGGAAGTGGAAAGTCTTTCAGCCAAATTCTCCCGTTTGCAGGCGGAATTCAACAACAGCGACTATAAAGCTGCCAGCAACAAGCGTTTTCCGCAGCTGCAGGAAGCGATCTTCAAGCAGCGTAAAGATTACTATCGCGAACGGTTGAGCTACTTTGATGAAACCCTCAAGCAGATCGATGCCTCACGCAAAACCCGTGAAGACTCCCTTGCCAATCAGCGGAAACGCCTGAAGGAGATCAAAACGCTGGAAGATACTTTCGATGCAATGTTCAAACAGAAGGTGACAACTCTGAAAGAATATGTGGAGCTGAAACTCTCGCGTATGCAGATGGAAGCAACCATTGACGAGTTGGAAAACGCTTTGCTGGAATTGCAGCACCAGCGGGGCAGCACCTTGTCGTCACGCAATTCGTTTATCGAAGAGTGGCGGAACAGCATTTCTGAACAGCTTGTGGAAACCGAGCGTGAACTTTCTGCCAACCAGCGGCAGTACGAAAAGAACCAGCTGCGTGTGGATTCGTTGTATCTGCGGGCTCCCTGCGAAGCGGTGGTGCACGAAATCGCCGCCTTCTCTGCCGGTTCGGCGGTGCGGGAAGCTGAAGCGTTGATCACCTTGATACCGCTGGATGGTCATGCGGAATTGGAAGCGGAAATCAGACCGCAGGATATTGCCAAAGTGCAGATCGGTTCCGAAGTGCGGATCAAGCTTTCGGCATACCCCTTCCAGAAGTATGATACTCTCAACGGTATTGTGCGGAACATCTCCGAAGATACCTTCACCCAGCAGGGGCGTGCGGACATCGGTCAGAGCCAGACTTATTACCGTGCCCGTATAACCATCAGCGGCAAACTGCGTAAGCAGCCCGAAAAATTCCGCTTGATCCCGGGTATGGAAGCTACGGCAGAAATCAAGACCGGACGGAGAAGGATCATCGAATATTTGATCTATCCGCTGATCAAGGCTTTGGACGAAACTGCCAGAGAACCGTAATCATAAACAATATGCCGCTGCCTGAAATAACGCAGCGGCTTTTTTTAACAGGCAAAAGAAGATGGTAAAAAAATATACAAAAACTAAAAAATCAAAAACTCTTCGGAATACTCCAAAAAAGAAGCACACTGCACTTCAGGCGACCATATTTGCCGCAATAACGATAGTGCTTGTTCTGATACTCTTGGTCGTGGAACTGCGTCCCGTAAGGAGTGTTCCATCATGGGGCGGTACCGGAGAAAGTTTTGCGTTGGCAACCATAAGTGCCAAAGTTTTTGCAGCAATGAACGGCTCTGGAAGAAGTGCCGATGAGTATTGCACCATGATTTTTTCGCCGGATGAAGTCAACGCCATGCTTGCTATGATATTGAGAGTTTATGCCAACGAGAAAAAGCCCGGTGATCCGCCGCTTTACGCAAAGTGGAACAAAGGCGGCTGGAGCGACACAGAGTGTTCAATAAAGTTTGCAGGCATATATTTTAATTTTTATTTGCAGACTGCCCCCTCGATCAGCAAAGGCAAACTTTTTATAGCAGTAAGCAAATGCCGTCTGGGCAAACTGCCCCTGCCCGCAGACGCCGTGGAAAAAGCGTTGAACAACAGATTGCAGCAGGAAATCAATAAAGATTACCGTTTGCAAAAAAGTCTGTCGCTCATACACAGCTTACAGGCAGAAAAAAACGGAGAACTCCGAATCGAAGTTCCCCGTAAAAATTCCGGAAAATTACTTAAATCAATCTTTTGATTTGTCTGTAGCCGCAGGTGCTTTTTTAACGATCATGGGAGCTTTTTTGCTGTAGAGCTGCACAAAACTCTGCCAGTTTTTTATCTTGTCGGGATTGCCGGTAATTTCAAATACCAGTTCAAGGTCATAGCGGTCAAGATCTTTGTTCATATCTTCATAAGAAATTGTCAGGGATTTGGCACCTTTGAGTTTGTTCCAGTCGATGGGAGCGTTGCGGTTTTCGCAACCTTCATCGGCTGGGGCATCAATGGCTTCAAGTTTTTCAAAGTCAGCAACCGGAAATTTCAGACCGTTGACGATCAAAGTCACCAGTTTGCCCTGGCGGGGCACATGGCTGTTGGCTTTTAAGTAGACCTTTTCCAACCGGCAGTCTTTTGGGGGAGTCAACACCACTTCCGCCGGATTTTCGTGTGAAATCACAAACGAAAGCCGTGCGGTCTGGGCACCTGGCAGCAGCATCAACACACAAAGAATGATAAGTGCAGAAATCATATAGATCCAGCGGCGGCCGGAACGGGGTCTGGCATTGATATTGCCGTAAAGTTCGTTCATTTTTCTCCTTCTATAATTACAAAAGCTGTTGCATAATTTTTTTCGTGTGAGATCGATAAGTGAACCGTTTTGCCGCCAAGAGCAGTAAAGGTCTGCAATGCTGTTCCGGAAATACCGATCTCCGGCTTGCCTTTGCAGTCGTTGGCTATTTCCAGCTCCAGCCACGCACAGCTTTCGCCGAACCCGGTGCCGAGAGCTTTGGCAAAGGCTTCTTTAGCAGCCCAGCGACCGGCAAAATGGGGTACCGGATCGCGAAATTTCTCCGCATAAGCAATTTCCAACGCTGTAAAGCAATGCTCTTTGATGTTCTCCAGGGACTTTGCCAGCCTGGCGATTTCCACTATATCTGTACCGATACCAACGATCATGGATTTGCAAACTTTCAAAATTCAATTATATTATCAAAGTAATATATACCGTAAACTTGGGAACGCAACTTTTTATGAATACTATATTGTTGAAAAAGAGCGATTTTATTGCCGCAGACCGGGTCATTCTGACCGATTACCGCCTTGAGCACATGCGTAAAGTGCTGAAATCCGCAGCAGGAAGCGTATGCAAAGTTGGATTGGTCAACGATAAACTTGGCAAAGGCGAAGTTATTTCTATTGATGAACGATCAGCCGAATTGCGTGTAACGCTGGATACAGCTCCCCCTGCCCCGCTGGATGTGATACTCATTTGTGCCATGCAGCGGCCGCAAACCTACAAAAAAGTGCTGCATACAGCAATAACCATGGGGGTAAAACATCTGGTATTTTTCGGTTCGTTCAAGGTGGAAAAAAGCTATTGGGACAGCCCGGTGCTTTCGGAAGAGATCTTCCAACGGGAAGCCGTGACCGCCCTTGAGCAGTGCTGCGATACAGTTATGCCCACAGTGGAATATCATAAATACTTCAAAAAATTTGTGGAAGAGGAACTGCCCCGTTTATGTCAAGACCGCACCGTATATATAGCTCATCCGGCGTGCGGCGGCAAGTTTCCGGATAAACCTCAAACGCCCGCCTTGCTGCTGGTTGGTCCGGAAGGCGGCTTTACTGACTACGAAGTAAGCCGTTTGCAGGAAACCGGAGCCAGAGGCGGCACTTTGGGCAGCCGCATATTAAGAACTGAAGTGGCATTGCCCTCCTTGCTGGGTAAATTTCTGTAAGCAATAAAAATTTGATGTATAATTATCAACTCTTTCTGATTTTTTTGCCGAAACGGGGAACTATCTTTTGTTTTACCTGTCTGTATATGTGGAGATCCCCCATCCCCTGCCGATCCGGAGCAAGCGTTTTGAACGCTCTCCGGGTCGGTTCTTTGTTTTCGGGTTTATTTGCATAAAAATATTGTTGTGCTATATTAGAATAAATCAGCTGAAAACATAACTTGAGTATATATTATGGCAGAAAAAGAAAAAAATATTGAAGATATTCTTGATGAACTTGATTCCATCGTAAATGAAGTGGAATCCGAAGTCATGCCGCTGGAAAAGATGGTTGACCGCATTACTTATGCCTCAAAACTTATCAAGCAGTGCCGCAAAAGACTTAACACCATGAATGCAAAAATCGAACTGATGTTCAAAGACGATGGAGAACAGGGCGAATTCGTGGAATTCGACCCCACCAGCGAACGCACTCAAGCCGCCGCCGGCTCCGAAAAAGCTACACAAAAAACAAGTTCCAAGAAAGCCCCGCCGGAAAAAGACCGACAGGATGATCTGCCATTTTGAAAAGTATCTCGCTCCTCAGGTATATATGTTATTTTTATATACCTGCCCTTACCGGAAACAGAGCCAAATTTTTTCAGTAAGATTACTGTCTGAGTATTTTTCACACGATACTCAGGGAACAATCACTCCATCGGTCTGCATAATCTTTTTTCCATCAGATGTCTGCAGCAATATCTTGATTGGATACGAACCGTTGCGAACGAACCCAACCGGTGCCCGCCATTCCATCTTACCGGCATTAAACGGCTGCATTTCAGCAAGTTCACTCTGCTGTTTTATCATAACCTGCTTGCTGTGCGAATTAATAACTTTTCCATGCAAAAGGGATATACCCAACTGTTTCAAGGGTGCCATTTCAATCTTCAAGCGGTCTTTATCCACACCATACCCGACAAGCATATTTTCGCTTAAAACATCGAATCGCGAAAGCCCCTTGACCGTTATCACCCGGAACTTGACTTTTTTGGTTTCGTTGCGTTTAAGCTTTATTTGCCATGCAGCAATAGCTTCGCCCAAACCATTTTCCCAACCGAACTCAATATATTGCAAAGCTTCTTTTTCTGCTGCATTTTTAAGATCCCAGACAAAGTTTGCTTCACCGGGCAGATTTACAAATCCAAACATATCAACCCGATTGATCTGGTTATTGAAAAACGGTATTCGTTCACGGGCGGCAAAGTTCACAAATCCGCTGTCTTCTTCATTATGTTCAGATTTTTTGACCGCCCGACGCCAGAAATAGTTCCGCCCCCTGCTGTTATCGAGCAGAACCTTTTCGCCATAGAAAAATTTCTTCTGCTTACCGTCAATAATATCGCTGTATAAACGGGGAATAAACAATGTCAGATGGTTGTTGCGGGTAAAAGAAAATTGCGGAGAAAACTCCACTATACATTCATTCCGGCCTTTGTTGACAAAAGAACCTTCTATGATGATCTCACTTTTATCTTTGGCCATGCGGGCGGTGATTCCCGTAAAAACAACTTGACCGGCACGCTTCCAGTTACGGCTGTATGTAACTGAATCGGTGTTTTTTGTCACCTTCCAAAGCCTGTCACCCACCAGAAAATGCCGCCGTCCGGAAGCCCCCCACACTCTCAAACCTGGTTTGAAAAAAAGCCTGATTTTAGCTTTTTCGTCATCGTAAGTGCTGCGGTTTTCGCTATCTCGACGAGGTAAATACATATCAAACTCTTCAAGTTTGATTGCTGCCCGATGAACAGACGGATCAAGAAATGCTGTTTCTGAATACAAATTACTGCCGATATAACCGGCAACTGTCTTATTTTCTTTACCAGTGAGTAAAACCCGGTAATCTGCACTGATCACGCCGGACAATGCAGTAAAAAAAATCAAAACTGAGAAAAAACACTTATGTTTCACGGTAAACATCCCTCCACAAAACAAAACAAGTTCATACCTGATTTTCACTTAATATACTACTATTCCCAAAAAAAGCAAATAAGTTGTAAATTTCTGTTTTTACAGAGTTTAACCTGTTGTATCAGTTTCATTTTTTTCAATAATTCCAGTAAAAACTATCACACAAATTGCAATAATCACAATATTGCTGTATATTATTTAAATTTGTACACTTTTGACATAAACTCACTGAAGTCAGGAAAAAAGATGTTAGCGGTTATAATTTTTTGTTTTTTGTCGGTGCTGCTGGTACTGGGCAAAGCTTTGCGTACAAGCTGCAGCGTGTTTCAAAAACTTTATTTACCAAGCTCGGTTATTGGCGGATTGATTGGTTTGATAATTATTTCCATATTCCATAAATACATACCGACTGAATGGGTCAACATGACCAAAAAACTGCCCGGTTTTTTGATCAATGTTATTTTTGCCACGCTTTTTCTCGGCCTTGCCACGCCTAAATTCAAGGAGATTTTCAAAATAGCCCTGCCCCAGATCTGTTTGGGGCAAATCATGGCTTGGGGGCAATATGTTTTAGGTTTGGGGCTTTCCGGATTGCTGTTCGTCAAACTCTTCGGCGTGCCGGCAGCATTCGGCAATTTGCTGGAAATCGGCTTTCAGGGTGGTCATGGGACTGTCGGCGGCATGACCGCAAGTTTCCTTGCTTACAAGTGGGAAGATGGTGTGGCTTTAGGTTACACAGTGGCAACCGGCGGCATGATCGTCGGAATCGTTATCGGTATGGTATTGGTCAACTGGGCATTGAAAAAAGGTTTTGTTAAAGAAGTACGCACTTTTGCAATGCGTAACCGTAATGAACGCATAGGTATTTACACTACTGCCGAACGCCCCTCCGCCGGATTGCAGACTGTTTTCAGCGACTCCATCGACTCGCTGGCATTTCATCTGGCACTGGTCGGGGTTTCCATCCTGATCGGGTTCGGGATGCTTAAATTTCTGCAATGGGGCGAAGTAACTTTGCTGCCCGATGCCAAAACCCGGATTTTTAACGGATTTCCTCTGTTTCCATTATGTATGATCGGCGGCGTGCTGTTACAGATCTTTGCATCAAAAACTAAAATCGATCACCTTATCGACCATCATCAAATGAGCCGTATCTCCGGGGCGGCGTTGGACTTTCTGGTAGTTTCGGCAGTTGCGACCATTCAGCTTTCGGTGGTTATCCAAAACTGGCTGCCGCTTTTGATTTTGATCGTTGCCGGGGCAGTTTTCAGCGTGGCATGTGTTATTTTTATTGCTCCCAAGCTCTTCAAAGAAGCCTGGTTTGAGCGTGCCATTGCCGACTTCGGGCAAGCCACCGGTGTTACGGCAACCGGGCTTATGCTGCTGCGTACGGTTGACCCGGAAAACAAAACTATTGCCGCTTCCAGCTTCGGCTACAA
The DNA here is from genome assembly GCA_045533055.1 of Victivallaceae bacterium. Classification (GTDB taxonomy): domain Bacteria; phylum Verrucomicrobiota; class Lentisphaeria; order Victivallales; family Victivallaceae; genus SIG78. The sequence continues at coordinate 30,448 of JAZSHD010000211.1, read as the reverse complement.
GCAGCTTATCCACGAGCCTTTTATGGGCGGCGGACTTTGGACTGCTCTGGCTTTGCCGCTGGTCTTTACCATGGGGTGGCTGCCGGTTTGGATCTTCTGCACGGTCATGCTGATCGTTTGGAGTATCATATCAATATTCATTATCCGGAAAAACCGGTAATATAGAGAGGAACTTGTCATGCCTATAACCGAAATTCTCACCCGCAATGCCCAGCTTTACGGTAACGATGTAGCATTAGTGGAAATAAACCCGCAGGAGTTGGAAAAACGCCACACCACCTGGCGGGAATATTCACTCATCGAGTCAAACAATGCCGCCTCTTTCCGCAGCGAAATGACCTGGCACGAGTTTGAACAAAAAGCCAACTCCATGGCAAATTTTCTTTTGTCCCGCAATATCGGCAAAGGCAAAAAAGTCGCTATCTTCCTGATGAACTGTCTGGAATGGCTGCCGATTTACTTCGGTATCCTCAAAAGCGGAGCGATGGCGGTGCCGCTGAATTTCCGTTATTCTTCTGACGAAATCAAATATTGTCTGGAACTTGCCGATGTGGATTGTCTGGTCTTCGGGCCGGCTTTTACCGGGAGAATGGAAGCTATCTGCGACCGGATCCCCCGGGTCAAAACTTTGCTTTATACCGGAGAAGACTGCCCCAGTTTTGCCGAACCTTATTCGCTGGCGGGTTACTGCTCAACCAAAGCTCCGTCTATCCATATAACTGAAGATGACGAAGCGGCAATCTATTTTTCCAGCGGCACCACTGGCTTTCCTAAAGCCATTGTGCATAATCACCGCAGTTTGATGCATGCTTGTATTGTTGAGCAGCAGCACCACAAGCAGACCCGGGAAGATAACTTCCTTTGCATACCGCCATTGTACCATACCGGAGCAAAAATGCACTGGTTCGGCAGTTTTCTTGTCGGCGGCAAAGCGGTTTTGCTTAAAGGTATCCAGCCGGAGTGGATCATCCGGGCGGTTTCCGAAGAAAAGTGTACCGTAGTCTGGCTGCTGGTGCCGTGGGCACAGGATATACTTGATGCCATCGACCGGGGCGATATCAAGTTGGAAGATTACCAGCTTGACCAGTGGCGGTTGATGCACATCGGTGCCCAGCCGGTACCGCCCAGTCTGATCAAACGCTGGAAGAACACCTTCCCCCACCATGATTACGATACAAACTATGGTTTAAGCGAATCCATCGGCCCCGGTGCAGTCCATCTGGGTATGGAAAATATTGACCATGTTGGGGCCATCGGTAAAGCCGGTTACAACTGGCAGACCAAGATCGTGGATTCCAACCGCAACGAAGTAGCCCAGGGCGAGGTCGGCGAACTGGCAGTAAAGGGCGACGGAGTGATGCTGCGGTATTATAAAGATGAAAAAGCCACTAAAGAGGTACTTTCCGACGACGGCTGGCTCTTTACCGGCGATATGGCTAAAGAAGATAAAGATGGATTTATCTATCTTGTTGACCGCAAAAAAGATGTTATCATCACCGGCGGAGAAAACCTTTACCCGGTGCAGATCGAAGACTTTTTGCGGCGGCACAATGCCATTAAAGATGTGGCGGTCATCGGCTTGCCGGAACCGCGGCTGGGTGAGATCGCCGCTGCCATCATTGAGGTAAAGCCGGATATGACCCTTACCGAAGACGAGGTCAACAACTTCTGTCTGGATATGCCCCGTTATCAGCGTCCCCGCAAGATCATTTTTGCGGAAGTCCCCCGTAACCCCACCGGTAAAATCGAAAAACCTGCTCTGCGGAAAAAATATGGAGCTTCGCTTTTGGTGGCACAGCAGAACGAAATCAATTAATTTTTGAAAATTTTTGTTGAGTTATGAGTGAAAAAAACAGTCGTGAACTTTTTGCCTCCCGGGCGGGGTTCATATTGATGAGTGCCGGTTGTGCTATCGGCTTGGGCAATGTGTGGAGATTTTCCTACATTGCCGGGGAGTACGGCGGCGGATTTTTTGTATTGCTTTATCTGCTTTTTCTGGCGATACTGGGTTTTCCGGTAATGCTTATGGAGCTGGCGATCGGCCGTGCCGGACGCAGCACATTTCCCGGGGCATTCCGCAATCTGCAGTCGCAAGAAAGCAGATTCAAATGGTACAAGCCGGTCTATGCTCTTTTTGCCGGAAATTTGATACTTTTGATGTTTTACTCGGTCATAACCGGCTGGCTGATGATTTATGCTGCGGGGTTTGTTGCAGGCAAATTTGCCAATGTGACCACTGAAGGCAGTGCAAAGATTTTTAACGCTCTGCTGGCAGATCCTGCATTGCAAACAGTGGGCATGCTTTTGAGTGTAACTATAACCTATTTTGTTTGTATAGGCGGAGTACGCAAAACCATCGAAAAATCCATTAAGATCATGATGCTGGGCTTGTTTATATTGCTTATAATATTGGTGATCCAGGCGATCCGGCTGCCCAACGCCATAAAAGGAATAAGTTTTTTCCTGAAACCTGATTGGCAGAAATTTATAGGCGACGGCGTGCTTGATACGATCCATGCGGCGATGGCACAGGCATTTTTCACTTTAAGTCTGGGTATCGGCAGCATGGCAGTTTGCGGCAGCTATATGCCCCGGGAGCGATCCCTTGCCAACGAAGGCGTGTGGATAATTTCGCTGGATACCATGGTAGCGGTATTTTCGGGCTTGATAATCTTCCCGGCGTGTGCAGCGTTCAGCATTGACCCCAATGCGGGGCCAGCCCTGATTTTCATAACTCTGCCCAATGTTTTTGCCAATATGCAGTGGGGTAATTTCTGGGGATTTTTATTCTTCATATTCCTTTCGATCGCAGCGATTTCCACCTTGATAGCGGTGTTTGAAAATCTGGTATCTTTCGGTATGGATCAATGGCATTGGAGCCGCAAACGCTCCTCAACTGTTTTTGCAATGATTCTGGCGATATTTTCCATGCCGTGCATTTTCGGCTTTAATCTGTGGAAAAATATCCAGCCGCTGGGCAAAGGCACTAATATCCTTGATTTGGAAGACTTTATCATCAGCGACAATCTGCTGCCGCTGGGAGCATTATATATAACGCTCTTCTGTATGAATCGCTATGGCTGGGGCAAAGAAAAACTTTATGGCGAGATCAATGCCGGTTCCGGATGGAAGTTCACTGCCAAATTGAGTTTCTATCTGCGCTGGATACTGCCGCTTATCATTCTGGCGATCTGGGTGATCGGTATCGGCAAACGCTTCGGCTGGTTCTGATGCAAATACTGCAATATTCAAACTGATTGTCGCCAGCAGGCGGCAGTCAGTTTTTTTCTTTGGGCCCGAAACAAGCACATATTATAAAGAGTATCAATGCAGTTCCAGCCACCCACAATGCTGGATTTTCCAAACTCCAAAAGCTGCCTTCAATGGCAAAAACATTGTTCATAGGCGTTTGAAATTTTTCGAGTATGCTGCCGCAGTTATTGCGGATAAGTGCTGCCGCTGGCACTGCCAACGCCATACCGATAATGCTCCAGAGTGCGTAAAGCCGCCCCGAAGCCAGAGCAGAAACTGCGGTGATCGGCACTAAACCGTTCCAGCCCAGACCGATACCCATAACTATACCACCAGCCAGCACCCCCCAGAAATTGTTTTCCGGATAGTGAGCCTGCACTATGTGCCAATTTTTCAGCAAGGCAAAAACGATCATCCCCAGTCCGGCAGCCAGCAGCAGAGTTTTGACCATCCGCATACTTTTGAAAGTAAGATTTTCCTTGACTTCCATCCGGTCAGAAAATCCGCATTTTACCAGCAGAACTCCCAGAAACATGCCGTAGATAATAGCCACCGCCATTCTGCCGTTGCCGGTCAGAGCCAAAGGTTCAAGGCTGGCAAAAAACAACATAGTGCTCATTTTTCTGCCTCCTTGTTTTGATTAGATGAACCGGCGTTTTGATTTTTGCGTTCAATAAAAAGAGCAGTTATACCGGCAGTTATCAAAGCAAATACCAGAAAGAACCATGCTCCGGAAGATATTTCCATAGCCGCTGCCACCTGCCCGAAAAGCACATCGCCCGCCATGATCGCACCCAACATCACCAGAAATCCGGAAATCAGCGAGCCCAGCGAACTTTTGAACACCTTGCCGGAAAAACTTGAAGTATCTTCCACTGCCAGCACGATCTTGAAAGAGCCGTTGATCAACGCTCCGCAAAAGCTGCCGAAAAAGACTCCACCCAGCAACCCCAGCTGCCACGACCATTCAACCTGAGGCATGTCCGAATTGCGGACGGCATTTTCCGCACTGCCGAACACCGCTGATAAAGTTGAGAACAAGCCAATGTTGTCGTCAAACAGATAAAGCCCAAGCATGATCATAAAAATCAGCAGCAAAGCATTAACTGCACTGTTCCACTTTTTTTTCAGAAATAACATAAATTCCTCGCTAACTTATTCACCAACTTCAGCTGCCAATGCCCGCGAAAGCAATATTTCCAACAGCCGCATCGTCCAAACCACATCGTCCCCTGCCCGGTGAGCCGAAAGATCGTCCCCCGCCCGGTCAAGTTTCAGAGAATTCCGTAAATTCTGCAAACTGTAACTGGGCAAGCCGGGGTAAAGCTTCCGCACCAGCAAAAGCGAATCCATGGTTTTACCCTGCCACAGCGGCAAACCGGTACGGGCAAGACTTTCCTGCAGAAAACTCAAGTCGAACCGGGCATTGTGTGCTACTAATGTTGAGTTGCGGGCAAATTCCAGAAAATCGTGCCCGATATGCTGGAACCTTGGAGAATCCGCTACCATATCATCCGTAATATGGTGCACCCGGCTGGCGGCGTGGGGAATCAGCCTGCCGGGATTTATCAGGGTATGAAATTCCGAATATTCTCCGGTAAGTTCCACCCGCATAGCGGCAATTTCCACTATGCGGTCATTGACCGGACTCATGCCGGTAGTTTCCAGATCAAATACCGTAAACGGCCCCAATTCATACCACTGCATAAATGTATTCAGACCCTTCAGGCAATGGAAATCATCTGCCGCAGTTCAGCCATGGCTCCGGGAGCCAGCACCCGGTCATCATTGGCAGCGGAAGCATTGGCAGCTTCCACGCAAACCATGGTGTGATATTCTTCGTCGCCAAAGTCGGGCATCCGCTTGGATTTTTCGATCCAGGGGTTCCAGACCACCGTGGAGGTGCTGCCGGATTTGGCAATGCGGATAGTGCGGCCGAAAACCGGGTCTTCCACATTGACGATCCCGCTGGTGCGGCGGTAGACCCGGTCGATTTCCCGGTCGATAACGATGGCACCATTCTGCACGCCTTCAACATTCAAAACTTTATCGGAGTATTCGCAATCTTCCAAACCCTGCACCTTGATCGCCGAGGAGTCAGCCACATTAAAATAGCTGTGCAAAGCTCCGGAATAAGCAAGCTCTTCAGTGCCGGTATTGTAAATTTTCAGAGCCACAGTCAAAGCGGCCCCCAAAGTCACTGTCAATTCCAGCTTGAAGGGTTGAGGAGCAAACTTTTCATCCACATCCTTATCGCACAAAGTAAGAGTCACACAAGTTTCACCGGCCGGAGTCCGGGTTGCCGACGCCACGCTCCAGAGCGAAAGCCGGGCGTAACCGTGACCGCCGAATTTACCGGTAACATCAGCTCCGAACCAGGGCCAGCAAACGGGAATACCGCCGCGGATGGGTTCGCCGGCAGTGAACATGGATTTTTCGCTCATCCACAAAACCGGCACAGCTCCGGCAGGAGTATAGCTCATAACATGGGCCCCATGCAAAGTAAGAGCAGCTTCGCCGAAAGCGTTGGTAAGTTTGACCGCTGTAAAATTGCCGGGTCCGGCATAAAAATTAACATTTTCCGAACCGAAACGGCTTTGCAATTCATTGATCGTATTCATAGCATCTCCATCCTTATTTTCAGAATTTTACTTGTTTATGACCATAATTTAACACAAATTATCTTTTTTTGCAACTCTCAAGGCAAGAAAATTTGCTTTACAGCTTGAAGAATTGCCAAAACAGTGGTATATTACCCAATGATTTTTTATGTATTGAATATAACCATATAAAGAGAGATAACTCATGTTTGATAATCTCAGTGATAAATTCGGAGAAATTTTCAAGAAACTCCGTGGCGAAACCCGCCTGACCGAAAGCAATATTTCTGAAGCCATGCGGGAGATCCGCCTTGCTCTGCTGGATGCCGATGTCAATGTGGATATAGCCCGTGATTTTGTGGAAAAAGTCCGCACCGATTGTTTGGGCGAAGCTGTACTGAAAAGTATCACCCCGGGTCAGCAGGTAGTCAAGATCGTCAACGATCATTTGATCGAACTTCTCGGCAGCGATGCCAGTACGCTCAACCTTGCCAGCTCGCCCACCGTCATTATGCTGGTGGGTCTTCACGGCTCCGGTAAAACAACCACCGCCGCCAAGCTGGCAAAATATCTGACCGATAAACAGAAGAAATCGGTTTTGCTGACCGCTTGCGACGTTTACCGCCCGGCTGCTATCGACCAGCTGGAGATTCTGGGTAAAGAACTGGGTATTGAAGTTTTTGCCCAACGGGGCAATATGAATGTGGCTGATATTGCCGCCCAAGCCGTGAATCACGCAAAATTCACTCATACAGATATTGTGATATTGGATACCGCCGGACGGTTGGAAATCGACGATGCCATGGTGCAGGAGCTGATCCGGCTGCGTCAAACCGTGCGGGCCGATGAAGTATTACTGGTAGCCGATGCGGCGTTGGGTCAGGAAGCTGTGCATGTAGCTGATACCTTCCACAAAGCATTGAACCTGACCGGTTTTATTCTTACCAAACTCGATGGTGATGCCCGGGGCGGTGCAGCTCTTTCCATACGGCAGGTAACTCAATGCCCGGTAAAATTCATCGGTTTGGGCGAAAAGCTCGATGACCTTGATGTATTTTACCCCGACCGGATGGCATCGCGTATTCTGGGCATGGGCGATGTGGTATCGCTTGTGGAAAAAGCCGCTGCCGAACTGGATCAGGAAGAAGCCGAAAAACTGGCAGCCAAACTGCGGAAAAATGAATTTGACTTCAATGACTTTTTAAGTCAGATCAAACAATTTGATAAACTTGGCGGTCTGGAAGGATTGCTGAAATTCCTGCCCGGCGGCAAACAGCTCTCCGAAGCGGCTGCCATGATCGACCCGCGGGAATTCAAGCGGCTGGAAGCAATGGTGCTTTCCATGACTCCCGCCGAACGGGCAAATCCTGATTCTATCGACTTTGCCCGCCGCAAGCGTATTGCCAAAGGCTGCGGTTTGCCGCTGGAAAAGATCGCTGGTTACATCCGGCAGTTCAACCAGATGCGGAAGATGATGAAAAAGGGCGGCTTGATGAAGTCGCTGCTGGGCGGCGGCTCCATGCCGGGAAGTATGCCTTCCGGCGGCGGATTCAATCCCTTCGGCGGCAGCACCCAGACTATCAGCAAAAAAGAGCAGGAAAAGAAAAAACGCCTTGCCAAGCTCAAGAAAAAAGAAAAGCAGAAACAGCGTCGCAAAAAATAATTTTATACAATAAATATATCAGGAGAACAATATGTTGACATTTATTACAGCAGTAATCATCGGTTTGATAGCCGCCTACGGCAGCGGTTATGCAATGAACAATATGGCATGGGGCGGCATTATCGGCATAGCGGCAATGATCGTTACGCAGGTTTTGATCGGGTTATATATTCGCACCAGAGTCAATAAAGTAAACAACGCTATCCAAACCCAGCTGCAGGAGGTTCAGGCAAAGATACAGCGTAAAATAAATATGATGCAGCAGAAACCCGGCATGTCGCCGAAATTTTTGCAGAGCACTGTGGAAAAAGAACAAACTGTTGCAGTGCATACAGCATTGAATATGACCGGACAGCTCAAGAAATACTATCTCTGGAGCCCGCTGCTTTCCAAACAGATCAATACGATGAAGATGATGTTTCACTATCAGATCAAAGAGTTTGATAAAGCCGATGCCTTGATGAGCAAGTGCCTTTTCTTTGACCCCACATCGTCAGCAATGCGTATAGCCCGCATGTATCGCAAAAACGATCCCGGACTGGACAAATTTGCCAAGAGCAAACTCAAGCGGGCCAAAGGCGATGCCGGAGTATTGCTCTACGCTCTTTACAGCTGGATTTTGGTCAAACGCAACGATCTGGAAGGTGCCCGCAACTTGCTGGCAGAAAGCAAAAAACGCTGCGATAACGAAGTTTTGAACGCCAACTGGGAACGCCTTGCCAACGATAAAGCCAAAAACTTTTCCAACGCCGCATTGGGCGAAATGTGGTATATGCTTTACCTTGAAGAACCCAAAGTGAAAACCCAACGGATGCGTCCCCAGTTCTGATAGAATATTACAGGCTTTTTTATGAGTATCATCTGCCAGACTACTGCTGACCTTGCCGCTGCCGAAAAATTCCCGGCAGTGCCGATCGCTCCGGAAAAACTGCAGCACGGAATTGCTGTAAAATCGCCCAACTGGCTGGGCGACGCTGTTATGACCTTACCGGCACTGCACGCTTTACGGCAGATGATGCCGGAAAAAGCTCCGCTGGTGGTGATTGCCCCAATTCAGGTAGCTGACCTTTACCGGCTTTATTCCGGGGTCACTTATGTTATCACTGTTAAAGAAGCCCATAAAAGCTGGGACAGCAAAGTATTTGAAAAGCTGCGGTCGTTCCAATTCAATGTAGGGGTATTGTTCAGCAATTCTTTGCGTGATGCGTGGCAAATGCGTAAAGCCGGAATCAAAGAGCTTTACGGCAGATCTGCCCGCTGCCGCTGGATATTTATGAAACATACCTTCAAATTTCCCAAATGGAAAACCGGCGTCTTAAATGAAAGCCATCATGCCAACGAATATCTTTCCATAGTAAGCAGTATGGGTGCCAAACGGCCGGAACCGCTGATGCCGCCGCTGCAATCCAAGTTGTCCATGGGGCAGCTTTCATTAAAGATGCAAAGTTTCTGCCAACACCCCAAATTGATGCTGGTGGCTCCGGGAGCGGCATACGGTGCCGCCAAACGCTGGGAGAGCAGCAAATTCAACGAAGTGGCTGCTGAATATATAAAGAACGGCGGTATCGTGGCAGTACTGGGCAGTAAATCCGAGCGAATCATCGGCGACGAAGTTATTGCCAATCTGCCGGAAAATAAAGCGTTCAATCTCTCCGGCGAAACCACATTCAGCGACTTATATAATATGTTGAGAAATGCCCGCTGCTGTGTAGCCAACGATTCCGGTATTATGCACCTGGCGGCAGCCCTGGGAGTGCCGGGTGTGGCAGTGTTCGGGCCTACCGACTACCGGGCGACCGGGCCGGTCAGCGATAAATGGCTGATCGTTTACGATAAAGAACCATGTGCCCCGTGCTTCAAAAGAGTGTGCCCTTCCGGCAGCCGCCGCTGTATGGAAAAACTCACTGCCGGAGAAGTGATCGAAGCTCTGAAAAAACTTAATGTAATGTAAAAACACCATTTTATATATTTCAAAAACCGGAGGGAATCTCTATGAAAAGCCGCCGCATGCAGGACTTGACAGTCCTTGAACTGAAAAATTTTCTGGCAAACGCCAAACATAAAACCATCATCATACCTTATGCTTTAAGCGAACAGCACGGCTACCACCTGCCGCTGGATATGGATATAAGAAATGCCGATTTCTTCTCCCAAAAGCTGGCGGAAAAACTGGACTGCCTGATCGCACCGACCTTGAACTACACCTTTTCCGGCGGCTTGCTTACCGGCACGATCAATGTCAAACCCAACACCTTCAGCAATCTGGTGGGCGAAATCATCGAATCCCTTGCCTTGCAGGGCTTTGACAATTTTATTATTCTGCCCGGACACGGCGGCAGCGAAAGCATGCTGCATTTGAAGGAATCGCTGCGTATCCAGAAGTGGCTCAATCCTGCCCTGAAAGATAAAATGATCCTGATGACTCCCATCTGGGATTTCTCGCCGACCTGGCTGGAGCTTTTCAACACCCGCGATTACCATGCGGCGTTGGCGGAAACCAGTCTGCTGCTGCACTGGTGCCCGGAAGTAGTACGCAAAGATATGATCCAAACCGATGTGGAAGAAGTTGCCGAACGGCTGCGTTCCGACCCGGACAGCTACCAGCTGCGGGAAAGTTTCACCGATCTGCCGCAGGAAGTTGTGCAGACAAGTCAGCGTGCTGATGTGATCGTGGGCGTAATGGGCTACCCCGAAAAAGCCAGTGCCGAATTGGGCGAAAAGCTGGAAAGTGAATTTCTGGAAAATGCCTCCAAAGCTATTCTGCAAGCTATTGCCGATGCCGACGAAGCCCGCAAAAGCGGCAAACGCATCATCCACGACAACGGTGGAGCATTGAAAATATTGAACGAGCTGTAATTTACGGGAGGTAAATGATGTTTGCAAAAGTTTCATGGTTATTTATATTGCTGCTGGCAGTAGCGACCACACTTTCGGCAAAAGAGCTGAAAGTTCTGATGATCGGCAACAGTTTTTCCCGCTGTGTAGGGGTATATTTGCCCCGGCTGGTAAATGCTGAAAACAAACATCATTTGATCCTGACCAGTGCCTATATCGGCGGGTGCCCACTGCAAAAACATCACGCTAAATTGCTGGAAGCCGAAAAAAATCCTGCGGTAAAACCGTACAAAATAACGGTATGGGATTCCAAGAAAAACCCCGAAAGTAAAACCAGCGAAGCGGTTGCAGGCAATGTTAATGAATTGCTGAAAAACAATCAATACGATATAATCACCATTCAGCAGGGCAGTGCCAGAAGTTTTGATTATAAAACTTATCAGCCTTATGCTGATGAGTTGATAAAATATATCCGCAAATATCAGAAAAATGCCGAAATCGTCATTCACCAGACCTGGGCATACCGGGTGGATTCCCCCAGCTTTAAAGGTTGGAAGCTGGATCAGAAAACCATGTATGAAAAAATTGCCGCAGCTTACAGAACGCTGGCTGAAAAACATAAGCTTCGGGTTATCCCCATGGCTGATGCAGTACAAATTTACCGTACTGACACGCCCAAAAAGTATGTCCCGATAGATCGCAAGGCGACTTATAAATTCCCCGCCCTGCCCGATTTTTCCGGCGATGTTGTGGGGGTATCATTGTGGCAGACTAACCGCAAAGTCAAACCGCCCAAGCGTTATGTGCATAACGATTATTCTCACTTGAACAATCAGGGCAACTACTTGCAGGCAGCTTGCTGGTATGCGTTTCTTTTTAACGAAGATGCGGAAAAAATCTCGTACACCCCCAAAAGTATAAAAGCTGAAGATGCTGCACTTTTGCGTAAGTGTGCTCAAAAAGCAGTAAAAAATTATTCTCAGGTAAAATAACTGATTTAATGTAAGAAGATTTTATCAGCAGATAAAAATATGGTCAAAAAGGCGAGCTGTTTATGAATCACTCTCCACATGGGCCGGAATGGGAAAATGTCCGGCACTTTCTTAAATTCGGCGATGCCGGAGAAATCACCCCGTTTTACTTCAAAGGCAAAGAGTATATTCTGCTTAACCGGTCAGCTATCAATGGCTCGTTAAAGCCCGGTGAACCGGATTGCGGCGAAATCATTGATGTAGAAACCAATCAACCAATTACCCGGGTAATGCACAACCATTACTTTATTGAAGCCTACACCGCCAATGACCGCTGTTACTGTTTCGGTGCCGCCATGACTCCGGGCAAATGGGATGCTCACGCTATTTATGTAACCAGTTCCGACGATCTCGTAAACTGGACAACGCCGGAACTGGTGGTAAAGCATGATTTTTATTTATACAATACTGCTGCAACTTACAACGGCAGCGAGTACATTCTTTTATATGAGCATAACGATCCCAAGTATCCGCCCTTTACCTATTACTTTTTGAAATCCAAAGATTTGAAAAATTGGGAGCGGATACCCGATGCAATTTTTGCCAAAGATCATTACGCCGGCGGCCCTGCCATTTATTATATGCCCGAAGATCGCTTCTATTATGTCTGCTGGGTCAGAGAGTTCACCAATCCCCAAACCGGAGCTTTGAACTACGATACCAGCATTGCCCGCAGTAAAGATTTGATCAACTGGGAATATGGCAAACGCCCGGTGATCTCTCCAGATTATTCCCACCGGCCCGACCCGGTCAATCACCCGGATGTGTACGAAATCAACGCTTCGGATGCGGAATTTCTGGAAACACCCGAAGGCGTAAAAGCCTATTGGGGCGGCGGCAATCAGCAGGGAGTTCTGGATTGGATAACCGGTACATACAAAGGTTCCCTGCAGGAACTCTTCCACAAATTCTTTTGATTTGACCACAAAAAAATATGCGGACCAGAAAAAATCTGTTCCGCATATTTTTTTTCTTAATCTCCTGCCCTGCGGCAGAAGATTCACCACCCGGGCTTATTCAGCACTCTGGCAGATAGCGATGGCAGCGGCGCCGACGATATCTTCGGCACTGCAGCCGCGGGAAAGGTCGCTCATGGGTTTAGCCAAACCTTGCAGCACGGGGCCGAAAGCATCGGCTTTGCCCAAACGCTGCACCAGCTTGTAGCAGATATTTCCGGCGTTCAGATCGGGGAAAATCAGCACATTGGCATCGCCCTGAATGGCACTGCCGGCGGCCTTGCTCTTGGCAACCGAAGGCACGATCGCAGCATCGGCCTGCAATTCGCCATCGACTACGATATCGAGCTTTTCAGCAGCAACGCGTTCTTTGCAAAGCTTGGCAGCTTCCACAACTTTTTCCAGCAATTCATGCTGGGCACTGCCGAAGCTGGAGAAAGAAAGGAACGCGACTTTCGGCTGCTTGCCGAAAAGTGAACGATAGGTTGCAGCGGTAGCCAAAGCAATGTCCACGAGCTGTTCAGCGTTGGGGTTGGGGTTCACTGCGCAGTCGGCAAACATCAGAGTATTTTCGCCGTTGGGGGCAGTGGTCGCCAAATCCATTACAAAGCAGCTGCTGCCGATCTTGATGCCGGGAGCAGTACCAATGCACTGGAAAGCCGCACGGAGCATATCAGCTGTGGAGGCGATACTTCCGGCAACCAGAGCATCAGCCATGCCGTTGCGAACCATCAATGCAGAAAAGTAAATACGGTCGCTCATCACCTTGCGGGCCTGTTCCATGGTGCAGCCTTTTTTGGCACGCATTTCGCAGAATTGAGCAACATACTGTTCAAAGAAATCGCAGTTGAGGTAGTCGATCACATCAAACTTGCATTCAGTTACACCGGCTTCGGCACAAGCGGACTTGATTTCGTCGGCACTGCCCAGAACGATGATCTTTTTGGCGATCTTTTCTTCGGCGATCATGTTTGCAGCCTTGACCACACGGGGGTCCTGACCTTCAGGAAGCACAAGAGTTCTGCCCAGTGCAACCGCACGGGCCTTGATAGTATCAATAGCAGCCATTTTTTTGCTCCTTGTTATACAATTAAATTTATTTAGCAAGAACTTCGATCGCACTTTCGGCGATCATCAATTCTTCATTAGTGGGCATAACGATAGCCTTGAGGGTGCTGTCATCTGTGGAGATAACACCGGCTTTGCCGAAACACTCTTCGTTGCGGGTACTGCAAAGGGTCACACCCAAGCTGCGGACACCGGCAAGGACTTTTTCGCGGATCTGCACAGAAAATTCACCGATACCGCCGGTAAAGACCAGTGCATCAAGTTTGCCATCCAGCAGCACATAGTATGCACCGATGTATTTGACGATTCTGCGGACAAACATCTTGACCGCCAGATCTGCTCTGCCTTCGCCCTTTTCGGCAGCGGCAAGCATATCCCGCATATCGCCGGAGTTGATTCCGCCAATGGCGAACAGACCGGATTTCTTATTCAGAATGGTGCCGACTTCTTCCGGAGTATGACCAAGTTCGATCATCCGCAAAGCGGCAGCGGCGTCGATGTCGCCGGAACGGGTACCCATCATCAAACCTTCAAGGGGGGTCAAGCCCATGGTGGTATCAATGACTTTGCCGTTCTGGATAGCCGCAATACTGCAGCCATTGCCCAGATGGCAGGTGATCAGATTGACACTGTTGACATCTTTCTTGAGGAATTCCGCCGAGGCACGGGTCACAAAACGGTGGCTGGTACCGTGGAAACCATACTTACGGATGCCATGCTTTTCATAGAATTCATACGGGATCGGGTACAAAAATGCTTCCGGCGGCATGGTCTGGTGGAATTCAGTATCAAACACCCCTACATTGGGTACGCCCGGCATAGCCGCTTCGCATGCTTCGATACCGGCAAGGTTGGCAGGGTTGTGCAGCGGGCCGAGGGGAATGTAATCGCGGATGATCTGCTTGGCCGCTTCATCGACCTTGATGGGCTGGGTGATTTTATCGCCGCCCAGCAGCACACGGTGACCGCAAGCAGAGATTTCGGCCAGGCTCTTGAGTACGCCAACTTCGGGCTTGACCAGCGTGGCACACACTTCGTTGAGCGATTCCACATGGTCTTTGGCGGTGATTTCGTTTTCAAACTTAAAACCGTCAGCACGCTTATAGATCAGATTCGGGTGATCCGAACCGATACGCTCGACCTGACCTTTGCACAAAACCGACTTGTCGGTCATGTCAAAGAGAGTGAATTTCAGCGAACTGCTGCCGGCATTGACTACCAATACTTTCATTTTCCTATCCCTGATTATTTGTTAAAAAAGGTTATTTTTGGGTAATATCTCAAATTTTGTACAACTGATGTGCTAAATTATATCATTTACGATCATAAATATAACACACAAGTTATGATTTGTCAAAAATATCAAAACTACAGCCTGCCGCCGGTGGATACAGCGTGAGGCAAGGTCGAGTTTTGCAATGCCCAGCCAGAGGAATCCGGCTTCGTTTTACTACGCCGTGACAAGGTGTACTTTTGTACTCGATCCGCCTTCGCATAAAGCTACGGCGGACAAGCCGAGGTGCCGGGTTGAAGCAAGGCTCGAGATTGCCCGCGATGTGCCACCGTACATTGCCAGCTCACAAAATTCAGGATACTGTTTATTTTTTGCGGAATACTATACGCCCTTTGGTCAAATCGTAGGGTGACATTTCCAGTGTTACACTGTCCCCGGGCAGAATACGGATAAAATTCAACCGCATACGGCCGCTGATATGTGCATTAACCATGTGTCCGTTGGCAAGCTCCACCCGAAACATGGTGTTGGGCAGCAGCTCCCGGACAGTACCTTCAACTTTGATTACATCGTCTTTTGCCATGTTAAGATCTCCGGTTCATTTTCGGTAATTAAAATAGAATGTTCAAAATGAGCTGACAAGCTGCCGTCACGAGTGCGGATCGTCCAGCCGTCATTATCCTGACTTATGCGGTTGGTGCCCAAATTGAGCATCGGCTCAATAGCCAGCACCATCCCCGGCACAAGTTTCGGCCCCCGTACCGGTGTAACATAGTTGGGTACATCCGGCGGTTCATGCAAACGCGTTCCCACGCCGTGTCCGACCATTTCCCGGACTATACCCAACTGATCTGCCATGGCACGCTTTTCCACTGCCCGGCTGATATCTCTGATGTAATTGCCCTTTCTGGCGGCAGCTATACCTGCCATCAGAGCCTCTTTGGTAGCTTTGAGCAGCCGAGCCGTATCTTTGGGCAATTCGCCGAAACCGATGGTCACAGCAGTATCGCCCACCGCTCCGTTGTAAGCTACGCCGATATCCAGACTTACGATGTCGCTTTCCTGCACCACCCGGTGTGCCACACCAATACCATGCACAACTTCGTCGTTGAGCGATATGCAAATATTGCCGGGAAAACCGTGGTAGTTGAGAAATCCGCTGGTTCCACCGATCGTCCGGATCAAATCCCCTGCCAGCTGATCGATCTGCAATGTGGTCATACCCGGGCGGATCAGCGTCACAAGCTGATCCCGGACTTGAGCAGTCATGCTCATAGCCACCCGGATACGCTCGATTTCTTCAGCCGTGTGGATAACACAATCCCGAAAAAGTGCCATAAGGTCTGTACCTTTTTCTTACTTCGGAAATTATTTAAGACCATCCAGCATGATCTGGAAGATCTTTGCCTTATCCAATTCAGTAATGGGCATAAGCAAGCCGCTTTCACGATAGAAGTCGATCAAAGGCTGGGTGCTTTCGTGGAAGACCTTCAAACGGCCCTGGGCAGTTTCCAGCGAGTCATCGGAACGCTGGATAAGTTCGCCGCCGCAATGGTCGCAGATACCCGGCTTGGCGGGCTTCATGAAAAGTTTATTGAAAATAGCACCGCATTTGCTGCAGCTCATACGGGCGGTCAACCGTTCCAACACCACTTCGTCGGGCACATCAAAAAAGACCACAGCATCCAGCTTCTTGCCGATCTTGGCAAGGATCTTGTTGAGCATTTCAGCCTGGGCAATGGTACGGGGATAACCGTCGAGGATAAAACCGTTGTCGCAATCGCTCTTGCTCAAGCGGCTTTCCACTATTTCGCCCACCAATTCGTCAGATACCAGCTGACCGGCATCCATGATTGCAGCCAGTTTTTTGCCCAATTCGCTGCCGGAAGCCTTTTCGGCACGGAGCATGTCACCAGTAGAAATGTGAGCAAGTTTGACCTGTTCAAGCAACAGCCCGGAAAAAGTACCTTTACCGGCACCGGGAGCACCCATGAACACCAGATTTTTCTTTGTAAGTTCCATTTTTTTCTCCTTAAAAAATTCAGGTTATTATTTTAAAAGTTTCTCGATTTCAGCTTTCAAATCAGCCAATGCAACCTCTTTCTGCTCACCGGCAGTAAGGTCTTTGAGCATGGCAACACCTTTGGCAAGTTCTTCTTCGCCAACGATCACAGCACAAACCGCATTCACCCGGTTGGCTGCCCGCATCTGGGCTTTCAGCGACTTACCGGCAATCTCGGTTGCCGCAATGATCCCGGCTTTCCGCAATTCGGCAGCAAACTTGAACTTGAACTCTTCAGCCCCCTCGCCCAAAGCGGCAATAAAGACACTTCCGGGAGCTTCAACTCCGCCGTCAGCAGGCAGACCCAATGCCTCCCGCACCATAAGCAGCCGCTCCATACCGGCAGCGAACCCCACCCCGATAACCGGCTTGCTTTCGCCGGGCAGAGTAAGCTCGTAGCGGCCGCCGCCGGCAATGGCGTTCTGGGCACCAAGTCCGGGGTGAGTGATCTCAAATACTGTATGCACATAGTAATCCAATCCACGCACCAGGAAGGGGTCTATTTCGTACTTGATCCCCAGCCAGTCCAAACGCTTGCAGACTTCCTGGAAATACTCCCGGGAGCTTTCGCTGAACATCCCGGCGTAATCCGGCACATTGGCAATGATTTCCCGGCAGGATTCCACCTTGCAGTCCAATATACCCCACACATTGCCCTCCAGCCGTTTGCGGCAATCTTCGCACAAAAGATCTATGTGTTTGGAAAAATACTCTTTCAAAGCCGCCGCTGCCGCCGGGCGATCAGCCGCAACACCACGGGTATTGAGCTTGAGAGTAGCTCCGGTAATGCCCAATTCTTCCAGAAAACCCAACAGCATGGCAATCGTTTCCGCATCCAGTTCCGGAGCAACTCTTCCCACATTTTCCACGCCCACCTGATGGAACTGGCGGCGGCGGCCGGCTGCCGGACGCTCACCCCGGAACATGGGGCCAATGTAAAAGACCCGCTGTTCCACTCCGTTGAGCACATCGGTATTGAGCAATGCCCGCATTGCACCGGCAGTGCCTTCCGGACGGAGAGTTACGCTTCTGCCGCCGCGGTCTTCAAATGTATACATCTCTTTCTGAACGACTTCGGTTTCGTCGCCCAAACCACGCTGAAAGACTTCGGTCGCTTCAAAAATCGGAGTCCGCAGCTCACCAAAATTGTATCTGCCGAAAACGCTGCGGGCGGTATTTTCCAAAAAACGCCACGCACCAATTTCGGCAGGAAAAATATCAGATGTTCCGGGCAATGGAGCTGATTTAGCCATGATATCACCTTTTGATTATAAAACAAAAAACTCGCCGCATCTATCACACTCATAACGAGTTGCAGATACGGCGAACTCCTCATTCTCCCGATTTTCGGCACAGAAAACTCTTGTGTATGCAACTTTGATGTTGTTCAAGCCCTGTTTTCCGCAGCACATAACCGGGAGCCTGTAATAAATTTGTCAAGCAAAAAATTGCTTATTCGTTGAAATCAGCAGGATTGAGCTTTTCAACAGCATCTTTAAGCTCTTTACCGGCACGGAACTTGACCACTGCCCGTTCCGGAATGACCACTTCGTTTTCAGGCTGATTGGGGTTGCGGCCCTTACGGCCCTTGCGGACTTTGATTTCAAAAACACCGAAATTACGCAATTCGATAGTGCGGCCGGCAACCAATTCTGCGGCAATATAATCAAGAGTCTTCTGAACCACCTGAGCAACATCATTCTGAATAAGGTCGGTTTCTTTGGCGATCTTTACAACTAAATCACGCTTGGTCATTTTTTTCTCCTTTTATATTAGTTTTTACAGATTTTATATCTTTAACAAATTAAAGCATTTATTAATGTATCACAATTTCGTGCTTCCGTCAAATTCTCAAACAGCTTTTTTTCAAGTTTTTCTTGCTTAATATGGATTTTACTGCATCAAAAATCATTTTTCCGGAGAAATATTCCTATTTACATACTTATCCGGCAATTTATCCTGCAAGTCCAGCATCCATACCAAATCATTCGGCAGCTGCCGAACAACCTCCAGAGTATTGCGGATCTGTTTCCGGCTGCCGACAACAGAAACAGCTGCCGCCGTCCGATCATCAAGCGTGGGCACCCGCAGATTCCCAATAGCTATAAATCCAAAACTCTGAAACTCAGTTTTAGGTGCAATAAAAATTTCAGCGTCCTTTAAAATCGACAATCCCACCGAACCTAAAACCTCATTCAAAGCCCTGGGCCAGATGCGTCTTGCCGCATGATAAAAAAACGGGTGCATCAACGCACAAAGCTCCAGAAACTCACTTACCGCCCCTCTGCCGGTACGAGCCTGTTCCAACCGCAGATTCATCTCTCTTTGAAAATTGCAGTAATCTGCAAGTGGGTCATCACTTCCGATATGAGAAAACTGCCGGGGGCGGATCATCATTAAATTCAAGATACGGTCATCATCATGGATCCCGGCATCTACCGGCAAAAGTATTTTCTGCTGGGCAAAAACTTCGTGCCTTGATAACCCCCACATTATCAAACCGGCGACCGCTGCAGGGCCGTTCATCGCTTCCTTATAATGTTCGTTCAGATACTTCCTGACTGCCAGCAGCGGCTCAAAATCTGCAAAAAAGAGTGCCCGGAAGTTGCCCTCACCTGCATAACGCAGCTGCATATTGGACAACACATTTTCCTGTAACGCAGGGTATACTACCCTCCCGGCACTGCCCCAATCTTTCTTCAATTTATCAAGAAATTCCTGCATGGGCAAACCGTCAGTTGCAACATGATTGAATTGACACCATAAGTCAACTTCCTGCAAATCACTTGTAAACCTTGCCATTATCCCCAGCATCCCCAACCCCGGAATACGGTACTTACGGAAATCAGGCATCTGAAAGCGTTCCCGGATAAGCGAGTTGCCGCTTTTGTCAGGCAGAAAATCACAAAACAGCACCGTGGCATTCAATATCCGCCGGATCAGATACATCCTGCGGCGGCGGCCGAAATAGTAAAAACGCGATTGCCGCCTTGCCCACTTTTCCATACAATTCATCAAAGCTACCGCCCGTGCCTGCTCCGGCATATCATGCAGTTTGTTGCATTGATATATTATGTATTCAAGAATATCTTCCAGTAAAGGGCTGGCTGCCTCCAACTCTCTGCCGCTGCCGTCAAAATAGGGCTTCAAGTTTACGATCATACCAATATCATCCACTTCAACATACAAAAGGTCGCGGAAACGGCGGCGGCGGCGGATAAACGCCAATTTGCCCGGTTCAACCCAATAGCCGATAGCGTCACTCATTCGCAGATAAGCTGCCAGTTTGGCTGCCAAACGGGACTTGGCCGCCTCTTTGGACGGAGCCGGAAAAAGAGCAGCAGCATCTGGTTTGAGCCGGAAACAGCCTAAAACAAATTTACTGCTTTCGCCCCGCAGAAAAATACTGGTTACTTTCCGCCAGCCGTTGACTTGAGCTTTCACCCCCAGCAGCCGCAAAAACTGCAGAAGCTTAATTGCCCCCATCATGGTCAATGCTTCCGGCACCCAGCGGTCAAAAAGCCGCCGCATGGGCGGGAGATTCTTAAATTTTTTCCAGGAATATTTTTCACTCATGACCCAAATATTCCACTCAAAGTTCCGAATGAAGAACCAACGCCAGGTTGCCTGCAAAAATCACGCTGTCCATAAAGCCCATGTGACCGCCGTCAAGCATATATATATCGCTGAAAAGCAATGATTTTTCCCGATTGCCATGCTCAAAACAGCTGCTGCGGAAAGTTACTTTGCCATCGCCGCAGGCAACTCCGGCAACCTCAAGCGACCCATCGTTACCGTCAACTGCAATAAGCGAATTGGTTTTAAGTCCGGCCGAGGCAAACAAATAATATTTCAGCGGCTCCGGAGGCAGTCCCGCCGGATTGCTGAACAGCAGTTTGAAACGGCTGGCCTTATTCAAGAGTTTATCCACATACTCCGCAGCTGCCGCCCTACGCTCATTTTCCGGAAGCTCCGGATAGAGTTTTGCCAGCAATTTCCGGTTGAAGGAATTGTTTTCAAACAATCCCCACTTGTATTTTTGCCACAAATCCACATCGAATAAATCGACAGCTTTACCGGAATTCCGGTATCTTACAGTTTCTTTTGAAACATCCGGCAGCATTTGATAGTAACTGGGGAATGTTGCCAGCACGCCGGCTGGAACTTCCGGCAACCGGGAGTCAAAACTTACCCCGTTGACCAGCTCCAGCAAAGTATCTGCGTAACCGGCATTGGGAGTACCTGCCATAACTAATTTCCGGACATTTTTTGCACCGTACCAGTTGCGTCGGGGCAATGGATTTTTTCCGCAGCCCAGCTTCTGCAAACCGTATTCAACATAGTATCTGGCGATCAAACCGCCCATACTGTGCCCCAAAAGGTCAAAGCGTACCTCTTTATTGCGGTGTTTATCACAGGTTTTGAATTGATTGGTCAAATATTGTTTCTTTTCTTCAATAAACGCAGCCAGTCCAGCCGCATTTTCGTCGATGCTTTTCCGCCAATCGTAGTGATAAATAAAGAGCGTACTGTAATGGCAGCCTTCCGGCAGAGAAGTTTTTTCCGGCACATAACCTATTGCTTGCAAAAGTTTTATGATCCTGGAGTAATTTTCAATTTCAAACTCCATTCCCAGAAAATTTGTCCTGGTGCTTCTCAATATATCAGCAGCCTCAACCGGACTTTTCCGGCCTGGAGTCAGAGCTAATGCAAGGTAACGCTTCTCCGCCGCCGGAGCAAAACAGGATAATTCACCCCAAACCGGCAGATTTTCATTTGCTTTGTCCTGTAATACGGCCCCCCACAAGCCGTGAATCAGTATGACCGGTGTTCTATCTGTGTAAACAGGCTTAAACTTGCTGATTTCAACCCTTGCTCCGGCAAGAGTACCGGAAGGTTCATCATTGTAGTAATAAAAACCACCGGCAGAACAACCGCAAAAAATCAATGATCCGGCAAACAATATACTGCACAAATAAAGCATCTTCATCGTCTATACTCCCAAATAAAAACATGCAATAAAATATCACTCTTTTTCAGAAATACAACTCTTTAGGCTTGAAACTTTATGTTTGCTGTATTAAATTAATGAAAATAATAATTTCAGAAGGCGGCAATATATGATAATAAAGACCAATTCTCTTGTACTTTATAAAACTAAAGCTGCGATCGTTACCGAGATCGCCAACGATAAATACACTATCCGCACCTGCTCCGGCGATAAAAAGTCTGTGCGGTTGAAAGATATTGCATTTCTGCACAGCGGCCCGTGCAATACTGTACCTGCTGCCGCAGCTTTACCGGGAAAAGATACTCTGAATGAATGTGTGGAGCTTATGGGCTCCGACAGCATGAGTTTTGCAGATTTTACCGAATTGGTTTTCAACTCATACACTCCCGGTAATGCTCTGGCGGCAGCGGAACTTTTAGCACAGGATATTTACTTTTCCGGCAGTGTTGACTCCGATATAACCGCACACACCGCAGAACACATAAATAATATTCTGCAAAAAGAAATGCAAAAACAAGCCGCTGCCGATGCCCGTACTGCTTTGCTGGAGCGTATACGCACCGGTTCGGTCACTCCGGAAGACGGTAACGCGTTGCGGGAGATAGAAAATGTTGCATACGGCAAAACAACATCCAGCAAACTTATGCACGAACTCTCTATTGAAGCCACCCCGGAAAAAGCTCAAACCCTTCTTTTGAAGCTCAAAGTCTGGAATGACTTTGACAACAATCCGCATTTACGCCGATTGGAATTCAATCCCGATCCGGAATATCCTGCTCTGCCCGCCTTACCGGAAGAGGAACGCCTTGATCTTACACATTTAGCTTCATACGCCATTGATGACGCCGACAGCAACGACCCGGATGATGCCATTGCTTACGATGCAGAAAACGATTTAGTCTGGGTGCATATAGCCGACCCGGCAGCCGTTGTACCTTTCGGCAGCGAGCTGGAACAGTTTACCTGCGAACAGGGTGCCACATCGTACCTGCCGGAAAAAATAACCCACATGCTGCCGGAAGGCACAGTGGATATTTTCGGACTGGGTTTGAATGAAACATCTCCGGCATTGAGTTTTGGTATAAAAATCAACGATCAAGGCGAAGCCGATCTGGAAAAACTCTGCCTGAGCCGGGTAAAAGTAGAGCGTTATAACTATGTGCAAGCCGAAATGCTTATGCAGCATAATGACTTCATGCCTCTGGTTGAAGCCATTGAGCGATTCCGGCAATATCGAACCGGCAATAATGCCGTAATGATCCGTTTGCCGGAGGTCAAGATAAAAGTCGATATTGCTCAACGCTCTATTGCCATAAAAGAACTTGACCGCTCTCCTGCCCGGGAGCTGGTTGCCAATGCCATGATGGCAGCGGGGCATGCAGCTGCGAAGTTTGCAGTGAAAAATGATATACCTCTGGCATTTGCCGTACAGAGCGATCCGGAAATGACAGAAAGGCCGGAAACTCTCCCCGGTATGTACGAATTGCGGAAAAGCTGCCGGATCAGCACCCTCTCCACCTTGCCGGGCAAACATGCCGGGTTGGGGTTGGAGCCTTATGCCCGGGTCACCAGCCCGCTGCGGCGTTACGAAGATTTGCTCAACCATATCCAGCTGCGGAAATATCTTGCCAACACTGAACCGTTGAGCATGAGCGTTATGGATGAGCGTTTGGCAATTTCCGAGCCGGCTGCCGTACTACGCAGCAAGCTGGAGCGTCAATGCCGGGAATACTGGACTTTGGTTTATTTGAAAAATCAGCCGGAAAACTGGCATGGGTCAGCCATATACATTGCCAAACCCGATGAACGCAGTGTTTGGCTGCTGCCGGAGCTTGCTTACGAATTCAAAAACCGCTACAATGCCCGAATTTCTTTGGGCGAAAGCGTAAAAGTGGAATGCATTGCCAGCGATCCGGCAACCCTTTCAGCTCAATTCAGAATATTGCCGGAAAGCTGCTGAAAAACTATATAGGTTACAACTTAAGCTTTTTATTTTCCAGATCAACCATGTTGTTTTGCAATATTTTCTGCAATTCAGCAAAACTTTGACTTAAAAGTTTTTCTGTTTCAGCCTGCAATATAACAAACTTACGCCCCTGGCAATTCATGCACTTCATTACTTTAGTGCCCCGGCAGTGCACACAAAAACCATTGCCTTTGCAAACGGAACACTTTTCATCACTGGTTGACCGCTTATTTTCGCACAAACTGCAAACGCCGGGGTTTTTTTCGCAATAAATACACTTCTGCATACCTTTCCGGCAATTTTTGCAATCTCTCAATACAACTTTTTCCAGTTCACGAAGCAACTTCCGCCGGGAATCTCCCCGATAGAGTTTATCAACTTCGGCAATCTCCCGTTTCTTAAGCAGAAGTAAAAAGCGGATTTTAAAAATCTCACGCGAAATTTTCTCAGCGTCATGAGGACAAAGTCTTTTAAATGCATTATCTCTACGCACACATTCAATGTTGATTTGAACTGCATTATTAAACTCCTGCCCGGAGTTTAATTTTTGAATACTGTTCAATGCCGAGGATATTTCATTTATTTTATTTTCCAACTGCCGGTTGATCCTCCGCTTGACCATTGAAATCGCTGCAAGCAAACTGTTTTGAACCTGATTGAAGATCGGGGAGTAATCCGGATTATTCTGCATGAGTCTGTAAAAGGCTTCCAACTCTTTGTATTTATCCTCATTGCGGAGTTTGTTGATTTGATTTTCAGCACAGTAAAGAGCTTTCTGCCACGCAGCAGCAAAATTTTGTTTATCCGAAAATTTTTTCAATTTCTGCATAAATTCAGTCAGCTGAGCTATATCCGCCCGGTCCGGATCGAACTTATTGACCAGTTCTTCGAATCTGGTTCTTTCCTCTGCCAGAGCTTCGGTCATCCACTGATTAAATCTGAACACCAGCCCATCATCATAATTTTTCCGGAGTGTTTTGCACTTGTTCCAATAAAAGTCCTCTTTGTAAAACTCCAAATTGGCACCAGGCTTGAATTTATCAATGGTGCAATCAAGCCAATCCGGTGCAACAGCATCGACCTTAATCTCACCGGCAAGCTCCGGCTCTTCCGGCACCCAGCCGGGTAAAGCCGGGTCATAGCAAACGAAAAAGCTGACATTGAAATTGCGTTCTTTTGCTTGAGAGGCCCGGTTATAGATTGCACAATAGTCGAATTTTTCATCCGGCAAAGCTGACGCCGCATTATTGAGCAGTTCTGACTTCAACTGTGCCGGTGATGTGTTTTGTTTGAATGCAGTCAAAACAATGCTGTTGCCCGGCACACGCTGCCACATACGCCTTGTATCGGTAAATTTATAAGTCACCAACGCCCGATAGGTATATTTATCATGATTGACTTTGGTCAAGTTGCTCCAAGAGGCTTCCTTGCAGTCTATTTTAAGCTCCTGCCCCACATAATAACGGGAAACAGCAAATTCGTGCAGATCCTTATGTGCAAGCGTCCGCTCCACAACATCAATACCGTCAAATCCCAACAGGAGCAGACTGTTTTCTTTGATCCGGAAAGCCTTGCATTGGGCATTGAGTTTGATCTGTTTGGCAAATTCCAGTTTAATATATTGATCTGCAAAATGTTTCAAATCAACC
Organism: Victivallaceae bacterium; assembly: GCA_045533055.1. GTDB lineage: Bacteria > Verrucomicrobiota > Lentisphaeria > Victivallales > Victivallaceae > SIG78. The sequence goes on along the minus strand of JAZSHD010000211.1, from coordinate 5,121 downwards.
GAAATGCGTTTTTCAGCACTGGCTCTATCGCTGCAGCCAGCTGCAAACAAAATAAGCAGCGGCACAGCCAGCCATACAGATAAGTTTATTTTCATTATTTTTTTTCCTCAATATTCCGTAATCTGTCAGCCATATCCAAAAACGCCCGGATCAAATCGCCCAGCACCAGCAATGCAAATGCCGACAGCAATACTTCAAGCCACAATGTGACCAGCCGTTTCCCCATTACCCGGAGATAAGCATTCTTTTTCTTTTCATAGACTTCTGTTAGCACAGGAACTTTTTCCAGCAGCATTTCCATACCGGCTATTTCAGCATCCAGCCGCCAGCCGTAAGCAAGCGAATTTATCAAATTGATTGCCGCTTCATTGCTATTGTCCGTTTTGGCAACAGCCCCGGTACCGCTGGCCTTGACGATCGTAATATTATTTTCTGCCGGAAACAACTGCTTGCGGACAAAACTGCTGGCTGCCATAAAACGCTTTACAGCCTCCTGCCGGGCAGAATCAGCAGAGCCGGCAGCAGCGTTTTTTATACCTTCCACTGTTTTATCCAACAGATCCAGCTGGGAAAGTTTGGCATTTTCGTTGACATAAAACTTCTTTTTGACCTCCCCGGCTTGCAATATGATTCGGGCAAGACTACCGCTTACGGAAGAACTTTTTGATTGATTTGCCAACATCAGCAGTTGTCCGAAACTCTTTATAAACTCTTCTTTGATTTTTTTATTGCTGTTCTGATACTGGGCAAGAATCTTCTGGGCTGTTTTCAATTCGCTGCTGGAAAGCAATCCCAGCGGCATCGGGTCAGGCCTGCGGCAAATATCTTCAGCCAGCGGCAAACCGTCCAATACGCCATCTTGCGATACTGCCCCGGACCCCTGCAAAAGGTGAATGGCATTTTTAAATTGTTCACTCAAACTTTTTTCTCTTGCATTCAACTCTTTATTGACCTTGGCAAGCTCATGTTTTTCAGGAATCAACTCTTCGGCAGAACGGTAGTCACAATAAATATGATAACTGAAATACAAACCGGTCAATACCGTTACTCCGGCAAGAACATAAACCGAAGCACTGCCTAATCTGCCCCAAAAATAGTTTTGACCGAAAAAACGCCTGCCACAGCTTACCGGCTGTGCATCATTATACATTTCCCGGTCAGCCCTATTATGAGCAGCCGGGGCGGTTATCCCGTTAGATATAAATTCAGCTTGATGCTCAACTGAGTTATTTTGTTCAGTTCCATCCGCAGCTGACTGCCCGACCTCCGACAATACCGAAAAACTTTCATATACAGTTTCATTCTTTTCCGGAGGCGGCATTACCGGACTTGACGGCATTGTATCATCGGTTGGCGGAAAAGGCATTTCGCTGCTGCCGGTCGGCAAAGTTATATTCGGCTGACTGGGAACTGTTTCATTTATACCTTTAAGCGGTTTAAGATTTATACGCCGGGGGCCACTGCTGGCAGGTGCAGTTCTCTGCTCGGAGGTCTTCGGAGCAGTGGGCAAAGCAAAGTCTGGTGCTGTTGGCAGATCCGCAGTATCAGACTTACCACTTGCAACCTGCAAATCCCGCAAATTTATGGTTGACACTGAAGCCACCCCGGAACCGTCAGCAGCCGGAAATGTTATTTTTTTACTGCATGCCGGACATTTCATGGATTTGCCCAGCCAGGCATCATCAACATTTAATTTGGCATTGCAATGCTTGCAAAAGTGTATAAAACTGCCCATTGTGCATACCTCCCCAAAGAGATTAAAAATTTTCTGTTTCTTTGACCATGCGCCGGTATTTGCTGAAAATCGGAGTCTTTTCCAGCAATCCCAAGAAAATGCCTTCACTGCTGCACACCGGCAAAACCTCCACCCGGTAAAGATCAAAAGCAGCCATTGCCTTGGCTAAATCATCGTCCGGGTTAAGGATTTCCGGAGGATTTTCCATTACATCGTATATCAGCAAAAAGTCAAATTCATTATATTTGATCATCGCTTTCATCACCCGTTCCAGATAGACTACTCCCAGCAGATGACCTTCGCCATCAACAACCGGATAGACCGGATTACCGGGGGCCTTTTCAACTTCTTCAACCAATACCGACAAACTGTCGCCCGGCCGTAAACTGCGGCAGCGGCGTTTCATGCTGAACTTCACCTGCAAACGCCGGAGCATGGTCTGATCGCGGTCGTTGACCAGCAGATTGCTTTCTGCCAACGCTTTGCGGTAAATCGAGTTCGGTTCAAAAAGGTGAGCAAAAAAGTATGCAACGCTGGATACGATCATCAAAGGCACCAGCAATATATAACTGTGAGTTATTTCGGCAATCAGAAATATCCCGGTAAGCGGTGCACGCATTACCGCAGTAAAAACGCCGCACATGCCGATTGCCACAAAGTTATTTTCCTGCAAAGCAACCACCCCGGTCATATTGACTAAATGAGCAAAGGCAAACCCGGTAAAGGCTCCGATAAACATCGACGGAGCAAAAATTCCCCCGTCACCGCCGCCGTCAACCGTGAGTACAGCTGCTACGACCTTGAGCAATATTACAACAACCAGCAATATAAGCACGATCCATTCGCCTTCCGGCAACGCCTTCAGGAAGGTTGATCTTGCCCGCAAACCAGCCATATCTCCGGCGAAAAGCCGTTCAATAAACCAATACCCCTGCCCCCGGAGTACCGGCAATGACCACAATATCAAACAGAGTATGCCGCCGGAGGTGAAAAGTCTTGTCCAGGGATTGCGGAGGCGTTTCTTCAACTCGCCGGAAAGTTTATACGCAGTCTTTATTACATACACCCCGACCATGGCACAAACCACCCCGCAGAGCACATAGCATGGTACCGCATCGAACCGCCAGGGATCAGTTGCCGCCAGAAAAAACTCCATATCGGGCATCAACTTTTGCGATATAACTGATGCCACTGCCGACGACATTATCATCGGCACCAGTGCCGAAACACTGAACTCCGGCAGCAATACTTCCGCGGCAAACAGCACCCCGGCAATGGGGCTGTCGAAGATAGCGGCAATGGCTGCCGAAGCTCCGCAGCCCAGCAGCAAAGCCCGCCGTTTTTTAGCTACAAAAAAGAAACTCCCGGTATTGGCACCAATGGCAGCCCCGGTCAGCACGCTGGGAGCTTCCAGCCCCGCCGAACCGCCGCAGCCCACCGCCAAAGCACTGGAGAGCAAGTGCGAGAATGTTTCAGTTAAAGGTATGGTAGGTCTTTTGCGGTGCAGAGCCAATATAAGCGGACTCAAACTCTTGGCATATCTGGCTCCCCCCAATGTTCTCTGAACTATGTAAGAAAGCACCATCCCGATCAGCGGAAACAATGCAAATATAATCATTCCGGTAACTGCTCCCGCACCGGCATTTTTCATTATTTCGGGGATATTGTGAACAAAATTTCCCAGTTTTTCCACGATCCAATGCAAAAGAGCCTCTGCCAAACCGGCAAACACACCGATCAATATTGCCAATGCAGCAAGAAAACTGCGTTCTCCCCAGCGGGAGTGCCAGAAATTTACCGCGGTAAGCACCCACTTGCGCTGACGGCGCACTGCCGGAGAATCCACATTGTGCATCCGGAATATTTCTCTCATAAAATATTTTTACTCCTATAAACTTTTTATTCGCCAATGATCTTTATCAGCAGCCGTTTATCCCGCATGCCGTCAAATTCGCCGTAAAAAATCTGCTCCCACGGTCCGAAATCCAACTTGCCGTTGGTTACAGCCACAACTGTTTCACGCCCCATGATCTGACGCTTCAAGTGAGCATCAGCATTATCTTCGTAACCGTTATGATCGTACTGATTATAGGGCTTTTCGGGAGCAAGGCGTTCCAGAAAACGCTCAAAGTCATTGTGCAGACCGCCTTCATCATCGTTGATAAAAACCGAAGCAGTTATGTGCATGGCATTGACCAGTACCAGGCCTTCCCGGATACCGGACTCTTTAAGGGCTTTTTCCACTTCGCCGGTGATATTGACAAAACCGCGGCGTTTATTTATGTGCATAACCAATTCACGACGAAAACTTTTCATCAGAACACCTCTGTATTGCATCTTAAAAACATATTACTATATAATATAACAGCACAATTCTTTACTTGCAAGATTTTTTATATCAGAAACTCACTCTCCGATGTGTATGATCTGTTCACAATGCTCAATGGTACTCTGCCGGTGAGCGATCACCAGCATGGTTACAGCACCATGGAGTGTTTCCAACGCCTCGACTACAGCGTTTTCGCTGGCGTTATCCAGAGCACTGGTTGCTTCGTCCAATATCAGCAGTTCCGGCTCCCGGTACAACGCCCGGGCGATCCCCAAACGCTGTCGCTGACCGCCGGAAAGTCTGACCCCATTTTCCCCGACAGCGGTATTGACATTTTCCGGCAGCGAGTTTACCCATTCACTTAAATTTGCAAGGTCAAGGACTTTCTGCAATTTTTCTTCATCTATTTTTTCCAACTCCATACCTAAAGCAATATTTTCTTTAATAGAACCATCCATCAAAAATACATACTGCGGTACATAGGCGGTAATTTCACGGATTTTTTCCGGATTTTTGCTCCAATCAACGCCGTCAAAAGTTATGCTGCCATGCTGTGGCTGGTAAAGCCCCACGATCAAATCAGCCAAAGTGGTTTTGCCGCTGCCGGTAGCTCCCACGACAGCAGCTGATGTATGTGCAGGAATACGGCAGTTGAACTTACTGAAAACCACTTTACCATCCAAATAAGCAAATTCAAGATCTTTTATTTCCAACGCCTCCTTCAAAGCAATATCATGCTCTGCGGAATCAACTTTGTCGGCACTGTTTTCCACACACAAATCGTTGTAGAGCGATTCAAAAAGTTTATCAACTTGCCGCAGACGGGTCAGATTGTAATGCATCCGGCTCAAAGAAGGCAATATTCTTGCCATTGCCGCAGTAAGTAAAGCAAAGTTCAGCACGATCGAACCGCTTGCCACATTTCCGGCAACCATGCAGCAGAAAATCCCCATTGCCAGCAGGATCGCCAGAAACTCCAACCCCAAACGGGGGATTTGCCCCAAGAGAAAGATCCTACCCGCAACGCTGGTAAATTTTTTATAATCGCTGGCGAATT